>JALOOI010000082.1 GCA_025454495.1 Anaerolineae bacterium
CCGGCCCCCGCCTGCCCGTACATAAAATTTTCCAGCACGGTGAAGGCCGCCACATCCAGCGGATCCTGCTGAAGCATCCCGATGCCGCCGGCCAGCGCCTCCAGCGGCCCCGTATAGCGCACCGGCCGCCCGTCCAGCCAGATTTCGCCGCTGTCGGCGGGCTGGTAGCCGGAGAGAATTTTCATCAGGGTGGATTTGCCCGCGCCATTTTCGCCCAGGATGCCCACAATGCGCCCGCCGGCAAAGCTGAGGCTAATATCACGGTTGGCGCGGACGCTGCCAAAGGTCTTGTTGATGTGCTTCAGGTCGATTTGCATGGTGTGCTGCACTGTCCCTTGCTGCCGCTGGCCTGCGGCCGGTTGTACCCTGGAGCCGGGCGGAATGCAAAAAGACGGCCCGGAGTGGGCCGTCTTCTGGCGTGTTAGAGCATGATCTTACCGATCAGGCGCAGCGCCTTACTGGGCGCTTTCGCTGTCGCCGAGCATCCCATCGAGAAGCTGCGGCAGGTACCAGATGTCCATCAGCGGCACATTCTCCCCTTCTTCGGCCAGCACGGTACCATCCTGGAGCGCCAGCGGGCCCTGCCACAGGAAGATGGCATCGGCATTGGCCGGGTCAGCGGCGAAGGCCTGCATTTCGGCGATGAACAGTTCCAGCGTGGCGCGGTTTTCTTCGCTCAGGCCGGGGCCGGGCATGTAGCCGGTGGAGGTCAGTTCCATGTTCATCATGTCGTCGAAGACGGGCGGCACCCACTGCCAGTCCTGTTCCCAGGTGCCATCAATCACCGCCTGGGCAATCTTGAGATATTCCGGCCCCCAGTTGTAGAACACCATGCCCAGGCAGTTATCGGGCGCGGTGTCGCAGCCGGTGAGCGAATTGTACGGCTGTGACCACACCGTTTCGCCGGCTTCCAGGCGCTGCCCGGCCACCGTCACCATTTCGGTGGTATCAATGCCGGAGATCACCACATCAAAGCCCTGATCGTAGAAGGTGTTGGCTTCCTGCGTGGGATCCAGCGTTACGCCGGGGATGGCAAACCAGAAGCCGATCCACTGCACCTGGAACACCAGGTCGGCCGGGTCATTACCGCGATAATTTTCCCAGCAGTAGCGGGCCCCCAGGTATTCCGAGGCGGCGACGCGGCGGGTTTCGGCATTAATGAGCGGCCCAATGTAACCCAGTTGGCCGGTCTGCGTGGTGAGCGCGGCGGCACACCCGGCGATCAGGCGCGGCCATTCGCTGGCGGCCATCACATTGCCCAGGTTGGCGGGCGCGGTGCCGGCAAACACATCATCGCCGGAGGCATTGATGAACACCACCTCCGGGAATTTGGCGGCCACCGTGGCCGTATCTTCTTCAAAAGCGTCCGACGTGGTGATGATGAGCCGTGCGCCTTCATCGACGAACAGCGTCACCACATCTTCCAGGGTGGTTTCCGGGGTATCGGCCGGGTTCAGGCTTTCAAAGACCAGCATCCGCGCACCGGGAATGCTGGCTTCGATGTACTGTCCCCCCTCAAAATGTGCCTGGCTCCAGCCCCGGTCATCCTTGGGGCCCACCAGCACCATGCCAAAAACAAATTCATCCTGCGCGAAAGCGGGCGCAACCGACAGCAGCGCGAACACTGCCACCAGCAGCCCGACAACCAGACGTTTCATGTGTGCCTCCATCTACCGATTTAAGCCTTAAGTGGTGCAGGCATGACGATGCAGCCCGACTGCGGCCGCAGCGGCACCCCATGGCACAGAGTTTAACGCTTCTTTAAAAGGCTGCAAGTTGAAAATGGCCAGAAAAACCCGCCGGCTCTTTGGTGACAACGGCCAGCCGTGCTACACGGCCACGCGCACCACTTTTTCGACGAGCTGCGTGAGGTGGGCCACATTGTTCTTGATGCGCGTGATGTGCTCCTGGCGGCGTTCCACCGTCAGCCGGTCCAGGTAGCGCTCCAGAATTTCCACGCTGGCCAGCACGGCCGCCAGCGGGGTACGAAATTCGTGGGAGACGGTGGTCACGAAATGGGCCCGCAGTTCGTTCAGTTCCTGCTCGCGCAGCAGGTTGGCCCGCAGGCTGCGCTCCACTTCTTTCTGCGGGGTAATGTCGCGGGCGATGCCGGCCAGGTAGGCCACCTCGCCGGCGGCATTGCGCGGGGCCAGCAGCAGCAGCGAGGCGGGCAGGCTGCGCCCGGCCCCCTCCAGCACGATCTCCCCCACCCAGGAACCGTGTTCCAGCGCCTGCGGCACGGCCAGCCGGTACAGCAGGTCGCGCAGCGCCCGCGACACTTTGCCATTCTGGAACGGGTCTTCGCCCGGCCGCAGCGCCAGAAAACGCCGCAGCGCTTCATTCGTGAACAGCAGCCGGCTGCCGGTGGCATCCGCAATGCCGATCAAATCCTCGGTGTGTTCCAGCACTTTCATCAGCCGTTCCACATCGTTTTCGGCCAGCCGCCGTTCTTCGATCTGCCGTTCCAGTTCGGCGGTGCGCTCCTGCACCCGTTTTTCCAGGTGGCTGGTGGCTTCCCACAGCGCTTCTTCCAGGCGCTGGCGCTCGCTGATGTCGTAGGCCGCGCCGGTGAGGCCCACCACCTGCTGCTGCTCATCGAGCAGGGGTTCCAGCGTCAGGTCATAGGCCGAAACGATGCCGTTTAAGTCCAGCGTCACGGTTTCGCGCCGGCCCTGGCCCTCGGCCAGCACCTGCTGCTTAAGGCGCAGCAGCCGGGCCAGCCCGTCCGCGTCGAGGGGCATGGCGCTATCGGGGCTGCCGATCATGGCCGAAAAATCGGCTTCGGTCATCATGGGAATTTCGAACCAGGTGTAGCGCAGGTCGGTATCCTGCTGAAAGACGCTGATGGGCAAATGCCGCAGCGCGGTACGAAAGCGCTGTTCGTTCAGCCGCAGCGCTTCTTGCAGCGCTTTGCGGTCGGTGATGTTGAAGGCGGCCACGCTCAGCCCGCTGATGTGGCCGTCGCCGTCGTACAGCGGTTCGATGCGCGTATCATACACCAGCCGCCGGCCCGCCACCGTCACGGTAAAATCGTGGCGCTCGCCCGGCCCGCCGGCCAGCACGCGCTGCATGGCGGCGTGGACGGGCACCGCTTCGGACTGGTCGGGCAGCGTGGCCAGCACTTTGTGGCCGATGTAGTGGGCCGGGTCAAAATTGATCTGTGGAATGTACAGCCAGGTATGGCACAGGTTCGTATCGACGCAGCTCACGATCATATCGGAATGGTGCAGCGCCAGGCGAAAACGCTCGCTGAGGCGGTAATTTTCTGCGGCCATCTGCCGCTGCTGCGTCACTTCGATGGTGGTGGTGGTCACACCGCGGCAGTGGCCGGCGGCATCACTCAGGGGGGCGACTTGCACCCGGAAATAGCGCGGCACGTTGTCCAGCACCAGCGCCAGTTCATCGGCCAGCGGCTGGCCGGTGGCCAGCACCTGCCGCTTGAGCGCGATGAAGCGTTCCGCCTCCGGCTGCGCTTCCGCTTCCAGCAGCAGCGTGATGATCTCCGCATCCGTCCGGCCGATGAAGACCGCCGGATCGACATAGGGCGGCACGTTGTACAGGAAGTGGTAGCGCAGGTCGCTATCCTGAAAGGTGATGGTCACGGGGGAAGCGTGCAGCGCCGTTTCAAAAATCGTCACCACGGGCACGGCCGGCCCCTGGAGCGGCGCGGGCGCTTGCTCTACAATCGAGGGCGGGGCCCCCAGCCACTGGCGCAGCAGTGTTTCCGGGTCACACTGGCGGTCGCGGGCGGCCGCCTGTAACCGGTGCAGGGTATCGTCGGAGAGCGTCAGCGCTGCCATGGTTTCACGGGAATCCACTGAAGGCGGTTTGCAGGTACTCATTAGCTTACCATGTTCCGTTATAAACCGATAGAGATAGCGCCATGAATCCACCTGAAACGGACAGCCGGCTGAGCTTTAGCCCGGAATGGATCGCCCATTTGCGCCAGGTGCTGGCGCAGCAGCACAGCCGCCTGGGGCAGCTTGAACACCCCACCGCGCAGCGCAGCCTGACGGCCCGCAATTATGACAGCGCCATCCGCGCCCTGGCGGCCTACATGCAGGCACAGAACGCCCTGCTGCCCTCCCGCAGCGTGCTGGAAGCCTGGCGCGAGGATATGCTGGCCGGGCGCATCCTCAGCGAGCGCGGCACGCCGCTGGCCCTGCGCAGCATCAATATGCGGCTGGCGGCGGTGCGTAAACTGCTGCACAACAGCGCCGCCGAGGTGCTGGATGTGACCGTGAAACTGATCCTGCGCGACTGGGCCGGCGTGGCGGACGCAAAAGCCATCGTGCAGCAGGATAAGCTGGCGGAAGATTATGGCCTGCGGCTGAGCCGCCCGGAACTGGAAGCGCTGGTGAACAGCATTGACGGCCGTACCATCAAAGGATTGCGTGACCGGGCGCTGATCCTGGTGATGGCCGGCGCGGGCCTGCGCGTGTCCGAGGCGGTGCAGCTTACCCTGGGCGATGTGTTCCTGACGGTGAACGCAGCCGGGCACCACGGCATCCGCGTGCGGCGCGGCAAACACCACAAAGCGCGGATCGTGGCCCTGGGCAGCGCACAGCACCCGGTGCTGGTGACGGTGCAGCGCTATACCAGCGCCCTGGGCCTGGTCGCGGACGAAACCCCGCAGGCGCACGTTTTTCGCGGGGTGCAGCGGGCCCCCGGCGGCGCTTACAATTCGCTGCCACAGCGCCTGTCCGTGCGCGGCGCAGAACGGGCCGTGGCGGCTTACCCGGCACCGTATCGCGGGGGGAGCGTGCCGGTGAACGCGCATGACCTGCGGCGCACCTTTGCGAAGCTGTGCAAAGAGGCCGGCATGAGCTGGGAAGCCCTGCGCGAACAGATGGGCCACAGCAGCGTCACCATCACCGAAAATTATGTGGGCCATGAGGTGGACTGGGCCGAGCGCCTGCCCGGCTGGACGCTGCACCTCACCTGAGGCCGTTTTTTTCATCATTGGCTCAGCCGGCGCGGCGGCCGTACCGGCCGTTTTTCGTCATTCTTAACAAACGATATGAGAATTTCTACAGTTAGTTAACAGGTTGTGGCTTTTTTCAGAAAATGTTATGCTCTGGCTGGTTCACCGGCACTCCGCCGGTTATACACGGTTATTGACCAGGAGCAAAAAAATGAAACTTCGTAGAGTCACTTTGCTGGCCGTCATGGCTGCACTCGTTCTCGTCCTGGGTGCGAGCCTCACCACCGCGCAGGATGCGAAAGTTATCAAAATCGCTTCCCAAAGCCCGCTGTCTGGCCCGCAGTCCGTGCTGGGTACCGCCATCCGCAACGCGGCCGAACTGGCCATTGAACAGATGTCCGGCCCGCTGACGGAAATGGGTTTCACCGTCGAATTCGTGCCCTTCGATGACCAGGCGACCCCCGATGTGGGCGTGGCCAACGCGCAGAATATGGTGAATGATCCGGCGATCCTGGCGGTCATCGGCCATCTCAACAGCGGTGTGGCCATCCCCTCCAGCGAAGTGTACGATGCCAACAACCTGGTGATGGTCTCGCCGGCCAACACCAACGTGAACATTACCGACCGCTTCCTGCCCACCGTCAACCGCATTTGCGGCCGTGACGATGCCCAGGGGTCTGCCGGCGCGGCCTTCGCGGCCAGCCAGGGTGTGACCAGCGTGTATGTGCTGCACGATAACACCGCTTACGGCCAGGGCGTGGCGGAATTCTTCCAGGCCGAAGCCGAACGCCTGGGCCTGACCGTGCTCGGTTTTGAAGGCACCAGCGAAACCGCCAACTTCGATGGCATCATTCAGCCCATCCTGGCGCTTAGCCCGGAAATGATCTACTTCGGTGGCATCTATTCGCAGACCGCCATCTTCATCCAGCAGGCCCGCGCGGCCGGTTACGCCGGTGGCTTCCTGGGGCCGGATGGCTTCGATAGCAGCGAATTCGCCGCCATCGCCGGCGATGCCGGTGTGGGCACCTTCTACACCACCGTCGCCGCCCCGGTGACGTACTTCCCGGATGCGGCCCAGTTCGCCGCCGATTATGAAGCCAAATTCGGCGAAGCCCCGCAGCCGTTTGCCGCCCAGTCCTACGATGCGACCGGCCTGGTCATCAAGGCCATCGAAATTGCCGCCGCCCGCAGCGGTGGCGAAGTGCCCTCCCGCGCGCTGGTGGCTTCGCTGGTGCGGGCCACGCGCGATTATCAGGGCATCACCGGCACCTACAGCTTTGATGCCGTGGGCGACCCCGTGGCCGCCCAGTACTACATCCTGGAAGTGGGCAGCGCCGACCCGGCCGCCTGGAACAGCAACCCGCTGTTGCAGCAGGTGGAAACGGCCTCGCCGTTGAGCGCCGCCGCCGCCGGTATGGCCGGCAGCTAACTTTGCCGTACCAGGCTGCGCCGGGCCGCCGGGCCCGCCGCAGCCTGTGTCCTATCGGGCGGCAGATGACCGGTCTGCCGCCTTTGCGTGTAACCAACCTGGAGCCTGTCTTATGGAAGCCCGCTCACCCGCCGACTGGATGTACCGTTTTCTGCTGTTCCCCCTGGGGCAAATGCTGGCTTTCATCGCCGGTTCCGCCTTCATCCTCACCCTGCTGGCCTATGGCATCGCCCTGTTATTTCCTGAGCCGCGCCCCAATATTGTCCTCGCTGACCAGATCGGCCGGCAGCTTCCGGGCATGGTCATCAGCGGCATTACCACCGGCTTTGTATATGCCATGATCGCCCTGGGCTATACCATGGTCTATGGCGTGCTCAAGTTCATCAATTTTGCCCACAGCGAATTGTTCATGGTGGGGTCGGTGGTGGGCTTTGAAGTGTTTCTGGTCTTCAGCGCCCAGGCCATGCTGCTGACGTGGCACCCGGTGCTGCTGGTGGCCATTGCCGTGCTGTCTGCCGGGCTGGTCAGCGGGCTGCTGGCGGTGACGATGGAACGGGTGGCCTATCGCCCGCTGCGGGGTGCGCCGCGCCTGGTGCCGCTGATTTCGGCCATTGGCGTGTCGTTCTTCATGGTGGATTTTGTGCGGGCCCTGATGGCCATCACCCGCAACGATTTTAACCTCACCTACCCGCTGAACGGGGTAGACTGGGCGCGGGCCCCCATTCCGCTGCTCATCGGCACGACGACGGTGAACCTGCGCCCCACGCAGATCATTATCATCGTCGGCGCGGTGCTGATGCTGCTGTTCCTCAATTATTTTGTGAATGGCACCAAACTGGGGCGCGGCATTCGGGCGGTGTCGCAGGATATGACCACCGCCGGGCTGATGGGCATCAACGTCAACCGCATTATTGCGCTCACCTTTTTTGTGGGCGGCGCGTTTGGCGGCGCGGCCGGGGCCCTGTTCGGCATGAATGTGGGCACGGTGACTCCTTTCGTGGGCTTCTTCCCCGGCCTCAAGGCCTTCATCGCGGCGGTACTGGGCGGCATTGGCAGCGTCACCGGGGCCCTGCTCGGCGGGCTAACCCTGGGCATGATTGAATCGTTCCTGAACGGCGTGCTGGTGTATTTCCCGGTCTTCGGGCAGCGCTATACCGATATTTTTGCCTTCGCCGTCCTGATCCTCATTTTGATCTTCCGCCCCTCCGGCATCCTGGGCGAAAAAGTGGACGAAAAGGTATAAGCGTATGACTGCGATTCCGTCTTCCCTGTCTCCGCTGGCGGCCCTGCGCCGCCTGTACCGGCAGCCGCTGATCGCCGGCGGGGTGCTGCTGGCCTATGTGGCGCTGGCGCTGCTGCTGCTGCTGAACCTGGATCGGCGTGATGTGTGGTTTCCGCAATATACCATGCTGGTCTTCCCGCTGATCGTGTTTGCGCCCTTCCTGGTGCTGGAATCGCCGCTGCCGACGCTGGCCAAAGGCCTTTCGCTGGCGCTGCTGCTGGGCGTGGCGGTGCCGCTCATCGGCATTTATGACAGCACCTATCTGGAATTGATGATCCAGATTTCGATCTTCTCCGCGCTGGCGCTGGGCCTCAATATCGTGGTGGGCTTCGCCGGGCTGCTGGACCTGGGCTACATCGCCTTCTTCGCGGTGGGGGCCTACATCTGGGCGGTGTTTACCTCGGTGGCGGATACGATCTTCCGCACCGGCTTTGAGTTTGCGCCGCTGACGATTGGCGGCAATACGCTCATTGCGGGTTTCAACGTCGCGCCCATGGCGGTGGCCGGCACCGGGCTGATTACGGTGGGGAGCATCACGCTGCCGCTGCACGCTTTTTACCTGTTCATCTTCTTCGGCGTGCTGCTGGCGGCGGTGGCGGGCATTTTGCTGGGCCTGCCGGTGCTGCGCCTGCGCGGCGATTATCTGGCCATTGTGACGCTGGGCTTTGGCGAAATCATCCGCGTGCTGTTCAACAACCTGGGCGAACCCGGCAACATCACCAACGGCGCACAGGGCCTGCACGGGGTGATGCAGCCCGGCTCCGCCTTCCTCATCGACCCGGTGAACGGCATCGCCGGGGTGATGGGCGTAACGCTGCGGACTCCGGCCCCGGTGGCCAGCCAGATGCTGTTTTACTTCCTGGCGATTGGCATCGTGGGCCTCATCATTCTGCTGGCGCAGCGGCTGGACAACTCCCCCATCGGCCGGGCGTGGACGGCCATCCGCGAGGATGAAGTGGCCGCCATTGCCATGGGCGTGCCGCTGGTGCGGATGAAGCTGCTGGCCTTCGCCACCGGGGCCGCCTGTGCCGGGGCCGTGGGCGTGCTGTACGCCGCCAAACAAACCTTCGTCAGCCCGGAGAGCTTCTCGCTGCTGCAATCCATCAACATCCTGGCCATGGTCATCGTGGGCGGCATGGGCGGCATTAAGGGGGCGCTGCTGGGCGCGAGCATCGTCACCCTGCTGAACCTGCATGTGCTGACGAATTTTGCCCTGCAAATTAACGCGCTGCGTAATATTGATTATGTCATCCCGGCCGGGTCGCTGTTCCTCACCCTGGCGCTGGTGACGGCGCTGGTGCTGTACATCATCTGGCGCAGCACCCGCAGCATTTACGATGCCGGGCAGCAGTTACGCAGCCGCCTCACCGGCAGCGTCATCACGCTGGTGCTGGCCGGGCTGCTGGCCACGCGCATTGTCGATTTTCACATTGCGGATTGGCCCAGCCAGCTTACACCGGATAAATATCAGCGCTTTGTCTTCGGCATTCTGCTGGTGCTGATGATGCTGTTCCGGCCGGAAGGGCTGCTGCCCTCGGCCCGGCGCAAGCTGGAACTGCACCGCGAAGAAACGGTGCATGAGGCGGAAGATATTCCCGATCTGGATCAAAGGAAAACGGACGATGACTTCGCTGCTGGACGTTAACGGGCTGACGAAAACCTTCGGCGGGCTGGTGGCGGTGAACAACGTCACCATCCAGATTCAGGCCCGCAGCATCAGCGCCATCATCGGGCCCAATGGCGCGGGCAAAACGACGCTGTTTAACCTGCTGACGGGCATTTACCAGCCGGATAAGGGCAGCGTGGTCTTCGCCGGCAAAGGGCTGGTGGGGCTGCGGCCCGACCAGGTGAACGCGGCCGGCATGACGCGCACCTTCCAGAGCATTCGCCTGTTCCACAACATGACGGTGCTGGAGAATGTGATGGTGGGGATGCACGCGCGGCTGCGCGTGTCGCTGCTGCAAACGCTGTTCCGGCCGCCGGCCTTTGGCCGCCAGGAGGCGCACGTGCGCCAGCGGGCCAGCGAACTGCTGCGCTTTGTGGGCCTGGGCGGCCGCGGCGACGAGATCAGCCGCAACCTGCCCTACGGCGACCAGCGGCGCATCGAACTGGCGCGGGCCCTGGCCGGCGACCCGAAGCTGATTTTGCTGGATGAACCCACCGCCGGCATGAACCCCAACGAAAGCGAAACCGCCATGAATTTGTTCCGGCGCGTGCGCGATGACCTGGGCGTAACCGTGGTGCTGATCGAACATGATATGAAAGTGGTCATGGGCATCAGCGAACATATCAGCGTGCTGGATTATGGCGAAAAGATCGCCGAGGGCACGCCGGCCGAAATTCGGTCGAATCAACGGGTGATCGAAGCGTACCTGGGGCGGCGGGCGGCCAGCGAGCATCCCCCCCTCCCTGCATCCTGAAGGCGGCGGACGATGGCACTGCTTGAAATTAGCGACCTGCACACCTACTACGGGCAAATCCACGCCCTGAAGGGCATCACGCTCACGGTGGGCGAAGGCGAAATTGTGACCCTGGTGGGGGCCAATGGCGCGGGCAAAAGTACCACCCTGCGCACCGTCAGCGGCATTGCCCGCCCGCGCACGGGCAGCATTCGTTTCGCCGGGCGCGACATCACCGGCATGAAGCCGCACGACATCGCCGCCCTGGGCATCAGCCATGTGCCGGAAGGCCGGCGCATTTTTCCGCTGCTGACGGTGCAGGAGAATATCGAAATTGGGGCGTGGAACGTGGCCGACCGCAAACAGATCGGTAAGCGGATGCAGGAGATGTTCGCGCTGTTCCCGCGGCTGCGCGAGCGCGTGCAGCAAAAAGGCGGCACCCTCTCCGGCGGCGAACAGCAGATGCTGGCCATCGCCCGCGCCCTGATGTGCGACCCGAAGGTGCTGCTGCTGGATGAGCCGAGTATGGGCCTGGCCCCGGTGCTGGTGGAAGGCATCTTCGACATCATCACGCGCATTAACCAGGAGCAAAAGACGACGATCCTGCTGGTGGAGCAAAACGCGCTGATGGCGCTGGAAGTGGCCAGCCGGGGCTATGTGCTGCAAAGTGGTAAAATCGTGCTGGCGGATACGGCGCACGCGCTGATGCACAACGAAGAAGTGCGCCGGGTGTACCTGGGCGAAAACTGAGGCGGGCCGTCAGCGCGGGGCGGCCGGCAGGTGGGCCAGCGCCCGCAGCACGGCCGCGGCCGGGCCCAGGCGCACCTCCCGATCTTTCTCCAGCAGCCCCGTCACCAGCGCCGCCAGCGCGGGCGGGCAGTCCGGCCGCCGGTCAATGATCGGTGGCAGCGGCTGCTCCATGATGGCGTTCAGCGTGTGCGCCAGGTTGCGCCCGCTGAAGGGCAGCGCCCCGGTGAGCATTTCGTACAGCATCACCCCGCACGCCCACAGATCGCCCCGCGCGTCCACTTTTTCGCCTTTGATGGCCTCCGGCGGCAGGTAATGCGTCGTCCCCAGGGGAATGCCGGTGCGGGTGATATGTTCCAGATCGTGCATGTACACCAGCCCGAAATCGGTCAGCCGCAGCGTGCCATCCGCGGCAAACAGCACATTACCCGGCTTCAGGTCGCGGTGGATGATGCCCATCTCTTGCAGCGAATGCAGGGCGCTCATCAGCTCGCGGGCAATTGGCAGGATGTCCGCCACGGGCATGTGCTGCTGGTGATCCATACGGTCACGCAGGGAACCGCCGCCGGCATATTCCATGACGATGGCATGTTGTTCCTCCGCGCTGATAAATTCCAGCACGCGGATGATGTTGGGGTGGCGCAGCCGCCGCAGCGCCAGCGCCTCGCGCTTAAAACGCTCGATGGCCTCCGGGATGCCCAGCAGCACCTCCGGCTTTAACAGCTTGATGGCCACGGTATCATCGCCGGCCAGCACCCGGCCCACGTGCACCGTCCCCCACGCCCCCTCACCGATCACCGCGCCCATTTCATAGCGCCCGGCCAGTTCTGTCGCCATTCGCTGTCACCTCTATTCTGGCGGCCCGGCCGGCCGCGCCCGCCGCCCGCGGCGAAGATGGAACAAAATCCGCGGCCGGTGCGTTTACACCCTGTCACTCTATATTAACCCGCAGAGAAGGAAAAAAACCATGCTTCGCAAATATGTTACCATACTCATTATCAGTATTGCGGCCCTCAGCCTGGTGGCTGCCCCCGCGCTGGCGCAGTCGCCGGCCCCGGCCGGGCGCACCATCACCGTCACCGGCAATGGCAGCGCGGCCGGCGTGCCGGATACGGCCAACGTCACCCTGGGGGTAGAAGTGGCCGATGCCAGCATTCAAACGGCCTTCGCGCAGACCAATGAGCGCATCGCCAGCGTCATCGCGGCGGTGGTGGCGGCCGGCGTGCCGGCGGAAAATATCCAGACGGCCGGCCTGAGCATTTACCAGGAGATGCTGCCCTCCCCCATGGGCGATGGCAGCACCGGCGACACCCGCTACCGCGTGAGCAACCAGGTGCAGGTGACTGTGCGCGATGTGAACCTGGTGGCCGGGGTTATCAACGCGGCGGTGGAAGCCGGGGCCAATTCGCTGTACGGGCTGGATTTCGTCATCCGCGACAGCGCCGCGCAGGAGCAGCAGGCGCGGGAACAGGCCTTCCAGGATGCGCGGGCGCGGGCCACGGCCCTGGCGGCGCTGGCGGGGGTCAGCCTGGGCGATGTCGTCAGCATCACGGAAGTCTCCGGCGGCTACTTCGGCCCCAATAACCAGGCCCTGGGCGGCAGCGGCGCGGTCATTCAGCCGGGGCTGCGCCAGGTGGCGCTCTCGCTCCAGGTGACATTTGCCATCGGGCAGTAGGCCCGGTTGAATACGTCTCGCCGGCCAGCCCGGCCCCGGCCGGCGGGCCCACACTGTAATAATTACGCAAGACTCTGTTCATGGTTATGCAAGAATCCCGCGACATCATAAGAGCATCGTATCTGGATGACATTGGGAGGAACAGAGTTATGACCGCAGCAGTTCAAGCCGCCGGTACCACGCAGAATACTGTACTGGTCAAAACGATCACCACCGGCACCATTGCCGGGCTGGTGGGGGGCAGCGTCTTCGGCGTGCAAATGGTGGCCGGCAATATGCTGCCCATGGTGGCGCAGATGGTCGGTTCGACGAGTGTGGTGGTGGGCTTCATCGTCCATATGCTCATCAGCGCCGTCATCGGCGGCACCTTTGCCCTGCTGGCGGCCCGCCTGCCGGGCGTGGCGGCGGTGCAAACCGGCGCGGGGCTGCTGTATGGCGTGGTGTGGTGGATTCTGGGGGCGCTCATCATCATGCCGCTGGCCCTGGGCATGAATGACATGGTGCTCCAGGTGGGCGATATGCAGTGGCTGAGCCTGGTGGGGCACGGTTTCTTCGGGGTGGTGCTGGGCGTGACTTACCTGGTGCTGCGCCGCCTGGACCTGTAAAAATCTTTTAGTGGACTTTTTGAGCGCGGGGCGGTGCCGGTCAGGGCCGCCCCGTTGGCGTTCCGGGGCCGGGTTGTAAACGTTTTCTATTTTGGCCATTGTGTTGACAGCCGCTATTTTTAAGATATGATTAATCTAAATGGGAGCGCTCCCAGAACCTGACCGGGAGCCTTTGTGCCAGTTTTTGAAGGTACTTAGTGCTTTATGCGACCGATGAATCTGGAAGATATTGCCAGAAAAGCCGGTGTCTCGCGCTCGACCGTCTCACGGGTGATTAACCATGAGGCCTACGTGAGCGAGCGCACCCGCCAGCGCGTGTTGCAGGTGATTGAGGCGGAGAGCTTTAGCCCCAATCAGGCGGCGCAAATGCTGGCCCGCGGTCGCACTTTCGTCATGGGCGTGGTGGTGCCCCATGAAACCGGCGCTTTTTTCGATGACCCTTTTTATTTCCCTACCCTGCTGCGCGGAGTCACCGAAGTGGCTAACCAGCGCGATTATGCCACCCTGCTGTGGCTGGGTGATGCCAGCCTGGAAGGCACGCGCTTCTACCGCCGGGTGCTGCAAAACCGGCTGATGGATGGCCTGTTCGTCTCCACCGCACCCACCGATGGCATTCTGCTGGACTGGCTGCTGGAATTGCACATCAAGTTCGTGGTGGCCGAGCGACCGGTGCATTCTGCCGACCGCATCAGCTATGTGACGGTGGACAATGTGGGGGCGGCCATCATGGTGACGGAGCATTTTCTGCGCCTGGGCCGGCGGCGCATCGCCCACATCGTCGGGCGGCGCACCAATATTGACGCGCTGGATCGGCTGGCTGGCTACCGCCAGGCGCTGGCCCGGGCCGGCTGCCCGGTGGACGAAGCGCTGATCGAGGATGGCTATTTCACCCGCCGCGGCGCTTACGAAGCCACCTTACGGCTGCTGCCCCACCGGCCGGATGCCATCTTCGCCGCCCATGACCAGATGGCCGTCGGTGTGTTGCAGGCGCTGCACCGGGCCGGGCGGCGCGTCCCGGAGGATGTGGCCGTCATCGGCTTTGATGACCTGCCCACCGCCACCGAAGTTTCCCCGCAGCTTAGCACGGTGCGCCAGCCCGTCCACGAAAAAGGGGCGCAGGCCACCCGGCTGATGCTGGATATGATCGACGGCAGCGTGACCGAACCGCAGCACCTCCTGCTGCCCACCGAACTGGTGGTGCGGGAAACCTGCGGCGGCACCAGCCCTTAGTGACCGGGAGGTGCAAAACTTTTCAGAGACACGGGAATGTGCTACACTCTTGATGCAGGTTAGTTAGTTTATATTATAAACAAGGGAGACTTTAACATGTTGCGTCACACTCGCCTTCTGGCAGTTGTTGCCTGCCTGATGGTCATGATCGCCGCCATTGGCGGTGTTCGCGCCCAGAGCCGTACCGTCGTCACCTGGCTGGTGGGCCTGGGCACCGGCACCAACGATCAGCAGATCGAAGCTCAGAACCGCGTGGTGGAAGAATTTAACGCCAGCCAGAGCGAGATCGAACTCGTCATCAACATCGGGGCCAGCTTTGAAACCACCCGCGACGTGATGGCCACCCTCATCGCCGCCGGCACCCCGCCCGATATTGCCGGGCCCGTGGGCGTGGGCGGTTCCAACGCCTTCTCCGATCAGTGGGCCGACCTGACCCCCTACATCGAAGCCACCGATTATGACCTCAGCGTGTTCGACCCGGCGCTGCTCGACCTGTATCGCACCGACGATGGCGGCCTGGTGGGCATTCCCTTCGCCGTCTTCCCCAGCATGACCTACTTCAACCGCGATCTGTTCGACGAAGCCGGCCTGAACTACCCGCCCCAGAACTTCGACGAAGCCTATGTGATGCCGGACGGCACCGAAGTCGAATGGAATTACGACACCATCGGCGAAATTGCCAAAATCCTCACCGTGGATGGCAATGGCAACGATGCCACCATGGCCGAATTTGATCCCGCCAACATCGTCCAGTTCGGCCTCAACTTCCAGTGGGCCGCCCTGCGCCTGGTGTGGACGGACTTCCAGCCGGAAGACTGGTACGACGAAGCCGCCAACAGCGTGACCATCCCGGCGAGCTGGCGCACGGCCACCGAATGGCTGCACAACGGCATCTGGAACGAACACTTCATCCCCTCCAACACCTATGCCAGCAGCGACCTGTTCGGCGCGGGCAACGTCTTCCAGTCCGGCAACCTGGCCATGGCCATCGTGCCGCTGTGGTACACCTGCTGCCTGGGCGACAGCGTGGGCAACTTTGAATGGGATTTCGGTGTCGTGCCGCGCTCGCTGGATGGCCAGTATCATGTCGCCACCGATGCCGATACCTTCCGCCTGACCAAAGGCAGCGCCAACCCCGAAGCCGCCTTCACCGTCCTCAGCTACCTGCTGGATGAAGCCGTGCCCACCCTGGCCCCCACCTACGGCGCGTTCCCGGCTCGCCCGGAATATCAGCAGCCGTGGATCGATGCCCGTAATGCTCAGTTCGACTGGGGCATTAACTGGCAGGTGCCGGTCAACAGCCTGGCCTTCAACAACCCCATCAACCAGCATCACGAGTCCGACCTGCCCAACTGGCAGAAAGTGTCTGACCGCGTGAACGCCTTCTACACCCTGCTCACCGGCGATACCGGTGCCGAAATCGACGTAGCCGCCGAACTGGATACCCTCCAGTCCGACCTGCAGGCCATCGTCGAAGAACAATAAAACCACCCGCGGCCGCGCCGGACGCACCTCTGCGGCCGGCGTGGCCCAACGGGGCCCGCCCCCGGCGGCCCCGGCCCCACCTCGGCCATAGCATACCCCTGTGTACGGGTTGAACCGACGATTACGGGCAGGGCTAAAGTTCGTTTGTTGCAGGAGGTTTTTTGATGACCGCAGATACATCCCATGCGCCACCCGCCATCCATCAATCAGTGACCAGGGGCCGCACCCGCACGCTGGACCAGCAGCAGCGGTTATGGGGCTGGGTTTTTCTCTCCCCGTGGATTTTTGGCTTTGTGGTATTCACCGCCGCGCCGATCCTTTTTTCGCTCATCTTCACCTTTACTGATTTCAACCTGGGCAGCCCGGAAGAAATTAACTTTGTGGGGCTGCAAAACTGGCAAAAATTATTCAATGACCCGCTGGCGTTGCAGGCGCTCACCGTCACCTTTAAATTCGCGCTGATGGCCGTGCCCA
>JALOOI010000083.1 GCA_025454495.1 Anaerolineae bacterium
GCAGCTTCTTCGGCGCTCAGCTCATCCGCCAGGAAGCGGCTGAGAACTTCGTCCAGCACCACACCCTGATAGCGCTGGTTCTGCGGAATACGCAGGTCGAGCACCATGTTGGGGCTGTTGAGGCTGGCCTGGATCGCGCCCAGGTAGTTGGCCGCGGCTTCTTCGGTGAAGCCACCATCCAGCCACGGCTGCTGATTTTCGAACATGGACACGCGATAGGGGTTGAAGCCGGTCGCGCCTACGGTGACATCCGCATTGGCCTGGGCCGGCTGCGCCATGTAGGAGAAGAAGGCGTAAGCGGCATCTTTGATCTGCTGATCGACCGCGCTGCTGACACCGCCCGACCAGCCGCCGAAAGCGGCGAAGGGAGCATGGTTCACGCCGTCAATGGCAAACGGGCAGGTGGTCTCGTCGCAGGCTACCAGCGTATTGGTCGCGCGATCCAGCACTTCCGGCGAACCGGGGGTGATGACCGCGCCGGTGAGTCCATTCACGCGGGAACCTTCGGCCACGGCCAGCGAACCGATGTCGCCCCAGTCAATCGTCAGGGCGCAGCGGCCGGCCGTCCACAGACCGCGCGTATCGCCCACGCCGATGGCCAGTTCATCCGGCGGGCCGAACTGGTTGGTGGCTTTGTAGATTTCCAGCGCACGGATGAAACCGGGGTTGTTGACCAGCGGTTCAAACGTGTCGGTATCGAAGAATGCGCCCTGGGAAGTGCCCTGCGTCTGGATGAAAGGCGCAGCGATGGAGGTGATCCACCAGTAGCCCTGTTCGCCGCGTTTTTTGGCGATGCAGGAACCGAAGTCGCCTTCGCCGTCGCCATTCATATCGCGGCCGTTGGCAGCTTCGGCGATGGCCAGGTATTCATCCCAGGTGGTGGGGGGTTCCAGACCGAGTTCGGCCAGCACATCGGTGCGGTAGTACACCATGTGGAAGTCGCCATCCAGCGGAATGGTGTAAATGCTGCCGCCGAAAGTGGCGCTGAATTCACGGAAGAACTGGCCCACATCGTCCCACTGAAGATCGGCATCATTGGCCACATACGGGCTGAGGTCTTCCAGGTAGCCCGGCACAATGTAATCAACCATCCACTGCGGCGCGAACACAAACGCTTCGTAGCTCAGCGTCCCGGTCGCCTGGTCGGTGAGGATCGTTTGATACAGGTCAGAGAAGGGGACGGTGACGACATTCACTTTTGCGCCGGTGAGCGCTTCAAAATCCGGGGCGCGGCGTTGCAGCGGCTCGGCAATTTGCGGGCCCGTGAAGGTCAACACATCAAATTCGACCCCGGCGAAGGGCAAATCCTGGGCGGCGGTGCTGCCAAAGATGCCCAGGGCCATCAGCACCAGCGTGCTGAGCAGGAACAGGCGTTTTTTAATCTGCATAAGTGGTCTCCATAGAAAGATTGATCGGCTTTATTTTGGGCAGAAACAGCGTGTGAGTGCCGGGCGCGGGCAGCCTCCTTCGGATAGAACAAAGCTGGTCATTGACGGTGATGCTGCTATAATTATGGTATCGGTACCATAAACAAGATTATAGCGGGTGTGTACGGGGGATGCAATGTCTTTAATCGTTTTCCAGGGCGGGCCCGCCTGTGCCAGCCATCCGCCCGGGCCCGCAGCTATACCGATGCTGAAGCGTCATTGAGGACGTTATGCCCACCATCAGGGATGTGGCCCGGCGGGCGGGGGTGGCTCCCATCACCGTCTCGCGGGTCATCAACAATGCCGGCTACATCAGCGAAGCCACGCGCCAGCGCGTGGAACAGGCGATTGCGGAACTGCATTACGTTCCCAACAGCCTGTCGCGCAGCCTGCGGTTTAAAAAGACAGATACGATTGCGTTCATCGTCTCGGACATCACCAACCCGTTCTGGACGACGGTAACGCGCGGTATCGAGGATGCCAGCAGCGAACACGGCTTCAACGTCATCCTGTGCAACACGGACGAAAACCCGGCCAAGCAGGATAACTACGTGACGGTGCTGCTGCAAAAACAGACCGATGGTTTTTTGCTGGTGCCCGCCGGCGAAAATGCCGGGGTGGTGCAGCGCATCCAGAAGCAGCAGGTGCCGTTGGTGGTGATTGATCGTCACCTGAAGGATGTCACGGTGCCGGTCGTCCGCAGCGATTCGCCGGGGGGCATGTATCGCCTGACGCAGTATCTGCTCCAGCTCGGGCATCGGCGCATTGCGATGCTGTCCGGTTCGATGCTCATCTCCACCGGGCGGCAGCGGGTGGAGGGCTACCGCCGGGCGATGCAGGATGCCGGGCTGCCGCTGGAGGAGCACCTGGTGCTGTGCGGTGAATTTAAGCAGGAATCTGGCTACCGGATGACGCGGCAGATCTTGCAAACCCTGCACCCTGCGCCCACGGCCCTGCTGGCCGGCAATAACTTCATTGCCATGGGCATTCTGCGGGCGCTGGATGACCTGGGGCTGCGGGTGCCGGAAGATATTTCGGTGGCCGGTTTTGATGATCTGCCGCATTACCTGCCGGCCGAACCGGCGCTGACGGTGGTGGCGCAGCAGCCCTATGAACTGGGCTTGCAGGCCGCCCGCCTGCTCATCGGGCAGATCACCGGGCACCATAGCGCCGGGCAGGAGGAGATTGTTTTGCCGGTGGAACTGCTCATTCGCCAGTCCTGCCGCCCGCCGGATGAGCGTTGAAGTAACCTTTGCCTTTTTTTGATCGATCACCCAGGAGAAAAATTTCGATGACCTATCACATGCCCGTCATTCAGCAGCCTGCGCCGGTGGGGCCGCAGGAAGCCATCCTCATCGCCAATGGCGATCTGCGTTTGTCGGCCAATCAGGCCTGCTGGGCCGCGCAGCAGGACATGGAAGCCCGTATCGTCGCTGCCTTTGCGCGGGAAGGCATCACCGTCAAACGCGGCCATGCCTATGACCCGGTGGCCAAACACGGTTTCATCGACAGCCAGAAGGCCGGGATGGAGGTGTTTAAGCACATTCATCCTGATGCCCGGCTGATTGTGGCCGAGGCGGTGTGGCAGTACAGCCATCATCTGCTGCACGGGCTGCGCCGGCATCGCGGCCCCATTCTGACGCTGGCCAACTGGAGCGGCCAGTGGCCCGGCCTGGTGGGGATGCTGAACCTGAACGGCTCACTGACCAAAATGGGCGTGGCCTTCAGCACGCTGTGGAGCGAAGATTTCACCGACGAGTATTTCCTGAAGGGCATTCGCCAGTGGATTAAAGAGGGCATCATCACCCATGATACCTCCCATGTGCGTCCGCTGAACGTGGCGACGCTGCCGGCGGCCGAAGCCGCCCTGGGGCAGGCACTGGCGGCACAGCTCCAGCACGAAAAAGCCATCATCGGTATCTTTGATGAGGGCTGTATGGGCATGTACAACGCCATCATTGATGATGAACTGCTGAACCCCACCGGCATTTATAAAGAGCGCCTCAGCCAGTCGGCGCTGGTGGCGGCCATGCACACCGTGCGCGATGACGAAGCACAGGCGGCGCGCCAGTGGCTGGATGCGCGGGGCATGACCTTCGTCACCGGCAGCGATGAAGCCACCGAACTCACCGACGCACAGATTCATCTGCAACTGAAGATGTATATTGCCGCTGTGCGCATCGCCCATGAATTTGGCTGCGCGGCGATTGGCATTCAGTACCAGCAGGGGCTGAAAGACCTGGCTCCCGCGTCTGACCTGGTGGAAGGGCTGCTGAACAATGTGGCCCGCCCGCCGGTGTATGATGCCGCCACCGGCGCGGAATTGTACGCCGGTGACATGCTGCCACACTTTAACGAAGTGGACGAAGGCGCGGCCGTCGATGGGCTGATTACCAAACGGGTGTGGCTGGCCATGGGCTTTGACCCGGCCAACACGCTGCATGACCTGCGCTATGGTGAACACTACACCGGCCCCGGCGTGGATGATTATGTGTGGGTGTTCCTCATCTCCGGCGCGGCCCCGGCCGCGCATTTCATCGATGGTTACGCCGGGGCCAGCAGCGAGCGCCAGCCACCAATGTATTTCCGTCTGGGCGGCGGCACGCTGAAAGGCATCAGCCGGCCCGGTGAAATCGTGTGGAGCCGCGTTTTTGTCATGGGCGGTCAACTGCACGCTGACATCGGCCGGGCCACGGTGGTGGAACTGCCACGCGCAGAAACGGAGCGCCGCTGGCAGCAGACGACTCCGCAGTGGCCCATCATGCACGCCGTGCTGCACGGCATCAACCGCGACCAGATGATGGCCCGGCACAAAGCCAACCATATCCAGGTGGCCTATGCGCCCACCGCCGCTGACGCGGATAAAGCCCTGGCTGCCAAAGCGGCCATGCTGGCCGCCATGGGCATCAAAGTGCATGTGTGCGGCACGGTGAATGTGTAAGACCATAACCTGGCCGCGCGTCTGATAAAGAGGAAAACAGCACACGCCAGGGATAAGAGCCATCTGCCGCCACGGGGATGGCTCTTTGCACACGAATCCGGCGTTGACGTTGCCGCCACAGCCGATATAATACTAAATCGCTTCGCCCTCCGGCGGGGCATTTGTTGTCAGCCAATTTTCCCCGCATGTTGACCCAACAACGGTTTTCGGCTGTGGAAATAAGCGAAGATTGGGAGTTCGATCATGTATGCTATTGTTCGTGTCGCGGGGCACCAGTACCGCGCAGAAGCCGGTCAGACAATTGATGTGGATCGGCTGCATGTTGAGGTCGGCAGCGAAATCGTCCTCAAGGATGTGCTGCTGATTGGTGATGGCGATAAAACCGTCATCGGCAGCCCGCTGGTGGAAGGCGCTGCGATCAAAGCCACCGTGGAAGAACAATTCCGCGATAAGAAAGTAATCGTCTTCAAGTGGCATGTCAGCACTGTGTACCGCAGCAAGCGGGGGCATCGTCACCATTTAACCCGCCTGCGTATTCAGGAAATCACCGTTTAGGAACGCATCAGCGTAGAAGGAGCAGGCGACAATGGCGCATAAAAAGGGCGGCGGTTCCAGCAAAAACGGGCGCGATAGCAACGCGCAGCGCCTGGGCGTTAAAATCTACGGCGGCCAGCTCGTCATCCCCGGCAACATCATCGTGCGGCAGCGCGGCACCCAGTTCCATCCCGGCCTCAATGTGGGCCTGGGCAAGGATCACACCATCTTCGCCACCGTGAAGGGCTATGTGGTCTTTGAACGGATGCGCGGTCGTGATGGCCAGAAGCAGATTAGCGTTTATCCCGAACTGCCGAAAGCGGCCGCCACCGGCGACTGAGACGGCACTTAACACACGCATCACGCCAACCCTGTGCGGCCCGTGATGCTCAAGGAGAAGTGTGTCATGAAAGCAGAAATTCATCCCACCTGGTACCCGGAAGCGTCGGTGTCGTGCCTGTCGTGCGGCAAGACGTGGAAGACCGGGGCCACGGTGCCCACCCTGACGACGGAAATTTGCTCCAACTGCCATCCGTTCTACACCGGCGAACAGCGCATTGTCGATACCGAAGGGCGCGTTGATTCGTTCCTGCGCCGGTTGCAGCGGCGTGATGATATGCGGGCCGCGCAGCAGGCCGCCCGGGCCGCCCTCACCCCCCTGGATTTGCCGCTCAGCAAGCTCGGCATCAGCAAGCGCCACCAGACGCTGCTGGAAGAAAACGGCATGAAGGTGGTGCAGGACTTTCTGGATCGCCTGAGCGAAGGCGGCGACGAAGGCATCCTGGGCATTGCCGGCCTGGGTCGCCAGGCGCTGAGCGACATCAAAAAGAGCCTGCGCTCGCGGGGCTACAACGTGCCTTCCCGAGAAGCCGAAGGCGAATAAGCACTTTCCGCAGGCAGACCGGCCTCCCCGGCTGCGTTTGCCTGCGACATCACCCGTTCCTGACCAGGTTATAACCCTCCTGCCCGGCGTACAGCGTATGACCGGCCTATACTATTTTTTGTTGGCGGAAGGAAGTCGCTCATGAAACATCATGCAGGGCGAATTGAAGTTGTCTGTGGCAGCATGTTCTCCGGCAAAACGGAGGAGCTGATTCGGCGGGTGCGGCGGGCCATCATCGCCCATCAAACGGTGCAGGTGTTTAAACCCATCCTGGATGATCGCTACGGCATTCAGTACGTCAGCAGCCACAACGGCCAGAATGTGGATGCGACCCCGGTGGCGGCGGCGGCCGATGTGCTGGCGCAAACAGGGCCACACACGACGGTGGTCGCCATTGATGAAGTGCAGTTTTTCGATGCTGGCATCCTGGCGGTGGTGAATGCGCTGGCCGCGCGCGATATTCGGGTGATTGTGGCCGGGCTGGATATGGATTTTCGCGGCGAGCCGTTTGGCTGTATGCCGCAGTTGCTGAGCATCGCCGAGGAAGTGACCAAGCTGCACGCCATTTGCGTGGTCTGCGGCGATGATGCCACCCGCACGCAGCGCCTGGTCAATGGTGCGCCGGCCCGCTATGATGACCCCATCATTCTGGTGGGGGCGCAGGAAACGTATGAGGCCCGCTGTCGCCGGCATCACTGCGTTCCCCGCGCCGAAAAAGTGGGGCAGGGCGCTTAAATCTCGCCCGATTCGCCCACGCGATGCACCTTGAGCAGGTTGGTCTGCCCGGCCACCCCGAAAGGCACCCCGGCGATCAACACCAGCGTATCCCCGCGATGCACCAGCCCGGCATCGCGGGCGGCGCGGACGGTGATGGTAATCATTTCGTCAATGGTGGTGAATTCCTGCACCAGCAGCGGAATAACGCCCCACACCAGCGCCATCCGGTGATAGGTGGTGCGGCTGGGGGTCATGCACAGGATGGGCGTGCGCGGCCGTTCCCGCGCCACGCGCCGCGTGGTGTAGCCGGAAAGCGTGGTGGTCACAATCGCTGTCGGCTTCAGCGCTTCGGAGATGTGGAAGGTGGCTTCGCCGATGGCATCGGAGATGGCTTCCAGACCGCCCACATGGCTGCCGGTTTCAAAAAAGCCGCGCCCCTGCCGGCTCTCCAGGATGTGGTCTTCGGCGATAGTGGCGATGTTGCTCATCACTTCCACCGCCCGGATGGGGAATTTGCCGCTGGCGCTTTCGGCACTGAGCATGATGGCATCCGTGCCGTCCAGGATGGCGTTATACACATCGCTGGCTTCGGCGCGGGTGGGGCGCGGGTTGCCGGTCATGGATTCCAGCATTTGCGTGGCCGTGATGACCGGCTTGCCCACGCGGTTACACAGGCGGATGATGCGTTTCTGCTCAAACGGCACTTTCTCCGCCGGGGTTTCCACGCCCAGGTCGCCGCGGGCCACCATCACCCCGTCGCACACTTTGATGATGTCTTCGATATTTTCCAGCGCCTCGCGCATTTCAACTTTGGCGATGATGGCCGCCTCTTTGCCGAAGAAGTTCATCAGCCAGCGAAGCTGACGAATATCATCCGCCGAGCGCACGAAGGACATGGCGATATAATCCGCCCCTTTGCCCAGGGCAAATTCAATATCGGCCTTGTCCTTATCGGTGATGGCCGAGAGCGTCAGCCGGGCATTGGGGGCGGAAACCCCCTTGTTGGATTTTAGCCCGCCACCGATGACCACTTCACAGTGCAGCGTGCGCGGCGTGACTTCTTTCACCAGAAATTGCAGGTTGCCATCATCCAGCAGCAGCATCGTCCCCGCTTTGATGTCCTGGACGAATTCCGGGTGTGGCAGCGAGATGAGGTTATCGGTGCCGGGCACGGTGTCCAGCGTCAGCGAGATTTTATCCCCCGGTGACAGCAGCAGCGGCTCCCCGGCAACTTTGCCAACGCGAATTTTGGGGCCCTGAATATCGCACAGAATGGCGACCACGGCTTTTTCTTCTTCCGCCACCTGCCGCACTGTGTCGATAAAGTTGCCCAGGAGTTCATGGTTGCCATGCGAAAAGTTAATCCGGGCCACATTCATCCCGGCCCGAATCATGCCGCGAATAGTCTCCGGGTCCTTTGAGGCAGGACCGATGGTGGCGACGATTTTGGTGTGTTTACTGTTGAGCCTGCCGGGCATGGCACGTCCCTTTTCCCCTGTGGCGATCGGTAGATCGCGTTAAATATCGCGTTTGAGGTTGGTGAAAGCAGCGGGCCCGGCATAGACCGCCGCGCTGCCCAGTTCTTCTTCGATGCGTAAGAGCTGGTTGAATTTGGCCACGCGGTCGGTGCGGGCGGGTGCGCCAGTTTTGATCTGCCCGGCGTTCATGGCCACGGCCAGGTCAGAGATGGTGGTGTCTTCGGTTTCGCCGCTGCGGTGGCTGGTGACGACGGTCATATTGTGGCGCTGCGAAAGCTGCGCGGCGGCCAGGGCTTCCGTCAGGGAGCCGATCTGGTTCACTTTGAACAGCAGCGAGGTGGCGGCCTGTTCGCGGATGGCGCGTTTCACTTTTTCGACATTCGTCACCAGCAGGTCATCGCCCACGATCTGCGTCTTATGGCCGATTTTGGCCACCAGCTTCTTCCAGTTGTCCCAGTCGTTTTCCGCCAGCCCATCTTCCAGCGAGATGATGGGGTAACGGTCGCACCAGTCCGCCCAGAAATCGACCATTTCATCACCGCTGAGCACCTTGCCTTCGATCTCCAGGTGATATTTACCATCCTTGTAAATTTCGGAGGTGGCGGGGTCAAGCGCGATGTAAATCTGTTCGCCGGCTTTGTAACCGGCTTTGTCGATGGCTTCCATGATGACATCCAGCGCGGCCTGATTGCTGCCCAGGCTGGGGGCAAAACCGCCTTCGTCGCCCACCGTGGTGGATTGATCGCGGTCATGCAGGATTTTTTTCAGCGCCTGGTAAATTTCCACACCCCAGCGCAGCGCCTCGCTGAAAGACGGTGCGCCCACCGGCATCACCATGAATTCCTGAAAATCCGTGCTGCCGATGGCGTGCTTGCCGCCGTTCATGATGTTCATCATGGGCACGGGCAGCACATGGGCATGAACGCCGCCCAGGTAGGCATACAGCGGCAGGTTCACGCTGCTGGCGGCCGCACGGGCCACCGCCATAGACACGCCCAGGATGGCATTGGCCCCCAGCTTGCCTTTGTTGTGGGTGCCGTCCAGCGCCAGCATGGCGTTATCAATCGCCACCTGGTCAAATGCGGACATGCCCGCCAGTTTTTTGGCGATAATATCGTTGACCGAAGCCACCGCCTTCAGCACGCCTTTGCCGCCGTAATGGCTCTTATCGCCATCGCGCAGTTCAATCGCTTCGTGTTCGCCGGTGGATGCGCCGCTGGGCACAATCGCCCGACCAAACGCGCCATCACGCAGGGTGACATCGACTTCCACCGTGGGATTACCGCGCGAGTCCAGCACCTGCCGGGCACGAATGGCTACAATTTCTGACATGGTTGTTTGCTCCTGTAGGGTCGTTGTCTAAACGAAACCATCACTGTTCAAGGCCGGATGAAAACCGCTACCATCTTAGCGGATTCGGGGCAAAATCACCACGTCTGCGGGTTAAATCCTGACAGATGACACGGGGGCGATTAAAATAGATCATCATTTTCTTTATGTGCGGACTGCACATGGTGAGTAATCTGTGATCGAGAGATCGATGATTTACCTGGATCATGCTGCCACCACCCCGGTAGACCCGCAGGTGCTGGCGGCGATGCAGCCTTACTTTAGCGAGCTGTACGGCAATGCGCTGTCGGTGCATCGCTACGGGCAAAAAGCGGATTACGCGGTGGAACAGGCGCGGCAGACGCTGGCCGGGCTGCTGAATTGTAAGCCGTCGGAAATCATTTTTACCTCCGGCGGCACCGAGAGCGATAACCTGGCGCTGCGGGGCGCAGCCTGGGCGGCGCGGCAGCAGGGCCGCGGCCACCACCTCATCACCAGCCCGGTGGAACACAGCGCCGTCGGGCGGACGGTGGCGCAGCTTGTGGAGAGCATGGGCTTTACCGCGACCTGCCTGCCGGTGGACGCGGCCGGCCGCGTGAACCCGGCCGATTTTGACCGGGCCTGTGTGCCCGGTACCACAGTGGCCAGCGTGATGCTGGCCAGCAACGAAATCGGCACGCTTCAGCCGGTGGCAGAACTGGCGGCCATCGCCCGGCAGCGGGGCGTGCTGCTGCATACCGATGCCGTGCAGGCCCCGGGCCAGCTTGACCTGGATGTGCAGCGCCTGGGGGTAGATCTGCTGAGCCTGTCGGCGCATAAATTTTATGGCCCCAAGGGCATCGGGCTGCTGTATGTGCGCGAGGGTACCCCGCTGCTGCCCGTCCAGACCGGCGGCAGCCACGAAGCCGGCCGGCGGGCCGGCACCCACAGCACACCGTTGATCGTGGGGATGGCGCGGGCGCTGGCACTGGCCACGGCCGCACAGGCGCAGCGTATTTCGCACTATACCGCCCGGCGCGATCAACTGATCGCCGGGCTGCTGGCGCGGGTGCCGGGACTGCAACTGACCGGCCATCCGGTAGACCGGCTGCCGGGCCACGCCAGTTTTACCCTGCCGGATGTGGAAGCCAACCAGCTCTTGATGCATCTGGATTTGCGCGGGCTGGCGGCCAGCAGCGCCTCCGCCTGCAAGACTGGCAGCCCGGAGCCGTCTGAGGTGCTGCTGGCGCTGGGCTATGCGGTGGCTGCCGCGCGGGGCGGCCTGCGGCTGACGGTGGGCAAAGACACCACCGCTGCCGACATTGACCGCGCCATAGACATTGTCGCTGAAGCGGTGGCGGCGCTGCGCCGCCTGGGGGCGCGTTCCCGCCTGCCGGTGTAACGGGGAGAGAGGTTAACAGGATGAGCAACGCGGATGTGCGCGTGGTGGTGGCCATGAGTGGCGGGGTGGATAGCTCCGTCGCGGCGGCGCTGCTGCGCGAACAGGGCTATGCAGTCGTGGGGATGATGATGCGGCTGTGGTCGGATGCGGCCATGGGCGGCGCGGAGCATAACCGCTGCTGCACGCCGGAACAAATGGCCGATGCCCGCCGCATCGCTGATGGCCTGGGCATTCCGTTTTATGTGCTGGATACAAAAGAGGTGTTCCGGTCAACGGTGGTGGAGTATTTCCTGGAGGGGCATCGCCAGGGCTTTACCCCCAACCCGTGTATGGAGTGTAACCGCCATATCCGCTTTGACTGGCTGCTGAATCATGCGCTGGCGCTGGACGCGGATTACCTGGCCACCGGGCATTATGCCCGCATCGACCGCGCCGAAGACGGGCACTATCGCCTGCGCCAGGGGCTGGACGAGGCCAAAGACCAGAGTTACATCCTGAGCGTGATGGGCCAGGCACAACTGGCGCAAACGCTGTTCCCGGTGGGCGAATTCCCCAAGCCGGAGGTGCGGGCGCTGGCCGCCAGATTCGGGCTGAACGTGGCCAGCAAGAAGGACAGCCAGGATTTATGCTTTCTGGGCCAGAATGATTACCGCGACTTCCTGAAAATCCATGCGCCGGAGATTTTGCAGCCCGGCCCCATCGTCCTTAAGAATGGGGTGGTCATCGGGGAGCATACCGGCCTGTCCAATTACACCATCGGGCAGCGCAAGGGACTGGGGGTGATGTATCCAGAGCCGCTGTACGTCATCGCCATGAACCCGTATAAAAATGCGCTGGTGGTGGGGGTGAAGGATGAACTGGGGCGCGCGACGCTGACGGCCAAACGCTTCAACTGGGTGCAGGGCGTGGCTCCGGCCGGGCCTTTCCGCGCCGGGGTGAAAATTCGCTACAAATCGCCGCTGTACCCGGCGCTGATTGAGCCGCTGGCCGCTGACCGCATTCGCGTCACCTTTGAGGAGCCGCTGCGGGACATCACGCCGGGGCAGGGGGCGGTGGTGTATGCCGGTGATGTCGTCCTGGGCGGCGGCGTGATCGAAAAGGATGACCCCGCCTGAGGCCACCGGGCCGCCTCAGGCGATGAACATGGCATCGCCGAAAGAGAAGAAGCGATAGTGATGCTGTTTGGCGATCTCGTAAGCGTTCAGCATGGTCTCGCGCCCGGCGAAGGCGCTCAGCATCATCAGCAGGGTGGATTTGGGCAGGTGAAAATTGGTGATGATGCCGTCCAGCACGCGCCACTGGTAGCCGGGGTAAATGTATAAATCGGTATCGCGCTCAAACGCGATGACCGGCCGCCAGGCACAGATGCCGCTGATTTCATCCGGGCGGGCGGGCACGCCGCCGGCGCTGAGGATGCCGGCCGTCTCCAGCGTGCGGGCGGACGTGGTGCCCACGGCGATAATGCGCCCGCCGGCCAGTTTGGCCTCATTGATAAGGCGGGCGTTGAAATCATCCAGCCGGGCGCGCTCACTGTGTATGTGATGATCGGTAATGCGTTCCACCTTCACCGGCGCGAAGGTATCCAGCCCGATATGCAGCGTGCAGTAGGCCAGGTGTACGCCTTTGTCGCGCAGGGCCACCAGCAGTTCCGGGGTAAAATGCAGCCCGGCCGTGGGGGCGGCGGCTGAGCCTTCCTGGCGGCTGTAAACGGTCTGGTAGCGTTCTTTATCCTGCAAACGGGTGTGGATGTAGGGCGGCAGCGGCACTTCGCCCAGGTCATGCAGCAGGTCATTCACCGGCTGGCTAAATTCCAGCCGGCGTTCCGCGCCCTCGTATTCTTCCAGCACCACCGCCTGAATGCTGCTGCCGGGGAAATGCAGCACCGTATCCCTGCGGATGCGTTTCCCGCCGACGATGACATCCCAGGCGGTTTCGCTCACCCGGCGCAGCAGCAGCACTTCCACCGCGCCGCCGGTGGTGGCTCTGGTGGCCTTCAGCCGCGCATGGATGACGCGGGTATCGTTCATCACCAGCACATCGCCGGGGCGCAGCAGGTCGGTCAGCTCGCGGAAGATGCGATGTTCAATCGCGCCCGTCTGCCGGTTCAGCACCATCAGGCGGGCCGCATCACGTGGTTCCAGCGGTTCCTGCGCGATGAAATGCTGTGGCAGGTCATAATCAAAATCGCTGAGCTGCATGGCCTAAAACAATTCCTTTTGTACCGGGGGCACCGCATTGTTATTCTGGGCGATGCCCAGGTGGTCATAGGCGGCGGGCATGGCCACGCGCCCCTGTTTGGTCAACTTTAAAAAGCCGGTCTGGATGAGGTACGGCTCATAAACGCTGGAGATGGTGGTGCTGTCTTCGCTGGTGGCCGCGCTGATGGTCTCCACGCCGACGGGGCCACCGTTAAACTTCTGGATGATCGTCCGCAAAATACGCCGATCAATTTCATCCAGCCCCAGATAATCAATATTCATCAGCTTCAGGGCTTCATCGGCCACCGGTTGCGTAATGATGCCATCCGCGCGGGTCTGGGCGAAGTCGCGCACGCGGCGCAGCAGCCGCAGCCCGATGCGCGGTGTCCCGCGGGAACGGCGGGCGATTTCGGCCGCGCCCGCGGCTTCGATCTCAATATTGAGCATCCCGGCGGCGCGGGTGATGATGATTTGCATCGCCTCCGGGGTGTAATAATCCAGATGAAAATTTTCGCCGAAGCGGTCGCGCAGCGGCCCGGCGATGAGTGCCAGTTCGGTGGTTGCGCCGATGACGGTGAAGCGAGGCAAATTCAGGCGCACGGTTTTGGCGGCCGGCCCCTTGCCGATGACAATATCCAGCACGAAATCTTCCATGGCCGGGTACAGAATTTCGCCAACGGCTTTGCCCAGGCGATGCACTTCATCAATGAACAGAATATCGCCTTTTTTGAGGTGCGTGAGGATCGCCGCCAGGTCGCCGGCGCGTTCGATGGAGGGCCCGGCGGTGGTGCGAACGGTCGCGCCCATTTCGTTGGCGATGACGTGCGCCAGCGAGGTTTTACCCAGGCCGGGCGGGCCATGAAACAGAATATGGTCGATGGGTTCCTGGCGCAGCCGGGCGGCTTCGATGATGATGCTCAGCCGTTCCCGCAGATTGTCCTGCCCGATCATGCTGTGCAGCGATTTCGGGCGCAGGGCAATATTTTCGCGGTCATCGCGTCGCAGTTGACCGGCGACCAGGCGACCTTCTTCCGACATGGGGTACTCCGATGCTGGCCGATGTGGTGCGTTCAGTATAGCAGAAGGGCGCTGATGCTGGAATTGCCGGCCTGAATGCGGTATCCTTTTGCAGATTTTTACGCAACGGGGGACTCCATGCCCGATCTTTATGTGTCCAGACATCCGCTGGTGAAGCATAAGCTGACGCTGCTGCGCGATGTCAATACCGATCATCGCACCTTCCGCGAACTGGTGCGCGAACTGGCGCTGCTGCTGTGCTATGAAGCCACCCAGGATATTGCCATTTCTCTCAAAACCGTGACCACGCCCATGGGGGTGGCTTACGGGGTGAAGGCCATTGAGCGCGTGGGGCTGGTGCCCATCATGCGGGCCGGCATGGGGCTGCTGGATGGCATCATGGAACTGCTGCCCGATGTGCAGGTGTGGCACATTGGCCTCTACCGTGATGAGCATACTCTGCGGCCGATCCAGTATTACAACAAACTGCCGGCCGAACCGACGGTGCAGGTGTGTATTGTGCTGGATCCGATGCTGGCTACCGGCGGCTCGGCGGTGGCCACGATTGATATTTTGAAGAAATGGGGCGTGCAGCGCATTAAGTTCCTGGGGCTGCTGGCCGCGCCGGAAGGCATCAAACGCCTGCACGAAGCGCACCCGGATGTGCCGATTTATGTGGCGGAACTGGATGAACGGCTGAACGACATCGGCTTTATCGTGCCGGGCCTGGGCGATGCTGGTGATCGCATGTTTGGGACGTAAAGCATGGCACTCTCCGGGCTGGAACTGAGCGCCTTCATCATCGTGTTTGTGCTGGCCTTCTGTGTGACGCTGCTGTGTGTTCCGCCCGCCATTCGCCTCAGCCAGCGCCTGGGGGCCGTCACCACCCCCGGCGGCCGCCGCCATGAACGGGAGCCGATGCCGCGCCTGGGCGGGCTGCCGCTGGCGGCCGGCTTCATGGTGGCGGCGCTGGTGGCGCAAACGCTGCCGGTGCCGCGCCAGGACCCCTATGAGGTGATCCGGCTGGCCGGCTTGCTGGCCGGCAGCCTGCTCATTAGCGTGGTGGGGCTGCTGGATGATGTGCTGGAATTTGGCTGGCTGCCGCAGTATGTGGGCCAGATTCTGGCGGCGGCGGTGGCCGTGGCCTTCCAGATTTTCATTGAATTTTTCACCAATCCGCTCACCGGGCAGCCCACTGACCCGTGGCCGCACATCGTTACCGTGACGCTCAGCCTGTTCTGGATGGGGCTGATGATGAACACGGTCAATTTTCTGGACGGGCTGGACGGGCTGTGTACCGGCGTGGCGGCGATTGCCTGCGTCATGCTGTTTCTGAACAGCGCTTTTCGCGTGGAGCCGGCCCAGATCAGCGTGAGCCTGCTGCCGCTGGCGCTGCTGGGGGCGTGCCTGGGCTTTTTGCCCTATAACTTTGCCCCGTCGCGCATTTACCTGGGCGGCGGGGCACCGTTCATGGGCTTTGCGCTGGGGGCGCTGAGCATCATTGGCGGTGCCAAAATGGCCACAATCCTGCTGGTGATGGGCCTGCCGCTGATGGATTTCGCCTGGCAGGTGTTCAGCCGGCTGCGGCGCGGCAAAAACCCCATGCAGGGCGACCGGGGACATTTTCATCACCGGCTGCTGGACAGCGGGCGATTATCTCAGCGGCAGATTGTGGTGGGTTATTATGTTTTTTGCGGTTTCTTCGGCCTGTTGACGCTGGTACTGGAAAGCCAGCTTTACAAATTTATGGCCTTCGGGGTGATGCTGCTGCTGATCGCGCTGGCGTTTGTGCTGGTGGCGCGGCTGCGCCCGGCTGCGGCATGATGGTTACGGATCATCGTTCAGCCGGTCAAACAGGCTGTCCGTGGCATCCGGTAAGCGACTGCGGTAACTCAGCGTTTCATCGCTATCGCGCGGCGGTCGGCTGAACGGGCTGACTTCTGCGGCATCCTCATCATCATCGTCCGCGAAAGCGTTCCGCAGGGAGATACCGTCGTCGTCAGCCGCCGGGGCAAAAGCCGGCGCAGGGCCGCGGGGCGGGGCGAAGGCGGGCCGGGCGGGCGATGCGTCGTCATCGTCATCATCATCGTCCGCGAAAGCGTTCCGCAGGGAGTCCGCGTCGTCAGCCGCCGGGGTGAAAGCCGGCGCGGGGGCACGGGGCGGGGCGAAGGCGGGCCGGGCGGGCGGTGCGTCGTCTTCGTCATCGTCATCATCCGCGAAAGCGTTCCGCAGGTCGGCGGCATCGTCAGCCGCCGGGGCAAAAGCCGGCGCGGGGGCGCGGGGCGGGGCTAAGGCGGGCCGGGCGGGCGGCTCGCCGGCTGCGTCTGGCGCAGACACAGGC
>JALOOI010000292.1 GCA_025454495.1 Anaerolineae bacterium
CAGCAGGATGGCCCGTTCATTGGCCAGTTCTGGCTCTTCGCACAGCGTCGTCCCAAACCACAGATGGCCCTCCCAGTCCGAACGATACCCCATGCGATACGGAAGCTGCCCCAGTTCTTTAATCACCAGCAGCGCTTTGTAGCGGCGCAGGCGGTTGCTATCATCATCGGCGGCGCTCAGCGGCTGCGGGTGGCTTTTCTGTTGTTCAATCTCCAGTTGAATATGCGTCAGCAGGACGAGAATGTGCTTTAGTTCTTCTTCCAGCGGCTGTATATCCGTATGTGCCTGCTGGATGAGGGTCAGGTAGCGCTCCAGTTCTTTAATTTGTATCTCTCGATACGCCCTGCGCCAGCGGGCATCACTGCCATCCATCGTACCTGTGCCTGTCCATTGTTAAAGCTGCCATTGCGGGTGCAGGATGTCTCGTTTTAAAAAGGTCAGCGTCAGCCGGTGCAGGCTGTAGCGCGGTACATCGCCCCGGAATTCCAGCAGGGCATGACGTTGCAGGGTCCGCAGGGTGTCCACAAACTGGCGATTGCTCAGGCCCAGGTGGGTGGCGCGGGTCTGCATCCCTTCCAGGTTAATGCCGTCGGTGGAGATGTCGTACAGGGCCAGCAGCAGCAGCCGGCAGGCATCATCCAGCCGCTGCCAGGTGGTGCGGTAAATAAACCGGAACAGGGTGGCATGATCGTCGTGCAGCAGCGTGCTCTGTGGCTGATCGTCCGGCAGGGGGCCGCGAATGGCCTCCAGGCTTTCGATGACGGTTTCCGTCGGCAGTTCGGCCAGTTGCCCGCTGATGAGCCGCAGGGCCAGCGGGAAGCCGCCCACCATTTCGTAAATGCGCCGCGCTTCCTGGTCGCTTAAGCTGCGCCGGCTGAGGCGAAAAACTTCCTCTTTCAGCAGCGTGTAGCTGTCGAACTGGCTTAGCTCGGACATGCGGATGCTGTGAACATACGGAAAATGTTGCAGCGATACCCGGCTGGTGAGGATAAAGCGCGACTGGCCGGCGATTTTTTCCAGTTCGGGCAGCAGCAGGTCGCTGTCTTCCACCGTCTCCAGGTTATCAATCACCACCAGGTAAGGGTGCCGGTTTAAGCCGCTGGCCAGTTTTTCGCGCTGTTTTTCAAACGTCAGCGGTTCCGTCGTGTGCCCCGGCAGCCGGTCGGCCAGGCGGTTGAAAATGTCCTGCATGGAGTGAATGCGCGAGTCCACCACTTCGATCTGGCCATGGTCGTTGAGGATTTCGTTACGGGCGCTCAGCCATTCGATCCCGTGAATATCGGCGGGCTGCTGCTGGCGCAGCCGGTCAACCACAGACCAGGCCAGCGCGGTTTTGCCGATGCCGCCCAGCCCCTCCAGGCTGATGAAGCGATACTCATGATCGCCCAGCAGGCGGGTGATGCGGCTGAGGGCCGCCTCCAGCCCGTAAAGCATGTGATGCCCGGCCGCGGGCATTTGCAGGCGCAGGTGGCCCGCCCGGGCCAGCCGGTCTTTCTCCTGAATCATCTGCGTTAAATAGCGAATGCCCTGTTCCACCCGCCGTTGCAGGCGGCGCTCATTAATGCCGGCCATCTGCTGAAGCTGCCGGCTGGATAAGCCGTCCATCTTCAAATAGCGGTAATAAATGGCGCTCCAGGCCTGCAGGTGGATGCTTTCAGCGATGGAATCGGCGGCAATTTGCTGCTCAACGTCCTGCTCGGCAGTGGTCTTTTGCCGCAGCGCCTGGCGGTAATATTGCAGGCGCTGCTCGGCGTGCTGGCGCATAATGTCACGGATTTCAATAAAACGTTCCGCCTGGGTTAAAGCGTCATCGAAGAAAGTAAAGTCCAGGGCATCTTCTTCGGGCGGCTCACTTCTGGCAAAAGCGGTGAGCAGGCGTTTGATGCGTTCTGTGGTAATGCGGCTGCTGTCCGTCATAATAACTCCCGTTCTTTCACAGGATCGTTATATTATAGCCCGGTGACTTAATATTACAATCATGCAACTTGTCGGCTTTGTGTCGGGTATCTGGCGGTATGATGGCTGAAAAATGGATGCCGGGCCTTACTATTCCTGAAGGGTGCGGCCGGGCCACCGGCGGCCCCGTTTTATTCACGGTATCAGGTTCTGCCCGGAGCTTTCCCGATATGTCGCTCATGCAAAGCAGTCTGTATGATCCCATTCACATTACGCAGTTGACCAATGATCTGTCGCCCGGTGATGTCGAAGCTATGTTTAGTGCCACCAGGGCGTTGCTGCATGAGCGCGGCTGTGCCCTGCTGTACTGGATTATCGAAACCAGCCCGGCTCATGCCGCCGAGGCGGGTTTAAAGGCACTGTGCCAGGCGGCCGGCCGCCTGGAACCCGGCACCTTTACCGATGCCCGCGTGCATGTGATCCTGGTGGGTAAAGACACAGCATTTTTACAATTTTACCGTGATCTGCTGCAAAAATCGAGTCATCCGTATGTGCCTGTTTTTGAACGGCTGGAACAGGCTGTGGCGTTTGCCCGCTTTGTGGCCCGGTTAGCCGCCTGAGGGCCGCAGCGCCAGCACCACGCGCACCGGGAAATGATCGCTGCCGCCGCCGGTGGGCCACACCTGCGCGGACTGCGCCACAAAATGCCGGTTGAAGAACACATAATCCAGCCGCAGCAGCGGTATTTGCGGGAAAGACCAGCCCATACCCCACCCGGCGGCCCGGTAGGCATCGTCCAGCCGGGTGGTGATCTGCCGATAATCGCGCGAGGCATCGGGCATATTAAAATCGCCCGCCAGCAGCAGGGGCCCTTGTTCCTGGTCAATACGCTGCAACAGGTCGGCAATTTCGCGGCCGCGGTCAGAGGGATCAAAAAAGCCGCGCCCGGTCATACCGGGATGGGTGGGATGAACGTTGTACAGCGTCACCGGCGTACCGGCGACATCCAGCACCACCCGCTGATGCCCCAGGGGGATGTGCAGCCAGTCATAGCGCCAGTAGTCATCCGCCACGATGGGATAGCGGCTGAGGACGGCCTGCCCGGCCGTGGCCCGCGGCTGTGGATGCAGCGCCATGTACGGATATAGATCGGCCAGGGCGGCCGGCAGGGCCGCGTGCGCGGTGGGGCTGTATTCCTGGAGGGCCACCACATCGGCGGCGGCTGCGCGGATGATGGCCATGCGGGCTGTGACCGGGCTGCCATCGGCCAGCAGGTTAAACGTCAGCAGGCTGAGGGGCTGGCTGCCCGCCGGCGCGGCCGGGCTGCGCGGCCAGAACTGCCCGCCATAGGTGAGCGCAAAGGTGAGCACGATGGGCAGCAGCAGCAGCACACTGCGCCCCTGGCGCAGCAGCAGGCACACCGGCAGCAGCGCCAGCGCCGGCAGCCATAACAGATGGGCGAAGGTGTTGAAAAAGGCGATCACCACCCACTGCTCGCCGATGAGCACATTCCCTGCCAGCAGCAGCAGCACACTGGCGGCATAAGCGTCCACCAGCGCGATGAACAGGGAGTGCAGCACCTGCCGGGCCAGCGTCAGCGGCGGGGCAGGGTGAACCGGGGCGGGCACAGCGGTCATATTTTGGGCCTCATGTGTTTATCATCCGGCCCGATTATACTCAATGCTGCCTGTGCCGTTTTGGGCGATTGGGCACCGCTCTGGAGACGGGAACGCATCGTATGACCCTCACCCTGCGCCGCCCGCCCGGCCAGCCCCCCGGCTGGATCGGCGGGAATATGCTGCAATACCGGCGCGACCCGCTGCAATTTTTGACGCACACCGCGCAGCGCTACGGCGACGTGGCGGTGATTAAATTTGGCCGTTATTTCGTCTACCAGGTGAATCACCCCGAAGATGTGCATCAGGTGCTGGTAACGCAGGCGGATAAGTTCCACAAAGCCATCATCTACAAGCGCGTGCTGAGCGATTACCTGGGCAACGGGCTGCTCATCAGCGATGGCGATTTCTGGAAGCGCCAGCGCAAACTGGCGCAGCCGGCCTTCCACACCCGCCGCATTGAGGCCTACGCGGCCATCATGGTGGAATACACACAGCGCCTGCTGGCCGGCTGGGCGGCCGACGCAACCCGCGACCTGGCGACCGATATGATGCGGCTGACGCTGTACATCGTGGCTAAAACGCTGTTCGATGCCGATGTCGCTGCCTCCAGCAACCGCGTGGGCGATGCGCTGGAGATTTTGCTGCACAGCGTCATCGAGCAATCGCAGAAAATTATCCGCCTGCCGGAGTGGCTGCCCACCCCGGCCCGCTATCGCAAACAGTGGTCGATTGCGACGCTGGATGCGGTGATGATGCAGGTGATCGAAGCGCGGCGGGCGGCCGGCGAAGATCGTGGCGATCTGCTGTCCATGCTCATGCTGGCGCAAACGGAAGACGGCCAGCAGATGACGGATCGCCAGGTGCGCGATGAAGCGCTGACCATCTTCCTGGCCGGGCACGAAACCACCGCCAACGCCATGACGTGGACGTTTTATCTGCTGTCGCAGCACCCGGCGGTGGAAGCCCGCCTGCACGCCGAACTGGACTCTGTCCTGGGCGGGCGCGTGCCGGCGCTGGAGGATTTAAAAGCGCTGGTCTACACCGAGCAGGTGCTGAAGCCGATTGAAGATGTCGTCATTGGTGGCTACACCATCCCCCGGCGCGATACGGTGCTGATGATTCCCTACGTCATTCATCGGGATGCCCGCTGGTTCCCACAGCCCCACCAGTTCGACCCGGAACGCTTTCGCCCGGAGCAGGAGAAGCAGCTCCCGCGCTACGCCTATATGCCCTTTGGCGGCGGGCCGCGGGTGTGC
>JALOOI010000293.1 GCA_025454495.1 Anaerolineae bacterium
CTGGATCAAATTGCCAATCAGGTGGCCAAATATCGCTATATGAGCGGCGGGCAGTTCGTGGTGCCGCTCACCATCCGGGCGGCGCAGGGCGGCGGCAGCGGCTTTGGCACGCAGCATTCCGGGTGTGCCGAAAGCTGGTTGATGAATTTTCCCGGCCTCAAGATCGTGTCGCCTTCCACCCCGGCCGATATGTACGGGCTGCTGCGGGCGGCCATCCGCGAAGATAACCCGGTGATCGTGCTGGAACACAAGGGGCTGTATAATCTGCGCGGGGACGTGCCGCTGAACGCGCCGCCGCTGGCGCTGGGCCGGGCCGCCGTCAGGCGGGCGGGGGCCGATGTGACGGTGGTGGCCTCACAGCTCATGTACCATCGTGCGCTGGAAGCCGCGACAACCCTGGCCAGCGCGGGCATCGACTGTGAAGTGATCGATGTGCGTTCCTTTGCGCCGCTGGATACGGAGACGATTCTGGCCTCGCTGATGAAGACCAATCGGCTGGTCATTGTTGAAGAAGCGCCCCACAGCGCCGGCTGGGGCGGCGACATCGCATCGCTGGCGGCCGCGGAGGGCATTTATCATCTGGCGGCCCCGGTGCGCCGCGTTAACATGGGGGGTGCGCTCATCCCGTACAGCCCGCCGCTGGAAGATGCGCTGCTGCCCGGTGCCGGGCGCATCGCCAGCGCCATTCAGGAAGTTTTAGCCCACTGAGCCAGCCCGCCGCGCAGCGTGGGCTGTGTGTGCCGGGCACAGCCCGGCCGGCGGAGGAGCCAGCATGTTCCAGGGCATCATTTTCGATTTTAACGGCGTGCTGTGGTGGGACAGTGCCCTGCACGAAATCGCCTGGCGGCAGTTCGCCCTGGGCTATGGCGTGGCCCTGACGGAGGAGGACATCGCCCACCACATTCACGGGCGCTACAACGGCCACACGCTGTCCTGGATCACCGGGCGCAGCCTGTCCCCGGCCGAAGTGGCCGCGCTGGCGGCAGAAAAAGAGGCCGTCTACCGGGCGCTGTGCCTGGCGCAGGGCGAGCAGTTCCGGCTGTCGCCGGGGGCGGTGGATTTGCTGGACGCGCTGGCCGCCCGCGGCATTCCGCGCACCATCGCCACCGCCTCTGGCTGGCCCAATGTGGCCTTTTTCATCGAACATCTGGCGCTGGCACGCTGGTTTACGCCGGCCAGCATCGTTTATGATGACGGGCAGCGGCCCGGCAAGCCCGCGCCGGATCTTTTTCTGGCGGCGGCGCAGCGCCTGGGGCTGGCGGCGGCACAGTGCGTCATCGTGGAAGATTCCGTCTCCGGGCTGGCGGCCGCCCATGCCGCCGGCGGCGGGTGGGTGGTGGCCCTGGGGCCGGCGGCGGCGCAGCCCCGCCTGGCGGCCCTGCCCGGCGTGCACCAGGTGATCACACAATTGAGCGAGCTGGACGTGGCCGCGCTGTTTGGCGGCTGAGCCAGCCAGATAACCCCATAACCTTGTCCCTCTTGCCGGTGTTCTTAATGACAATCATTCATTCACAGCAGCAGCACATTGAGGGGCTTCAGCATGGCGGTTTCGATCACCCGGCAGGATGCGCTGGATTATCATAAACAGGGCCGGCCGGGCAAAATTCAGGTGACACCCACCAAAGCGCTCATCACCCAGCGCGATCTGTCGCTGGCCTATTCGCCCGGCGTGGCCGAAGCCGTGCTGGAAATTGACCGCCAGCCGCTGGCCATCTACGAACTGACGGCGAAGGCGAACCTGGTGGCGGTGGTCTCCAACGGCAGCGCCATCCTGGGGCTGGGCAACCGCGGGCCGCTGCCGGCCAAGCCGGTGATGGAAGGCAAAGGGGTGCTGTTTAAGCGCTTTGCCGATATTGACGTGTTCGATATTGAACTGAACGCCACCACCGCCGATGAGGTGGTGGCCGCAGTACGGGCCATCGCGCCCACGTTTGGCGGCATTAACCTGGAGGACATTAAAGCCCCGGAATGCTTTGAGATTGAAGCCCGCCTGCGCCAGGAGCTGGATATCCCCGTCTTCCACGATGACCAGCACGGTACGGCCATCATCAGCGGGGCCGCGCTGCTGAACGCCTGCGAAGTGACCCGGCGCAAACTGCCGGAGGTGCAGGTGGTGATCGTGGGGGCGGGGGCGGCCGCCGTGGCCACGGCCAATTTTTACGTCACCCTGGGCGTACAGCGCGAGCATATCATCCTGTGCGACCTGTACGGGGTGGTGTATGAGGGCCGCCCGGAGGATATGGACGCTTACAAAGGCGCTTTCGCCACCCGGCGCGATATTCGCACGCTGGAGCAGGCCCTGCGCGGCGCGGATATGGTCATTGGCCTCTCGGCGGCCCGGGCCATTCAGGCGGAATGGCTGAAAGGCATGAATCCTGACCCCATTGTGCTGGCCATGGCCAACCCGGTGCCAGAGATTATGCCGGACGAAATCCGCGCCGCCCGCCCGGATGCCCTCATCGGCACCGGCCGCAGCGATTACCCCAACCAGGTGAACAACGTCCTGGGCTTTCCCTTCATCTTCCGCGGGGCGCTGGATGTGTATGCCCGCCAGATTAATGAGCCGATGAAGCTGGCCGCGGCCCAGGCCCTGGCCGCGCTGGCCCATGAGGATGTGCCGGACAGCGTGCTGGCCGCTTACGGGCTGGAAACGCTGCGCTTCGGGCGCGATTACCTCATCCCCAAGCCGTTTGACCCGCGCGTGCTGCTGTGGGTGGCCCCGGCGGTGGTGGAGGCGGCCATGGCCACCGGCGTGGCCCGGCGCAGCGTGGACCTGCACAGCTACCGCGACGCGCTGGTGGAGCGCCAGGGCCGCGGGCGCATGGTGCGTAACGGCATCATCAACCGCGCCCGCATGGGCCGCAAAAAGAGCATCGTGCTGGCGGAAGGCGAAGAACCGCGCATCATCCGCGCGGCCGCCCGCATTCTGGATGAGCGCATCGGCGAGCCAATTTTGCTGGGCCGTGAGGACAAAATTCGCCAGACCATGCGCGAACTGGGCCTGAACATGGATGTGCGGATCATCGACCCGTTTTATACCCCGCTGCGCGAGCAGTATGCCGATCATCTGTATCGGCTGCGGCAGCGGCGCGGCATCAACCGGGCCCGCGCTTACAAGCTGGTGCGCGACCGCAATTACTTCGCGCCCATGATGGTGCGGGCCGGCGATGCCGATACCTATCTCAGCGGGCTAACTTATGAATACCCGGAGGTGATTCGCCCGGCGCTGCAAATCTTCGGCACGCGCCCCGGGGTCAGCCGCGCCTGCGGGGTGTATATCATGGTCATTCGCGGGCGCGTGTACCTGTTCACCGATGCCACGGTGAACATTGACCCCGACGCGGCCACGCTGGCGGAGAGCGCCATTTTAGCCGCCGATTTTGCCCGCACGCTGGAGATTGAGCCGCGGGTGGCCATGCTGTCGTTCTCCAATTTTGGCTCCACGCCGCACCCGGAAGCGGACAAAGTGCGCGACGCGGTAGACCTGGTGCGGCAAAAACGCCCGGATATTATGATTGATGGCGAAATGCAGGCAGATACTGCCGTCATGCTGGACATTGTGGAGGAGCGCTACCCGTTCAGCCGCGTGCGCGATGCCAGTGTGCTGGTCTTCCCGAACCTGGCGGCGGCCAACATCGCCTACAAGCTGCTCTCGCGGCTGACGGAAGCGGAAGCGATCGGCCCCATTCTGCTGGGCATGGGTGCGCCGGTGCACATCCTCCAGGCGGGGGATGATGTGGAAGAGATTGTGGCCATGGCCGCCGTCTGCGTCAACGACGCGCACGCCCGCGCCAGCCGCGGCTACTGAAGCTCCCGCAGGTAAACGACCGCGCCCGCCACGCCCATGATGCCGAACAGCAGCAGCACCGGCACCAGCGGGTCGAACAGGGGGCGTTGCAGGGTGGCATTCTGTGGCCGGCGCGGATCATAATACACCGTGACCTCGCTGCCGCGCCGGTAACGCGGCACCCGTCGGCCGCGTTCCACGGTGTAAAAATGGCCTTCGCTCTCGTTGAACATGCGCCAGCGCCGGCTGAAGTATGGCTCACCATCGACCAGATAGGCATATTCCACGCGGGGGCGCTGGATGGTGCTATCCCCGTCGCTGTCGGTCTCGATATAAGCACCTGTGATGGTGCCGGTGGTGGTGTGCCAGTGGCGGGTGGCGGCCATGCGCCCCAGGGTGAACAGGCTCCAGAGGATGAGGCCGCCGCAGAAAAAGAAGGCGGCCCCGCCGATGAGTTGTTCTTCCAGCATGATGGTGCTCCTGTCTGCCGGCCGGTGTCGCCCATTGTGCCGCAGAGCATCAGCGCCGACAAGGGCGGCGGGAAAGCGTCAGGCGGTGGTGGCACGGGCTGATGTATACTGGACTTACATCAAGGCCAGGGAACGGAGATGTGCCCATGCCACGTTTTGTCAGCGGGCTGCTGCTGAGCCTGCTCATCATCTTCAGCCGGCCCGCCCACGCCGGCGCTCAGGAGTCCCCCACCCCCGCCGACGTGGCGCAGGAGCGCATCGCGCAGGCCGCCGCCGAAGGTGCCACCAGCCTGGATTTACTGGGGCTGACCGAACTACCGGCAAGTATTGGCCGGTTGTCGCAGTTGCAGCATCTCCATCTCACCACCAACGCACTAACGGCACTACCGGCGAGCATCAGCCAGTTAAGCAGCCTGCGCGAATTCCACATCAATGATAATCGTCTGACCGAAGTGCCCGACAGCATCAGCCAGTTGCAGAATTTGCAAATTCTCAATCTTAGCTACAATCAACTGACCACGCTGCCGGACAGCCTGGGGCAGTTAGCGCAGTTACAGACTCTGTGGTTATCCGGGAATCGCCTGATGACCCTGCCGGACAGCCTGGGCCAGTTAGCGCAGTTGCAGTTTCTTGACCTCAGCGATACTCGACTGACCAGCCTGCCGGACAGCCTCAGCCAGTTGCAGAATTTGCAGAGCCTGAATCTCAGCCAGAATCAACTGACGGTGCTGCCAGAGAGCCTGGGGCAGTTACAGCAGTTGCAGCAGCTTGACCTGACTGCCAATTACCTGACCATGCTGCCGGACAGCCTGGGTCAGTTAGCGCAGTTGCAGGAGCTTGACCTGACTGCCAATTACCTGACCAGCCTGCCGGACAGCCTCGGCCAGTTGCAGAATTTGCAGCAGCTCAATCTCAATGGCAACGCGCTGACGGCGCTGCCCGATCACATCGGCCAATTAACGCAGTTGCAGCAGCTTAG
>JALOOI010000084.1 GCA_025454495.1 Anaerolineae bacterium
ATGCTGGTGGAAAGCCTGCCGGAAAAATGGATGCGCCGCCTGCAACCCTGGGTCTTCGTGGGGCCCGCGCTGCTGCTGCTGGCCTGGTACCTGGCCGTGCCCACCCTGCGCACGTTCTACCTCAGCCTGTTCGATGCCAATACGGTGAACTTCGTGGGGCTGCAAAATTATGGCGCGGTCTTCACTGACCGGATCATGGTGGAAGCCTGGCGCAATAACCTGCTGTGGATGATCGTGGGGACGGCGCTCACCGTGGGCTTCGGGCTGTTCATCGCCATCCTGGCCGACCGCAGCCGTTTTGAAAATGTGGCCAAATCGCTCATCTTTATGCCCATGGCCATTTCGATGGTGGGGGCGGGGGTCATCTGGCGCTTTGTGTATGACCTGAACCCGGATATTGGGCTGCTGAACGCCATCCACACCGGCAACGGCGGCGAACCCCAGGGCTGGCTGACGCTGCTGCAACCGCAGAATAATTTCTTCCTCATCATCGTCATGGTGTGGCTGCAAACCGGCTATGCCATGGTGCTGCTGAGCGCGGCCATCAAAGGCGTGCCGGATGAACTGCTGGAAGCGGCCCGCGTGGACGGCGCGAATGAGTTCCAGATTTTCTTCCGCATCATCATTCCCAGCATCGCCGGCACCCTGGTCACGGTGGTGACGACGGTGGTCATCTTCACGCTGAAAATTTTCGATGTGGTGATGGTGATGACCGGCGGGCAGTTCGGTACCGAGGTGATCGGGGTGCGCTTTTACCGCGAAATGTTCAGCAACGGCAACGCCGGCTACGGCTCGGCCATCGCCATTGTGCTGCTGCTGGCGGTGATCCCGGTGATGATTTACAACCTGCGCCAGTTTAGCAAACGCGAAGCGTTTTAACGAAAGGGTGGAATGCAGATGAGAGCCAAAGGTCGGGCCATCCTGTTCGTGAACGTGGTGCTGTTGATCGTCGTCTTCCTGTGGACGATTCCCACCCTGGGGCTGCTGATTTCGTCCTTCCGCCCGGAAGACCAGGTGAAAACCACCGGCTGGTGGACGGTGCTGCCGCACCAGGCATGGGTGAACACCGGCGAAGTGCTGGAAATCCCCGCCGGGCAAACCCGCGACGCGCCCATCACCATCGGCAGCGTGACGGCCACCTTTGCCGAATGGCAGGCGGGCATTGAAATTGAGCCGGGGGTGAAACTGACGTGGGTGGGCAACCTGCGCACCGGGCGGCTGGAAAAAGCGGAACGGCAGTGGACGGCGAACACCACCCTCACGCTGGAGAATTACAACCAGGTGCTGGCGGGCAAGGATTACGAAATTCAGGATGCCGAAGGCAATGTGCGCCGCATCCCCGGCGAAAACTTCAACGGCGCGTTTTTGAACTCCATCACGGTGACGATCCCGGCCACCATCATCCCCATTCTCATCGCGGCCTTTGCTGCGTATGGCTTCGCGTGGATGACGTTCCCCGGCCGGCGCTTCCTGTTCATTGTGGTGGTGGCGCTGCTGGTGGTGCCGCTGCAAATCGCGCTCATCCCCATCCTGCGGGATTATGTGGCGCTGGAATTGAACGGCACCTACCTGGGCATCTGGCTGGCGCATACCGGCTTCGGGCTGCCGCTGGCCACCTACCTGCTGTACAACTACATCAGCCAGCTCCCGCGCGAAGTGCTGGAATCGGCGTTTATTGATGGCGCGTCGCACTTCACCATCTTCGTGCGGCTGGTGCTGCCGCTGTCGGTGCCGGCGCTGGCTTCCTTCGCCATCTTCCAGTTCCTGTGGGTGTGGAATGATTACCTGGTGGCGCTCATCTTCATGGGCATCACCAACCAGGATCAGCAGGTGCTGACGATGCGTATCGCCGGGCTGGTGGGCAGCCGCGGGCAGGACTGGCACCTGCTGACGGCGGCGGCGTTCATCAGCATGATGGTGCCGCTGGCGGTGTTCTTCGGCCTGCAACGCTATTTCGTGCGCGGGCTGATGGCCGGCTCGGTGAAAGGCTGAGCCGCCGCGGACAGGGGGCCGGCGGGTGCCGGCCCTCTGGCTTACGTGCCGCCTTCGGAGGCGGGGGCGCTGTCGTCTGGCTGCCAGCGGGCGGCGCTGTCCAGCAGCGTTTGCAACTGCTTCAGGTGGGCGGTGATGGCGCTGCGCCCCTGCTCCGTCAGCGCGATGCGGGTGAAGGGCTTTTTGCCCGTGAAGCCCTTCTCAATCTGCACCAGGTGGCTTTCTTCCAGCCGCGCCAGATGCGCGGATAAATTGCCTCTGGTGAGGGCCGTCAGCCGTTGCAGGAACAGGAAATCGACCTGTTTGGCGGCGGCCAGTGCGGTGAGGATGGCCAGGCGGGCCGGCTCATGCACCAGGCGATCCAGCCCGGCGATGTCCTCAAAGGGGCTTTGTCCCATGGGGCTAGCCCTCCCCCGGCACACGCAGGGCCCGCGTCAGCGCGAGATGATCCAGCACGGAATTGGCCAGCCAGAACACGCCCACGGCCAGCGTCAGCAGTTCATCGCGGGGCACCGCCGGCAGCAGCAGCGGCAGCAGGGCCGTCACCAGCGCCAGGACGGCCAGCGCCGGGTAATGCGCGAAGACGCGCCCGGTGAGCCACCAGCGATAGGCGGTGTAGCCGGCCAGCGTTAAAAACATGGGGCTGACCGGCGGGCGCAGCGCGATCTCCACCAGCCCCAGCACGATCACCAGCCCGGCGAGCAGCGCATCAAGGGCCACCTGGGAGGGCACCGGCGCATCCACCACCTCGCCATACTGCCGCCGATAGTAGGCTGCCGCCACCGCGTATAAGCCGAAGCACACCGGCAGCATCAGCAGCCACACCACCCCGAACAACCCTTTGTCCCCTGGCAGCACATCGCTGATGCCGGACACCGTCAGCCACAGCGCCAGCGGCACGAAGCGCAGCCCCTGCATGGCGTTAAAATTGCGCGTCAGCAGTTCCACCCGGCTTAAAGAATGCATGGTACTCATCATCTCATCTCCGTAACTGGTTTGCCATACAGACCACATCATAATCGCAAACCTGAGGATTGTCAACAGACTGGTTTGTGATGTAAACTGGTCTTCAGTATCACCGGCCGGGGCTAACAACCCGCCGCGCCCATTTTACGTATGAGGTGGTAGCGGGGCTGCGTCCCCGGCCTGGCAGGGTCAGGGGTCGGGCGGCTCAGGCCACCGGCCGGTTCATCCGTTCATAGACATTCGCCACAGTGCGGAGGCTGCATGACTGTACCACGTTCCCGTTTACGACTGTTGTTCCCTCTGGCGGCGCTGCTGCTGCTGTCGCTCATCCCGGCGGCGCGGGCGCAGGCCCCGGTCATTATTTCGGTGGCCGTGCCGGAATTCGTCCAGGACCTGGTGCGCGATAACATCATCACGCCCTTTGAAGAAGCCAACCCCGATATTCGCGTGAACATCGTCACGGCGGATGCCCCCTTTTACAACACCGGCAACGCGGCCGAATACCTGGATAATTTCCAGAATTACGTCAGCCAGGCGGATCTTTTGATCGTGGGGGAAACCAGCATCGCGCCGGAAGCCACGCGGGCCGGGTATCTGCTGGATTTAGGGCCGCTGGTGCGGGCCGATGCCAGCTTTAATGTGGATGATTTTTACCCGCAGATGTGGCAATCCTTCCAGTGGGATGGCGGGCTGTGGGCCATCCCGGCCGCGGGCGATGTGGTGGGGCTGCTGTACATTCCGCAGCGCTTTGACGATAACGCCCTCTTTTACCCGGATGAGTTCTGGACGCTGGCGGAATTTGAAGCCGCCGCCCGCACCCTGGCCACCGTCGATGAAAGCAGCGGGGCCATCACCGGCAGCGCGTTTCTGGATTTATCCGCCTATGGCGCGGCGGCCATGCTGGCCAGCCTGGCGGGTACGCCCATTTTTGACCCCACCACCTTCGATGCCGTGCCGGATTTTAGCCAGCCGCAGCTTGAAACGCTCATCACCGAATGGAAACGGCTGAACGATGAGGGGCTGTTCCCGCCGCCGGCGGAAGGCCAGTTCGATTTTAGCGTGCCGCTGGCGCTGGGGCCGTCGCTGTTTGCCACGGCTTCGTTCCCCGGTGTCACCGATGAGCGCAAAGTGGCCCCGCTGCCCGGCGGCCGTTCCCGCCTCAGCGTGAACGGGCTGGCCATCAGCGCCGGCTCGCTGTACCCGGAACAGGCTTACCGCCTCATCCGCTTCACCACCGAAAGCGCCGCCATCACCACCGCTTTCATCAGCGCCCTGCCCGCCCGCCGCAGCCTGGTCGGCGTGGAAGCTGACATCGAAGGCAATAACCTGCTGGCGACCTTCCTGCCGGGGCCGGATGCCGAAATGGTCGCGGAACTGGAGCGCCTGCTGGAGACGGCCTATCCCCTCTCCGAGCAGATGTACCTGGGCTACCTGAACGATGCCATTCAGGATGTCATCAGCAATAACACCGACGTGCGGACAGCGCTGCAAAACGCGCAGACGAAAGCGGTGGAGGCGGTGCAACTGGCGCGTGACCGTGCGCCGGATACCTTCATCACCGTGGCCACCCCGCCGCCCGACCTGGTGCTGGCGGCCAACGAAGTGGCGCTGAACTTTGGCGTGGAAACGCTCTTTGGCGGGCTGCCCAACCAGAGCGACTGGCAGGCCGTGGCCGACGAATTCGCCGCCGCTGACCCGCAGGTGGGCGCGGTGACGCTGGAGGCGCTCACCGTCCTCAACACCGGCTCGCTGCAAGAAACCGCCGAAAAATACGACTGCTTCTACCAGTCCAGCAATATCGTGCCCACGGCCGATCTGGCGCAGTTGCGCCCGGTGGACCCGCTGGTGGCCAGCGATTTCAATTTTGATCCGGCCAATGTGGTGGGCGGGGCGCTGGAACAGCTCCGGCGCGAAAACCAGTTGTGGGGCGTGCCGCTGAACATTCGCCCGCAGGCCTTCTACTATAACCCGGTCATCTTCAGCGAAAATGGGGCCTTCCCGCCTTACCCCGGCTGGACAGTGGGCGATTTTGAAGCCGCGCTGCGGGCCATCAAATTCAGCCCGGATGACCCCGCACCCTTCGCCGCGCGCGACCTGGGCCAGGGGGGCACCTACCTGCTGCTGCTGATGGCCGCCTATGGCGGGCTGCCCATTGATTACCGCACCACCCCGCCCACCATTCAGTTTACCGATGACAGCCAGCTTCAGGCCATTCAGCAGGTGCTGGATTTAGCCCGCGATGGCTACATCGAGTATGAGGCGCTGGCCGCAGTGGGCGCGGCCTTCGCTTTTGGTGGCACCGATGACCTGGTGGCCATGTACAGCGAACTGCTGGGCCTGTTCGGTGCCGATGCGGGCGATGACACCGACAGCGGTAGCCAGTACGACATCAGCCAGTTCCCGCAGGGCACCGCTTATACCGCCGTCTCCTATGACCTGGGGGCCGGGTACATCAGCGCCCTGTCGCCGAATGCCGAAGCCTGCTACCGCTTCCTGACGACGCTCATGCAGCACAGCGACCTGTTCGGCGGGATGCCCGTGCTGCGCTCCGAGATTAACAACAGCGCCCTGGCAGATACGCAGGGGCAGGCCACGGTGGATTTCTACAATGCCATGGACAGCCTGATCGAAACGCCGGGGGCCGTGGTGCTGTCCAGCGGCTTCAACACCAGCGCCGGCGGCGAAGCGCTGGTGACGGTGTGGCTGTTCCGCGCCTTTGATAAATACGTGGCCGAGGACAATACCGACCTGGCCTTTGAACTGAGCGAAGCGCAGTTGTTCGCCGATGCCTATCTGGAATGCCTGGCGCAAATTCCGCCGGAGGATAACAGCGGCGGCCTGTTCGACCGGTATCGCCAGTGGCGCGAATGCGCCATCCAGGTGGATCCCACCACCGAAGCCTTCTTCCCCGCTTTCTAGGGGGCGTGCCCGGAGGATGCCGCCAGAAACTCATCACCACCTGGCAGCATCCTCATACCGTTTTTACAAAAACGATGTACAAACAGAAGATAAGCTCATGCCACACCGGGACGGGGTATGTTCCGCCTGATTGATACATTGCTCTTCACGCTGGAACGCCTGCGCCAGCATTCGATCCTGGTGCTGTGGGTGCTGGTGGGGATGGCCGTGGCCACCACGCTGGCGCTGAGTATGCCGCTGTACGTGGATTCGGTGTACAGCGGCATCCTGCAATCGCGCCTGGCGGAGCCGCCCTACGCTTACCGTTATCGCTACCTGGGCGCGTGGAACGGCAACATCAACCCGGTGGATGTGCAGGCGGCCGGCGCGGCCATCGAAACGGCTTTCGCGCAGGCCGTCGGGCTGCCGGTGGCGCAATCGGTGGTGTATGTGCGCGGCGGCACCTGGCAGGCCCGGCTGGCCAACCCCGGCAGCCAGCCGCGCCCCCTGGGGAACACCTTCGGCATCAGCCAGTTGACCGGGGCCGAACCCCAGATGCAGATCGTGGCCGGGGCCTGGCCACCGCCCGCGCCGGCCGACCCGGCCGCGCCGGTGCCGGTGCTCATCCCGGAGACGATGCTCTACCGCACCGGCATTCAGATCGGCGATACGCTTCAGGCTGCCCGCCCCGGCGGCCGCCCGGTGACGCTGACGGTGGCCGCGCTGTGGCGGCCCAACAACCCGGCCGACCCGGCATGGATTTTCCCGCCCAAATTCTTCGATGACATTTTCATCGCCCCGCCCGGCACACTGGCAACGCTGCTGGAAGGCATTGACCGGCCGGTGGATGAGGTGGCCTGGTGGCTGATCTTTGATGGCTCGCGGCTGCGGACGGCGGAAGTGGATGGCCTGCTGAGCCGGATGATCGACGGGCAGCGCCAGGTGCAAAATGCCCTGCCGGGCATCCGCATTGAAGTTTCGCCGGAAGAAGGCTTAAAACGCTTCAACGACGAAGTGAACGCGCTGACGACGCAGCTTTTCATCATCATCATGCCGGTGGGCGGCCTGGTGCTGTACTTCGTGTCGCTGGTGGCCGGGCTGCTGGTCAGCCGGCAGCAGCCGGAGGATGTCAAATTACGCAGCCGCGGCATGAGCCGCCGCGCCGTGATGACGGTGCATGTGCTGATGTGGCTGCTGATCGTGGGGATGGCGCTGGCGGTGGGGCTGGTGGCCAGCCCGGCCGTGGTGCGGCTCATCGGCCAGACCGCCTCCTTCCTCAATTTTAACGGGGTCAATTCCGTTACCGATGTGGTGCTGACCGGGGAGGCGCTGGCCATCGGGGTGCTCACCGGGCTGGTGGCGGCCAGCAGCGGGCTGCTGCTGGCGTGGCGCACCACGCTGCAAAACATCAACAGCTTCAAACGCCAGAGCACCGCCGGCGGCCGCGCCTGGTGGCAGCGGGCCTATCTGGATCTTATGCTGCTGGTGCCGGCGGTGTATGTGCTGTACAGCCTTCAGCAGCAAAATGGCGTGCGGGCCGGGGCGGATACCCCTTTTTCCGACCCCGTAACCTTCCTGGGGCCCACCCTCTTTGCCCTGGGCATGACGCTGCTGTTCCTGCGGCTGCTGCCGGTGCTGCTGGCCGCGCTGGCCCGCCTGCTGAGCGTGACGGCCGATATTGAACTGTTGATGGCCCTGCGCGAACTGACGCGCAGCGCCGGCCGCTATCGCGGGGCCCTGCTGATGATGGCCTTCACCCTCAGCCTCACCGGCTTCACCGCCTCCATGGCCAGCACGCTGGATCGCAGCCTGGTCGATTCGGTCAATTATCGCATTGGGGCCGAACTGGTGCTGGTGGCCGCCGCCGACGCGCAAACCGAAGCGCAGACCAACGCCGCCACCGGCACGCAAACGCTCACCGTCACCGGCTACAACCCGCCCCCGGTGCGCGAACTGGAACAGCTTCCCGGCATCGCCGGCTTTTCGCGCGTGGGGCGCTACGAGGCGCGGCTGCAACTGCGCGGCCGGCAGCTTCAGGGGGTGGTGCTGGGCATTGACCGGGCGGCGCTGGCGGCCGTCACCCGTTACCGCGAAGATTATTCCGATGTGCCGCTGGCCAACATGATGAATGACCTGGCCGGCCGCCGTACCGGGGTGGTCATCAGCCGGCAAACGGCCGTGGACAATGGCCTGCTCATCGGCCAGGAGATTGAATTTCAGGTGAATGCCCTGGGCGAATGGCAAAATGCCCTGCGTGCGCCCATCGTCGGGGTGATCGATTATTTCCCCACGCTGAACCCGGCCGACGGCTTCTTCCTGCTCACCAGCCTGGACCCCATCTTTGAGATGGCCGGCTCGGCGCTGCCGTTCAACATCTGGCTGACGCTGGCACCGGGCGCGACGGTGGCGCAGGTGCAGCGCGAAGTCGCCGCGATTGGCTTCCCGGTGCTGCGCTGGCTGTCGCCGGCGGCGGCGCTGGCCGAAGCGCAGGCGCAGCCGGCCCGCCGCGGGGTGCTGGGGTTTCTGTCGGTGGGGTTTGTGGCGGCCATCATGCTCACGCTCATCGGTGCCGTCATCCAGAGCGTCTCCTCCTTCCGGGCGCAGGCGGCGCAGCTTGGCTCGCTGCGGGCCATGGGCCTCAGCGGCTCCTCGGTGCTGGTGTATATGATTTTGTTGCAGGGCCTCAGCGCGGCCAGCGGCATCCTCAGCGGCACCACCATCGGCGTGGCCACCACGCTGCTCTTTTTGCCCCTGCTGGATTTTAGCGGCGGGCTGCCGCCCTACCTGGTGCGCGTCGCCTGGGATGAGATCATCCTGGTGTACGCGCTGTTCGCCGGCGTGCTGTTTTTCGTCACGCTGTTTGTCTCGCTGCTGCTCAGCCGGGAACAGCTTGCCACCATCGTCCGCCTGGGCGAAGCGTAAGCGAATGCCACCGGCCATGTCACCCCATTCACACAGGAGTCTGCCACGTTGAAGCTTTTATCCCCTGTGCTGCTGCTGGCGCTGCTGCTGGCGGGTGCCTGTGCCCCGCTGGACACGGTGAACCCGGCCCAGCAGCCGGCCGCCGCGCCCACCGTCACGCCCTTTCCCACCGCGCCGGCCGCCGCCCGCACCACCTATGTCGTCCAGCGCGGCACCGTGCAGGAACTGCTGGAATTTCGCGGGCGCTGGCTGCCGCGTGACCAGATTCAGCTTTCGTTTGAGCTGGCCGGCACCGTGCGCCAGGTGGCCATCCAGCGCGACGACACGGTGAACGTGGGCACGCTGCTGGCCGATTTGCAGATTGATGACCTGGAAAATCAACTGGCGCAGCAGCAGTTGCAACTGCAAACGGCGCAGCAAAATTTAGCCAGCGGCGGCGACAATGACGAAAATTCCGTCACCAGCGCCCAGTTTGCCCTGGCCAATGCCCGGCTGCAATTGCAGGGTTCCCGCGCCACCCTGCCGTGGACGACGGTGCAGGATGCGCTCCAGCGCTACGAACAGGCACAGCGCGACGTGGAAAACGCGCAGCGCAGCTATGATGACCTGGTGAGCCGGCCGGATACGCCCGCCACCCAGGTGGACAACGCCTATGAAGCGCTGCTGAAAGCCCGCGAAAACGTCACCACCACGCAGCGCGCCTACCAGCAGTCCGCCGCCCAGTACTACAGCCAGACCATTCAGCTCCAGCAGCAGGAAAACCAGGTGCTGCAAAATGAACTGAATCTTCAGGAGGCCCTCATCGGCGGCGGCAACCCGGAACTGGTGCAGGCCGTGCAGCAGGCGCAGCTCGCCGTAGACCAGACGCAGGAGCGCATTCGCCAGTCGTCGCTGTTTTCGCCCCTTGATGGCGTGGTGCTGGAAGTCATCATCCGCCCCGGCGACCGGGTGGAAGCGTTCAACACCGTGCTGACGCTGGCCATCCCGGAACCGCGCGAGGCCATCGCCAACCTGGCCTTTAACGATATTCAGCGCCTGTCGGTGGGGCAGGTGGGCATTTGCCGCCTGGCCAACCAGCCCGACAGCGCCGTGCAGTGCATCGTCCGCAAGCTGCCGCTGAGCAACCGCGATGCTGACCAGACCGTGCGCGTGGCGGCTGTCTTCACCGGGCTGGCTTCCGGGCAGCTTGTCGAAATCGAAATGCCCCTCCAGGTACGCGACAATGTGCTGTGGCTGCCGCCGGCGGCCGTCAACGAATTTCAGAACCGGACGTTTGTGGTGCTGCAAACGGCCGATGGCGAGCGCGTGCGCGATGTGGAAATTGGGCTGCGGACGGATGACCGCATCGAGATTACCGCCGGCCTCAACGAAGGCGACATCGTTATCCAGCAGTAAGCGGCCGGGAAAGAGGCGTACACATGCCATTCATCAAATGTCAGCAGGTGGTCAAAGCCTATAAAGTGGCCGATCATGAAATCGTGGCGCTGCGCGGCATTGATTTTGAGATGGAACAGGGCGAAATGGTGGCCATCATCGGCCCCAGCGGCGCGGGCAAAAGCTCGCTGATGAATTTGCTCGGCGGGCTGGATACCCCCACCGCCGGTAAACTGCTGGTGGGGGAGCAAAACCTGCTGGAGCTGAAGGGCCGGCGGCTGGCGGAATATCGCCTGCGGCAGGTGGGCTTCATCTGGCAGATGGTGAGCCAGAATTTGCTGGCACACCGTTCCGCGCTGGCCAACGTCACCCTGCCGATGATGCTGGCCGGGGTGCCGGTGTGGCGGCGGCGCAGGCAGGCGCGGGCCCTGCTGGAGCGGGTGGGGTTGCAGGCGCATCTGCATAAGCGGCCCGGGCAGCTTTCCGGCGGGCAGCAGCAGCGCGTGGCGGTGGCCGTGGCCCTGGCCAACACGCCGCAGCTTTTGCTGGCCGATGAACCCACCGGGGCGCTGGATCGCACCAATGCCCGCCAGGTGATGGACTTGCTGAACGATTTGCGGCGCACGCTGCATTTAACCGTGCTGCTGGTGACGCATGACCTGGAAGTGGCCGCCCATGCCGACCGCATTTTAACCCTGCGCGATGGGGCCCTGGCCCAGGATATGTCCGGCCGGGAGGCGCAGGGGCCCCGCCTGGACGACGCGGGGCGCATTCAACTGCCGCCGGGGGTGCAAACGCGCCTGGCCGAAGCCGACCGCATCGCCGTGGAAATTCGGCCCGAAGGCGTGCTGCTGCGCCCGGAAGTGGCCGAAGCCGATCATACTGACGCGCTGTTACAGGATATGCTGCCGCAGGACGTGCCGCCGGAAAAACGGCGCTGGTTCGGCCGCGGCCGCCGCAAAAAGCCCTGACCGGAGGCCCTCATGGATCGACTTTACAACGGTATTCTGGTGCAAACCACCGATCTCCGGCGTTCCTTCGGGTCGGGCAGCGCCACCGTGCCGGTGCTGCGCGGCATTGATCTGGCGGTGCAGGCCGGCGAAATGGTGGCGCTGTACGGGCCCTCCGGCAGCGGCAAAACCACCCTGCTCAACCTCATCGGGGCGCTGGATCGCCCGACGGCAGGGACGATTAGCCTGTGCGGGCAGGATATTTTGCGCCTGGGGGAGCGCCGCCGGGCCAAATTGCGCCGCCAGCGCCTGGGCTTCATCTTCCAGAATTATACCCTCATGCCCTCCTACACCTCCGCCGAAAATATTGATCTGGCGCTGCGGCTGCCGGGGCTGTGGGTGTGGGAACGGCGCAAACGCATTCGCGCCGCCCTGGAAGCCGTGGGCCTCAGCGCGTGGGCCAACCACCTGCCGGATCAATTATCCGGCGGGCAGCGCCAGCGCGTGGCCATTGCGCGGGCGCTGGCCCTGCGCCCGGCCATCATCCTGGCAGATGAACCCACCAGCGGGCTGGATACGCGCATGGCCCGGCGCGTCCTGGGGCTGTTTCATGGCATCGCCCGCGCCCAGGGCACGGCCTTCCTCATCGTCTCGCATGATCCGATGATCGCCGATTTTGTGGATACCACCTACGATCTTCAGGAAGGCACGCTGCACCGCCGCCAGCCGCCGGCCGCGCCGCATACCACCACCGACAACGCCAGCGCCACCGACAACGCCACCACGACCGCGACTACCGCCCCGGCGGAGGCAGTCCTTATCCCGTCGCCCTCCAGCGCGACCTGACGCAGAGAAAGCACGCACACCATGAAAAAACTCATTCCCGGCTGGCTGGTGACTTTGTTCCTGATGCTGCTTTCGCTCGGCATCGGGCTGCTGCTGCCGCGCCTGAACCTGGAGAACTTCCTCCAGGATGCCGCCACGCCCACGCCGCAGGTGCTGAACGTCACCCTCACCCCCACCGAGACGCTGCTGCCGCGCACGCCGCTGGCCACGCTCACGCCGTCGAAGACGCTGCTGCCGCCGCCCACTTTCGAGCCGCCCACGGGCACGCCCGCGCCCACCGCCTCGCCCACCGCCACCCCCACCCGGCCCATCGTGGTGGAGGTGAACATCCCCGGCATTCGCGGCGCAGAATCGCCCACGCCCACCACCACCCCCGGCTGCGCGAAAAACCCCGCCTGGAAGCTGGTGTATGAGGTGCGCTTTAATGATACCGTCAGCTCCATTGCCGCCGCTTTCGGCACCGATGCCTTCACCCTGGCGCAGGGCAACTGCCTGGCCGATGCCAACCTCATCCGCGAGGGGCAGCGCCTGCTGGTGCCGGGGGATGCTTTCCCGGTGACACCGGAGATCGTGTGTGAGCCGATTGAAGCGCTGCAACCGCTGAACAACACCCGCGAAATCCCCAACGAGGGGCGCATCACCTTCAACTGGCGCGGGCCGCGCACGCCCTATACCCTGCTGCGGGTGATCCAGCCTTCCGGCGCGGTGTGGGAAGAAACGGTGGAACTGCGCCAGAACCAGACGGTGGACACCTACGAAGCCTTTAAAGAGGCCGGCTGGCATGAATGGTGGGTGCTGCCGCTGAATGGCGGCTTCCAGCAGGCCTGTGTGGAAGGGGGCCCGTTCTTCTTCTACAAGGAGGAGGTGGCCGCCACGCCCACGCCCACCCTGGAACCCACCCCCACCCTGGCGGCCCGGCCGTAGCGCCGCGGCCGCCGCTGCGGTATCATGCCGGGGGATTGCCGGCTGCCAGGAGGCGCACCATGCTCACCACGCATCGCGTGCATGTGTACGGGGACAGTGTGAATACCGATGTCATCTTCCCCGGCAAGTATACCTATACCCTGCGTACCCCGGCGGAGATCGCCGCGCACGCGCTGGAAGATTTAGACCCGGAGTTTGTGCGGCGCGTGCAGCCCGGCGATGTGATCGTGGCGGGGCGCAACTGGGGCATGGGCAGCAGCCGCGAGCAGGCCGTGACCACGCTGAAATACTGCGGCGTGACCACCCTCATCGCGGCTTCGTTTGGCGGTATTTTCTTCCGCAACTGCATTAATCAGGGGGTGCATCCCATTGTGTGCGCCGGGCTGGCGGAACGGCTGGCCACCGGCGACAGCATCGGGCTGGATGTGGCGGCGGGCGAAATTCACGCGGCCGGGGCCATCTTTCGCATTCCGCCGCTGTCGCCGTCGGTGCAGGCCATTCTGGATGCCGGCGGGCTGGTGCCCATGCTGCGCGGCCGCTTCACCGGCTGAGGGGCGCTCATTCCGTATAACGGAAAAACACCGAATTAATGACCGGGCTGCCGAAGAAGGGCCGCAGCAGCGTTTCTTCTTCGGCGGGCACGTTCCACGCCCGCACCAGGCTTTCCCGCCCCACCGTATCCGGCAGGGTGGGCAGCGCCGGGCAATCGGCCACCAGCGCCCGCGACAGCATCCAGCCGAAGCCGCTGAGGAACTGCACCCGCGACCATTCGCCGGAAGCGGTGCGGGCCAGCACGCTGACGGCGTTATCATCAAAGATCAAATCCAGCGCGTCAAAAGTTTGGCCCGGGCCGCGACGCACATACAGTCCCACGCGGCCGGTGGTGCGTACCACCGCCGGGCAGCCGAACAGCGCCGCCTCCAGGCTGGCTTCGTTCAGCGGCGGCGGCACGGCCGCCAGCGACACAATGCCAAAGCGCTCCAGCACGCCTTCGCCGCTGCGCATGTTGTAGACCGCGTTCAGCCGGCGGGCGCGGGCGCTGCCCTGCGCCGTGATGATGGCCGGCGGGCTATCCGGCAGCGACCACACCGCGAACAGGCTGGAGGGCGCAAACAGCGTTAACGACCCCACCTGAAGGCGAAAATCCGTCCAGGCTTCCGGGCGCGGCAGCGCGAAGACGGCCACCCCCTCCAGGCGGGCGTGCAGCGTGGCCTGGCCTTCCGCCACGGCCAGCGCCTCCAGCGTAAAATCGCCGGTGATGATGCTGGCCGTGCCCAGATCGCCGAAGGTCAGCCAGCCGCGCCCGCGATCCGGCACGCGCAGGGTATCGCCGGGCCCGAAGGGCATTTGCGCCGCCTGGGGCAGCGCCAGCCAGGCCACCGTGCCCTCACGGCGCACTTCCACCGGGCCATCGCGCACTTCCAGCACCGCCGCCACCCCCGCGCCGGGTTCCGCGCCGGGCCGGGCCAGCAGCGGGGTCAGCAGCAGCCACGCGACCAGCAGCACCAGCCACAACCACCACCGCCGCATTATGCGCCTCCTGGCAAACCGGGCAGTTCCACGTAAAACGTGCTGCCCTGCCCTTCCTGGCTGGTCACGCCCACGCGCCCCTGGTGCGCTTCGATCACCGATTTCACCAGGCTTAAGCCCAGGCCGGTGCCGGGAATATTGGCCGTGGCTTCGGTCTTCACCCGGTAAAATTCGGTGAATAATTTGGGCAGCTCCTCCGCCGGAATGCCCGGCCCATTGTCGATCACCTGGAGGTAAATCGTCGTCTCGCGCCAGGCCAGCGACACCATCACGCGGCCTTCGGCGGGGGTGTATTTCACCGCGTTACCCACCAGGTTGGAGATGGCCTGGGTAAGCTGGCGATAGTTGCCGATGGTGAACATCGGCTCGCCGGGAATGTCGAAGTTGAGCAGTTGATTTTTGATGGCCGTATCCGGCTCATAGCGCATGACCACTTCCAGCACCAGCAGCGCAAAATCCAGCTTATCGCGGGTGGCCGAGGTGGAACGAAGCTGTTCCAGGTCCAGAATATCGTGAATGATGCGGTTCATCTCGCTGGCAGAGGCGGTGATCTGCCCCAGGTATTTGGAGGCGGTTTCATCCAGCGTGCCGTCCATCAGCATCAATTCGGCATAGCCCATAATGCGCCCCAGGGGATTTTTAAGATCGTGGGAGGCCATGCGAATCATGCGGGTTTTGAGGCGGTTCAGTTCCATCAGCCGGCTGATGTCGCTGAGGATGAGGACGCGGCCGCCGGTATCCGCCAGGGGGGCGGCATCCAGGTAAAAGCTGCGTTCTTCGATGTAAATTTCCTGGCGAAAGGGCAGGGTGCTGCTCAGGTTCACGCGCAGGGCCAGCGGCTGCTGCTGGTTTTCCACCGAGGTAAAAAAGTCAAACACCGGCTGTTGCAGCAGGCTGGCGCGGGGCTGGCCGGTGATGGCCTCAAAAGCGGCGTTGCAGCGCAGGATGAGGCCATTTTGATCCACGATGATGACGGCGGCCGGCGAGGCGCTGAGGATGGCTTCCTGCAGGCGGTGCTGGCGGGCGACGGTTTCGTACAGGCGGGCGCTGTCCAGCAGCGGGGCGATCTGGTCGGCGTAGGCCTGCGCCAGGCGCTGCTGCGGGCGGCGCATCTGGCGGCCCGGGTGGGCCAGCAGCACACGCCCCACCGCCGCCCCCTGCCAGGTCAGCGGTACGTCGGTGTAGCCGGTGCCGGCGGTGAGGGCCGCGGGGGCCGGCTGCCGGGCGCGGTCTTCCAGCGCGGCCAGGTCGGCGGCGCTGCTGATGTTCCAGCTATACTGGCGCTGCGGGCGGTCACTCTCCGGCGCGGCCAGCCAGATGCCGCCGCCGGTGCCCGGCAGAATGGTCTGGAAGTGCTGCGCCAGCAGCGGCAGCATGGTCTCCAGCTTCAGGCGGCCCCCGGCCAGGCTTTGCGCGCCACCGCGCAAAAAGTCTGACCGGCCGCGCAGCCGCACTTCGCGGCTAATTTCCAGGCCGATGGCCAGCAGCAGCGGCAGGGCCAGGGCCAGCACCACATACAGCATGTGCAGCACTTCGCGGCGCAGCAAAAACCACACGATGGCGGCCACAAACCAGCCCAGCAGCAGCAGCAGGGCCAGCAGCAGCTTCAAATACCAGCGCGGCAGCGCATACAGCAGGCTGCTGAACAGCGTGAGCAGGACGATGATGGCCGCCTGCGACAGCGCCGGCTGATCCACCAGGGCGCTGCCTTCCAGCAGCGTGGCCACCGCGTTCATCTGGATTTCTACGCCGGACATGGGCTGGTTTTGCACGGTGGAGCGAGACGGACGGCAGATGGCGCGTGTCTTCAAAATAGTTTTGCCGCCACATGCCACTGGCATCCACCGGCAGCACATGCTGCGGGGTGAGGAATAACGCCCGGTCGGCCGGTGTCACCAGTTGAGCAAAAGCGCCGGCGGGGACGCGCAAATAGGCTAAAAACGTCGTGATGGCGAAGCTGTAATGCGTGGTGCCCTCAATGACCAGCAGCGACGGCTGGCGACGCAGGCGGCTGTCGGCATCGGGCAGGGTGTTCACAAAGCCCGCGTAGGCCCCGCTGTCGCGCAGCAGGGGCAGCGGCAGCGACCCGCTGCGAAAATAGAGGGCGTTCTGCGGGCTGGCCGGCGGCAGGGCCGGCTCCGAGGCGGCCGCGGCCAGCACCACCCGCGTCCCGGCTTCGGACTGGCGGGCTTCACGGATGGCGGCGGCGACCGCTTCATCATCCGGCGTGCTTTCAAAAAACAGCACATCCAGCGCCACCACCCGCGCCCCGGCCGCGCTCATCTGGCGGATAAAATCGGCATACAGGGTGCGCGGCCATTCCGCCACCGACCGGCCGTAGCGGTTAAAGCTGGCGTTGTCCATCGTCACCACGATCACGCGGTCATCAATGGGCTGTGGCAGAAAATAGATGTCTTCCAGGGACAGCGCCACCACCGGGAACCAGCGCCCGGCCCACAGGGCCAGCAGCAGCAGGGCCAGCAGCAGCCCGCTGAGCAGGGCATTACGCAGCCGTTCACGACGAATATCAGCGTCCACAGGCTCCCTTTGCTGCCTCAGGGTGCGCCGGGTACGGGGGTGGCTTCGGCCCCTGCGCCGGCGCTCTCCTGATGATCGTTGGGGAAAATCCGCAGCCCGGCGCAATCACGTTCAATGCGGGCGGTGCTGGACAGCACCCAGCCGAAGCCGTCGCCAAAGGGAATGCGGTACCAGCCGCGCCGTTCCGTGCGGCCGAACAGGCGCGTCACGTCGGCGGCGGCAATGTTGCCGATGAGGGCACTGGCTGTATCCGGCGACTGACGCACGTTCAGGCTCACATCATCCGGGGTGGTCAGTTCGGCCGAGCAGCCATCCAGCGCCGCATCCAGCTCGGCGAAGCTGCGGGCCCGCACCACATCGCTCAGCGCCGCGTCCACCTCGGTTCGCACGCCGAAGCCCACCGCCACATCCGCCGCCGAGTCGGTGCCATCGGCGGCCACCAGGCCGCGCGTGACCAGCATGGCGGAGCGGCCATCTTCCTCCACGCGCACGGCAAATTCGGTGCCGCGGGCGGCCAGGATCATGGCGGGGGTTTGCACATCGTAGGAGGAAGCCGCATTCAGGATGCGCCCCAGGCGCTGGATGGTTTGCCCGAACAGCACCGTCACCTGAATCTGGAAAGTTTCGGCATCGCCCTGGAAGCGCTCAATGCGGTATTCGGTATTGGGCAGCAGTTCCGTTTCGGCACCGTCTTCAAAGAAGGTGATGCGGGCCCGCCCGGTATTGTCCGTGCGGATGACATCGCCCATGCCCACGATGGCCTCCACCCGCACCGCGATGGGGTTGGTGGTATTGACGCGCTGAACTTCTACCCCGGCCGACAGCACTTCCAGCACCGCCGCCAGTTCATTGTCCTGGGCCACGCCGCGCAGCCCCGGTGCCAGCAGAAGCATCAGCGTAAGACTGAGAGCGAACAGCCTGACGCGCATAACAACATCCTGAAATGGTAAGGAATCTTTATACTCTAACTATAATCTTTTCTGAACAGATTGCAAATCAAAAATCGGGGCGGCCGGGGGCCCTTCTCCCGGGGGGCTAAGGGGAGCAGGGCCGGCCGACGTTTTGCTCTGCGCCCGCTGCGCCCTCATCCCCCGGCCCCTTCTCCCGGGGGGCGAAGGGGTGCAGGGCGGGGCGACGTTTTTTGCGTCCCTCGCCCGGGGGAGGGAGACAGGGTGCGGGCAATATCCTGCCCCCGGCACGGTCTTAATCCAGGCGCACCAGCACGCCTTCCTGGGGGCGCAGTTCCAGCATTCCGCTGACCATGCCCTGCCGATCCAGCAGGGTATTCAGCAGCACTTCGC
>JALOOI010000085.1 GCA_025454495.1 Anaerolineae bacterium
GCTGGCATAGCCCGCGGCCAGCACCGCCGGCAGCGCAATGCCGCGCTCACGGGCGGCCCGGCGCACACGCGGCAGGGCCAGCACCACGCCGGCGGTGCCCGCTGCCGCGGGGGCCGGGGCAGCCAGGGCCTCAATATCGCGGCGCATGATGCGGCCACCGGCACCACTGCCCGCCACCTGCTCCAGCGCGATATTATGCTGGCGGGCCATCCGCCGGGCCACCGGCGATACCCGCGCGGCCGGGGCCGGCGCAGACGGGGCCGCCGCGCTCTGGCGGGCACGATATTCTTCCACGCTGCCGATGCGCCCGATGACCGCGCCGACCGTCACTTCTGCACCCGCCGCGGCGGAGTGTTCCAGCAGCACCCCGCCGGCCAGCGCCTCTAATTCCACCTCGGCCTTGTCCGATTCCACGATGGCCAGCGTCTCACCCCGGGCCACGGGGTCGCCGGGGGCTTTCAGCCATTCGATCAGGCGGCTGGTCTGCGAATCAAAGCCGGTATTGGGCATGATGATGTCAATGGCCACCGGGTATCCTCCTGCTTCACGGGTGGCGGCGACCCCGCCCGGCCGCCACCCGGGCCAGGCCGGCCGCCGCGGTTGATCGTGCCGGTTAGATGGGCTGCTGTGGCGGATGCAGTTGTGCGCTCAGGCCGCCATCCACGGCCAGCACCTGCCCGGTGATGTAAGCGGCATCGTCCGAGGCCAGAAAGGCCACCGCCGCGCCGATGTCCTGCGGGGTACCGGGCCGGCGCAGGCTGAGATAGGCCGCGGTGCCGTCCAGATAATCGGCATCGGCCACCGGGTCGAGATTCATGGGTGTCCAGCCGGGCGCAACCGCATTCACGCGGATACCATACTCACCCAGATCCATGGCCAGATTGCGGGTCAGGGCATCCAGCGCGCCCTTGGTCAGGCCATAGGGCAGCCCCGGAAGCTGGGCCCGCTGCCCGCCGACGGAGGAAATATTGACGATGACCCCGTGCCCCTGCCGGCGCATGGTGGGCATCACCTGCTGGCACAGCAGCAGCGGGGCACGGGTGTTGAGGGCCCACTGCTGCTCCAGCCAGTCCGGGGGCAGGTGCGCCAGGCGGGCCCGGCGAATGTCCGCGGCATTGTTCACCAGCACATCCACCCGCCCGCAGGCCGCCAGGGCCGCCGGTACCACGGCCGCCAGGTCGTCCGGCCGGGTCAGGTCGCCGGGCAGGGCCGTCACCGTGCCACCCTGCCCGCGTAAGGCCGCCGCGGCCGCGGCCAGCTCGTCGGCCTCCAGCCCGCACAGCACAACCTGCATCCCTTCGCGGGCGAGCCGGGCCGCGATGCCCAGGCCGATCCCGCGGCTGGCCCCCGTCACGATGGCACCGCCCCCCGCCAGTTCGGCATAGCGGCGCGGCAACTGTGCATACAGATGAGGCAGATCGGCGGCACGCATTTACCAGTCCTGTACACTGCCGTCAGCACGGCGCAGCGTGGGCAAATACTCCCCTGGCTGATAGGGGTAGCGGGCGAGGGCGGCTTCATCGACTTCGATGCCCAGCCCCGGCGCAGCGCTCACGCGCAGCAGACCCTCGGCCAGGGTCGGTATGCCGGTAAACACCTCGGCCACCTGGGGCGGAAAGACCGAGCTTTCCTGCACCCCGAAGTTGGCGATGGCCATATCGACATGGACATTGGCCGCATGGGTGATGGGGGCTACATCGGGCGGGCCGTGAAAGGCCATCTGCACATGATAGGCCTCGGCGATGGCAGCAATCTTGCGGGCCTCGCTGATGCCGCCGATGTGGGCAATATCCACCCGGATAAAGTCGATGAGCTGCTGCGTAATCAGCGGCAGGCAGTCCCAGCGATGATGGAATAATTCGCCCATGGCCAGGGGGGTGGTGCTGTGCTGGCGCACCAGGTGCAAACTCGTCGCCTGTTCTGGGCGCACGGGGTCTTCCAGAAAGAAGGGGCGATACGGTTCCAGGTCGGCCGCCAGCCGCGCGGCCTGGATGGGTGTCAGGCGCTCGTGAACATCATGGAGGATTTCCGGCGCGTCGCCCAGGTCGCGCCGCAGCGCTTCAAACAGGCGCGGCATGGCCCGCAGGTAAGGCGTGGTTTCAAACGGCTGCGGATAGGTGGTGCGATCCAGCCAGGTGGCATCGGCAAAGTGGGCCGTGCCCGGCACGTCCACCTGAGCGCGGAAGACGGTATAGCCGGCCGCCTGGGCCGCCCGGATGTTATCGGCAATTTCGGCGGCATCGCGGCCATCACAGTGGCGGTACGCCAGCGCCCCCGCCCGCGTGGGCCCGCCCAGCAGGGCATACACCGGCAGGCCGGCCTGCTTCCCCTTAATATCCCACAGCGCCAGGTCGATCCCGGCCAGGGCGGTCATCAACACCGGGCCGCCGCGCCAGTAGGTGCCGCGAAACAGGAACTGCCAGGTGTCTTCAATGCGCCCGGCATCGCGCCCGATCAGCAGCGGGGCGATGTGATCGCGCAGGGCGCTGGCCACCGCCAGTTCGCGCCCGTTGAGGGTGGCATCGCCCCAGCCATACAAACCGGGTTGATCGGTGATGATTTTGACCAGCACATAGTTACGCCCCGGACAGGTGACAAAAACCTGTACATCGGTAATGTTCATCCGGCCACCTCACCAGGTTGATGTGTGCATAACGATCAAATATAAATTATAATACAGGTTATGGCAAATTCAACCGCGTTCATTATAAAATATAAATTATCATCATGACCATGACACCTCCCATTTCCGACCATCAACTACCCGCTTTCGCGCTGGGCACCGGTTCTTTTCGCGGCCTGTATCGGGAGGTCAGCGATGCTGAGGCGATCAGCACCATTCACTATGCGCTGGATCAGCAGGTGACGCTGCTGGACACGGCTCCCTGGTACGGGGCGTTTCAGGCCGAGGCCCTGGTGGGGCAGGCGCTGGCGACGCGCCGCCGCGAGCAGGTCATCCTGTCCACCAAGGCCTGCCTGTGGAGCGTGGACGGTGCCGCGCAGCGTGGCTATCGCCGCGATGAGGTGCTGTGGAGCGTGGCAGGCAGCCTGCAACGACTCGGCGTGAGCCGGCTGGACTGGCTGCACATCCATGATCCGCTGGTTACAGAAGCGCCCCTCATCCTGGACGAAACCTATCCCACCCTGGCGGAACTGAAAGCCCAGGGCGTGATCGGGGCCATCGGCATGGGCACCGGCACCCTGGCCGCCGCCGAATTCTTCGCTGACCGGCTGCCGCTGGATGCGGTGATGCTGGCCGGGCGCTACACCCTGCTGGATCAATCCGCGCTGCCCCTGCTGAACCGCCTGCACCGGCGGGGTGTTCCGGTGCTCTCCGCCGGGATGTATGCCACCGGCATTCTGGCCACCGGCGCGGTGGACGGCGCGAAATACCATTATGCCCCGGCCCCGGCCGGGGTGCTGGCCCGCACCCGCCGCCTGGAGGCGCTGTGCCAGGCGTATCACATCCCGCTCAGGGCGGCGGCGGCGCAGTTTGTCCGCGCCCATCCGGCCATCCAGACCATCATCTTCGGTGCCGAAAGCGTCGCCCAGGTGGCCGAAAACCTGGCCGTTTTTTCGGTCGCTATCCCGCCGGGCTTCTGGCATGACCTGCATACCACCGGCCTCATTGACCCGTCTGCCCCTGTTCCCGGAGCGTGAACCATGCCCGCCCACTTTCAGAATCCCATTTTGCCCGGCTGCTATCCTGATCCGTCCATCTGCCGGGTGCAGGATGATTACTATCTGGTGACATCGACCTTTGAGTGGTACCCCGGTGTGCCCATCTTCCACAGCCGCGACCTGGTGCACTGGCAGCAGCTTGGCCATGCCCTGGCCCGCCCGTCACAGCTTAATCTGGATGGTGTCGCGCCTTCCAGCGGCATCTTCGCCGCCACCATCCGCTGGCATGAGGGGCTGTTCTACATCATCACCACCCTGTCCGATCAGCACCATCAGCGGCACAATTTCATCGTCACCGCCCGCGATCCCGCCGGGGAATGGTCCGAGCCGTATGTGCTGGACAACGCTCCCGGCATTGATCCGTCGCTGTTTTTTGAAGCGGGCCGCGCCTGGTACTGTGGCAACCGCACCCCGCAGCAGGAGGATCATCGCCACACCTCCCGGCGCGAAATCTGGCTGCAAGAGCTGGATTTAACCACGATGCAGTTGATTGGCGAGGTGTTTGTGCTGTGGGATGGCCAGTCACGCGGGGAGGCCGTGCCGGAAGCGCCCCATCTGTATCACCGGGGCGAGTATTACTACCTGCTCATCGCCGAGGGCGGCACCTTTCATGAGCACTGCGTCACCCTGGCCCGCAGCCGGTCACTGACCGGCCCCTACGAAGCCTGCCCGCTGAACCCCATCCTCACGCATCGCCATCTGGGCTACAACGCGCCCATTGTGGCCGTGGGCCATGCCGACCTGGTGGAGACGCAAACGGGCGAATGGTGGATGGTCGTGCTGGGCGCACGCCCTTACGACGGCTACTACTACAATCTGGGCCGCGAAACCTGGCTGCTGCCCTGCACCTGGGAGCAGGACTGGCTGCTGCCCGGCACCGGCACCGGCCGGGTGGAATTCAGCTACCCGTGCCCGTCGTTACCCCGCCACCGCCTGCCCGCCGGGCCCGCCTGTGACCACTTCGATACCCCGGCGCTGGCCCTGTGCTGGAATATGCTGCGTACCCCCCGCAGCGACTGGTACAGCCTGACGGCGCGGCCGGGCTGGCTGCGCCTGGCCCTGCGCCCGCCGACGCTGGCGGAGCACGCGAACGCCAGCTTCATCGGGCGGCGGCAGCAGCACATGAATTTCGCGGTGCGGGCGCGGATGGACTTCCTGCCGACCACCGGCTACGAACTGGCCGGGCTGGCCGTGATCCAGAATGACCGTTTTCATCTGTGCTGCCTGTGCGGGCGTGACGAGGACGACACGGTGGTGGTGCGGCTGGAACGCCGGGCCCACGGTGAAACCACCTGCCTGGCGGTGGCCGTGCTGCCGGACTATAACGGCACACTGTTCTGGAAGATCGAAGCGCACGGGCTGGAGTATCGCTGCTACTATGCCCTCCAGCCGGAGGCGTGGCAGGCCTGTGGCGCAGCCGTCCATGGCGGCTTTCTCAGTTCGACGGTGGCCTATGGCTTCACCGGGGTTTACCTGGGCATGTATGCCACCGGCAGCGGCCAGCCCTCGGCCGGCCACGCCGATTTTGACTGGTTCGAGTATGTGGGAACCGCCGGTTAGGAGTCAGCGGTCAGCCGCAAACAATCGCCCATCTGGAGGATGTGCACGCCAAACGGGCAGGCCTGCGCCGCATACACGCTAAAAAAGCGCCCCAGATTACCGCTGAAGCCGCGCCAGATATCCCAGTGAAATGGCAGCAGCCTTCGGGGGCGCAGCCGCCGGGCCGCCTGGAGCAAATTTTCCGCACTCAGATACCACGGCTCGCCATAGGCCAGCAGCGCCAGATCAATCGTGTAAGACGCGCCCACCGCCTCCAGCAGGGGGGTATCCTGCGTATCGCCGGCGAAGAACAGGGTACAGCCGCCGCTGCGGATGATGAAGCTCACCGCCCCGGCCTCGGCCGGGTCATGGGCCCCGCAGGTGATAATTTCGGCATCGCCCACCACCAGGCGGTCGCCGGCCGCGACCTGGTCGATGCGTTCAGGGGCGATGCCGGCCGCCCGCATGACCGCGGCGGAAGTGGCCGGGCCGATGAAGCGGGCCCCGGTGTGCTGGCTCAGCGGCAGCAGCGTCGCGTCGTGGCAGTGGTCAATGTGCGCGTGCGTCGAAAGCACCGCGTCCGCGCGGCGAATGAGGGTTGGGTCAATGGGAATGGCCAGGGCCCGGTGCAGCCCGGCCGGCGCATCCGGCGGTGTGCCGCCAAAGTAGGGGTCAATCCACAGCAGGGCGGTGCGCGTCCGCAGGGCAAAGCCGGGGCCGCCCAGGGCCCACAACAGCAGCCCGGCCGGGCTGGCCGTGCCCTCTACCTCATCCAGAAAACTGCGATCCCAGGTCAAAACATCGCTCATGGCAGCGGCTCCAGTCCATACACGCGCCGGGCATTATCGCCGAAGATGGCGACCTGCGTGGCCGCGGGCAGGTGCGCGGTCGCCTGGCGCAGCAGACCAATATCCTCCGCGTAGCTGCCGGCCCGCAGCCCGATGGGATAATTGCTGCCCCACAGCAGGCGCTGTGGCCCGAACAGCCGCAGCGCTTCATCCACAAAATCGCGCAGCGTTGCCACCGCCAGCGGGCGCGGGTCGGCCGCGGTCAGGTACCCGGAGAGCTTCATGACCAGGTTGGGCAGCGCCGCCAGGGGAGCCAGGTCACGGGCCCAGGCCGGCGCTGCGCCCGGTGCCAGGGTGGGCAGCCCCAGGTGGGCCAGGATGAAGGTCAATTCCGGCGCGGAACGCACCAGGGCGGCCGCAGCGGCATAGGCCTCGCGGCCGGCGATGATGTCGCAGGGGAGGGTATGCTCGCGCACGCTGGCCGGCAGCGTCACGGTCGCGTCTGGCTGAAGCCAGGGCAGCCGCACCCCGCGCAGCCGCGGCATCAGCGCGGCCGGGGGCGGGTCGGCTTCACTGGCCCAGGGGATAATGCCCGCAATCCACGGATGGGCATCCAGCAGTTCCAGCAGATAGGGGATTTCGGCCGAGTGATTGGCCGCTTCCACCAGCAGCGCCTGGCTTACACCGTTGTCCGCCATCAGCCGCGCCACTTCCGCCGGGGTGATGGTGCGATACAGCGGGTCGGCCGGCGTTAACCAGTGGTAATGCAGGCGCTGTACATCCCACAGGTGTAAATGAGCATCCAGAACCAGCATGGTTGCTTGTCGCTTTCGAAAAGTGCTGCTATAATACAAATTATAATTTATTTTAGATAATTGGGAAGAGCCAGCCTTATGCCCCGAACGTTGAGCCGGGCCGATGATCGCACGCTGAACTACGCCATGGAAGAGCTGGAGCGCTGGCTGCTGCCGCGTTTTCCCCACACGGCCGACTGGCATTGTAGCCTGGCCACCGACGACACCCTGCCGCCTTTCCAGTGGTCGGTGACGGTGGCCGGCCCGCACATCGACATTCGCGGGCACGACAGCGCCTGTGTGCTGCACGGGGTCTACGATTTGCTGGCGCAGGCGGGCTATGTGTTCGATGTGACCGGGCCCTGGCTGCGGGCCGATGCCGCTACCGCCAGCATCGACGGCTATCGCTCGCAGGGGTGCCCGGCGGTGCTGTGGCGCGGCATTCGCCAGCATCTCAACTTCCCCATGGACATCTCCAGCTATCCCCTGGCAGAAGCCCGTGACTACCTGCGCCAGCTTGCCCGCATGGGCTTCAATCACATCACCTTTCACAGTTACCCGGATCAATGGTATGCGGTGACGCATGAGGGGCACACCCGGCACGCCGGTCATTATTTCTATGGCCAGCGCTATGACCTGCCCGATCATCCCCTGCGGACTGTGATCCGCAATCAACACACCTTCTGCATCCCGGAACATGAAGCCGGGCTGGACGATGTGGCCGCCAACAGCGAACGCGCTCAGCAGTGGCTGGGTGCGCTGCTGGATGAAGCCAGCCGCCTGGGGCTGCGGGTGCAATTTTCCTGCGAACTGCGCGAGCAAAACCTGGCGCTGTCGCTGGCCACCCTGCACAGCCTTTTGGCCACGTACCCGCAGATCGCTGTGCTGGAAATTATCACCCAGGAGATGGGCGCATGGGGCCAGGCTGCCCCGCCGGAGACCCTGCGCGACCTGGCGGCGCAGTATTTTCCCGGCGCACTGGCCGACCCCGTCATTATGGGCTATCTGGCCCAACCACAGCCCGATCTGGATCGGCTGCTGCGCGAGATCGGGCATGGGCTGGAGGTGCTGGCGGCCCTGCGTGCTGCCCCCGCGCCGGTGCCTTTGCCGGCCCTGGCCCTGGGGGTGTACTGCACCGTGCCGGCGAACCATGCGCTGATGCTGCGCCTGCTGCAACAGTATGCCCCGCCGGAACTGACCTTTACGTTCCTGCTCGATCATGGCGGGCGGGCGGTCGCCCGCAACCTGCACGCGCTGCACCTTACGCCGGCGGACTGGTCGCGCAGCCTGCTGTATAGCTGGATCGAATTTGATGGCACGCTGTACCTGCTGCAAAATGCCGTGCAGGGCATCGCCCGGCTGCTGGAACTGGCCGCCGCCGTCCACGGTACGGCCCCCATCCCGGCGCTGGCCTTTAATCACTGGCGCACCGCCGAAAATCGTACCTGCCTGCGCTACACCGCCCACAGCCTGCTGGCCGGCCCCACCTCCCCGGCGGATTTTTACCGGCATGATGCCGCGGCCCTGGGGCTGGCCGATGCCGGGCCTTATGCCGCCGCCATGACCCTCATTGACGATGCGGAAGCCCAGGCGCGGGATGACCTGCCCAATGTGGGCTTTTGTTATGTCGGCTGCTGGGGCGACCAGGGCCTGGGTTACTACGGCATCTTCCAGGCAGACAAAGCCCGGTCGGTACGGGCCCGCTACGCCGCGGCCCATCACCGGCTGGCAGAGTGCCTGCCCGCCGCCACCACCGCCACCGCCCGCGATCATCTGGCGCTGTTGCTCAACCGCCTGCACTGCACCATCGTGTATCTGGAGGCGATTGAAATCGCCGCCGAACTGCCGCTGCTGATCGGGGAACGCCCGCCCGCCGCCCTGCCGGAAGCGGAACGCGCGGCCGTGGTGGCCATCTGTGACCGGGCGCTCCGCCGTATGGAAGATTACATGGCCCTCCACGCCCAGCACCTGCCGGATCGTGGTGCCGAAGGCACGCTCATCAGCTTCTACCATACGCCGCCCGCCGTGCTGCGGCGCATCCGGGCGGAGTACAGCGGGGCCGCTGCCCCGGCCCGCCGCACCACCCACGATGCGCCGCCCTCGCCCATCTGGACAGGATTGCTCTCATGAAACTGGGCATCATTGGCATGATTCCGTCAGATTTTCGCACCGTTGATGATGCCCTGTGCCAGCATATCCGCGCCATGGGGTTCAGCGGTGTGGTGGCGCACCTCACCGGCGATCCTTTCAGTGCCGACCTGGGCGCACTCCAACACCTGCAACACATCCTCCAGCGCCATGGGCTGCGCTGGGTGCAGTTGTGGGGCTGGTATCCTTCCATCGTCACCGACGATGAGGCCGTCCGCGCCAGTGGCATCCGTGCCGCCGGTGAGATCGTGCGGCTGGGGGCGCTGATGGGTGTGGATGCCATCGGCCTGCGCCCCACCAGCATGAGCCATCACGGCCCCTGGTCGCCGCATCCGGCCAATTACGCGCCCGCTACCGAAGCCCGCCTCATCGACAGCCTGAAGCAGATTGTGGCCGTGGCGGCACAGCACCGCCTCCCCATTGCGCTGGAATGCCATGTGCTGACCACCCTGCACAGCCCGGCGGCCATTCAGCGCGTGCTGGCGGCCGTCAATTCCCCCTGGCTAAAAATTAACTTCGACCCGGTGAACCTGGTGGGTGATTTGCACGCGGCCTACCATCTGCCCCGGCTGCTGAATGAGCTGTTTGATGCGCTGGGCCACCTGGTCATCGCGGCGCACATCAAGGATGTCACCGTGGAAGATGACCTGGTGGTGCATATCCGGGAAGCCATGCCCGGTGAAGGGCTGATGGATTTTGAGACGCTGCTGACGCGCTTTGAAGCCCTGCTGCCCGGGGCCTATGCGTTCATCGAACATTTGCCGCCGGAGCAGGTTCCGCAGGCGGCGGAATTTGTGCGCCGCCGGCTGAACGAACTGCACATCCCCATTCTGGAGTGACACCATGACGGATTTGCACAACAAAGTGATCTTCATCACCGGCGGTGCCGGGGGCATTGGCGGGGCCATCGCCCGTACCTGCGCCGCCGCGGGGGCGGTGGTCTACGCGGCGGACATCCACCCCGCCGCCGGCGACGAAGGCGCGGCCGAACCGGGCGCGGCGGGGACGTTTCTCCAGGTGGATGTGACCGACCCGGCCCAGGTGGCCGCGGCTTTCAGCGCCGTGCAGGCCCGCCATGGCCGGCTGGATGGGCTGGTGTGCGCGGCGGGCATTTTTCGGGGCGCTTTCCAGGCGGCGGATGAAATCACCCTGGAAGATTTCGAGGCGGTGCAGGCGGTTAATGTGCGCGGGGTGCTGTTGTGCGTGCGGTCGGCGCTGCCCCTGCTGCTGACCGCGCCGCAGGGGGTGGTGATTATCATCGCCTCCGGTGCCGGCGTGGTGGGGCCCAGTGCGTCGCTGGCCTATGCCGCCAGCAAAGGGGCCGCCAGCGGCCTGAGCCTGACGCTGGCCGCGCAGCTTGAGCCGCAGGGGATCCGGGTGAATACCCTCAGCCCCGGTAACATCGTCACCGGGCTGAAGCTGGCCGTGGAGCTGGAAGATGCCCGCCGCCGGGGACTTCCGGCGGAAACCGCCATCGCCCGCGCTCACCGCGAGTATGGCACCCCGGCCGGTGTCGCCCGCATCGCCGCGTTCATGCTCTCCGATGATGCCGATTATCTGCGCGGCACCATCTTCACCCGCTAACAAAGAAGGCTGCCATGCCAAAAATGTTTGACGAAACGGCCAGCGCGGTCGCTTTCCCGCTGGGCGGGGTGGGCACCGGCACCGTCTCGCTGGGGGCGCGGGGCGACCTGCGCGACTGGGAAATTTTTAATCGCCCGGCCAAAGGCACCCGGCTGCCCAATACGTATTTTGCGCTGCGCCTGCGCCCCGCCGATGGCCCGCCGGTGGCCCGCATCCTGGAAGCGGCGTTGCAGCCACCGTATAACCTCTCCCACGGGTTCGACCCGCAAACGGCCGCCGGGCTGCCGCGCTTCCCGCACAGCCGCTTTACCGGGGAATACCCGCTGGCCCGCATCGACTTTGTGGACGACGCGCTGCCGGTGCAGGTACACCTGGAGGCGTTCAACCCGCTGGTACCCCTTGATCCTGAAGAGTCGGGCCTGCCCGCTGCCTTTTTCACCTGTCACATCACCAACACCGGCCCGGTGCCCCTGGAGGTGACGCTGGTTGGCTCGCTGTTCAACCCGGTCGGCTCCCCGGAGTTTGACCCCACCGGCAAACAGCGCACAGAACAGCGTGGTCGCACGGTGAATCTGGTGCAGCACGCCGGGGAGGTATCCGGCGTACTGCTGACCAACCCGGAGATAGCCACCGACGCGCTGGAATTCGGCACGCTCACGCTGGCGACCGATTTCCCCCGGACGACCATCAAGCCCGCCTGGTTACGCAGCGGCTGGTGGGATTTCCTGCGCGATTTCTGGCACGATTTGCTGGACGACGGCCGGCTGACGGACTTCGGCTATACCACGCCCGGCACTTACCCGGATACCGCTTCGGTGGGGGCATTCACCACGCTGGCACCGCAGGAGACGGCGGTCATCCGTTTCGTCATCGCCTGGCATTTCCCGAACCGCATCAATAGCTGGGATCAACACGCGGGCCCGCGCACGCGCAATCATTATGCCCGGCGCTTCGCCGATGCCTGGGACGTGGCCACGTATGCCCTGCGGGAACGCCCGCGCCTGGAGGCGATCACGCGGCAGTTTCATGCCGCCCTCTTTGACAGCACCCTGCCCGCCGCCGTGATTGAGGCCCTCTCGGCCAACATCGTCCCGGTGCGCAGCAACACCTGTTTCTGGCTGGAGGACGGGCGTTTTATGGCCTGGGAAGGCTGTTTTGATGCCGCCGGCTGCTGTCATGGCACCTGCACCCACGTCTGGAGTTATGTCTACACCGTGGCCCTGCTGTTCCCCTCCCTGGAACGCGAAATGCGCCGCATTGAACTGAACGTAGAAACCGATCCTGATGGTTACATGCCCTTTCGCTCGCTGCGCACCTTCGACCCGACGGCCATCTGGCTCATTAACGGCGGGCAGCACGCCGCCGTCGATGGCCAGATGGGCACCATCCTGCGCGTGTACCGCGAATGGTTGCTCAGCGGCGATACGGCGTGGCTGCGCCACCTGTGGGAGAACGTCAAACGGGCGCTCCATTATGCGACGCTTCAGTGGGATGCCGCCGGTGATGGCCTGCTGGATGGCCGCCAGCACAATACCTACGATATTGATTTTTACGGCCCCAACCCGCTGAGCAGCATCTATTATCTGGCGGCCCTGCGGGCCACGGCAGCGCTGGCCCGCGTGCTGGATGATGTGGACCTGGCGACGCGCTGCGAAGAACGGGCCCGCCTGGGCGGGCAGCGCGTCGCCGCCCGCTTATGGCAGGGGGATTACTACATTCAGGACTGTGCCGACCTGAACGCCCATCCCTACCAGCACGGCACCGGCTGCCTGGCGGATCAACTGCTGGGGCAGCTTCATGCGCATCTGCTGGGCCTGGGCGATTTGCTGCCGCCGGAGCAGATTCGCCTGGCGCTGAACGCCATCTATCGCCACAACTTTCGCCAGGACTTCACCACCCATGTCAACACGCAGCGCACCTTTGTACTGGGGGACGAAGCCGGGCTGATCTTATGCACCTGGCCGCACGGGGGCGAACCGGCTTTCCCCTTCCCCTATTCTGATGAAGTCTGGACGGGGGTCGAATATCAGGTGGCGGCCCATCTCATCGCTGTGGGCAGCGTGGCAGAGGGCCTGAATCTGGTGGCGGCGGTGCGGGCCCGCCACGATGGGCACCGGCGCAACCCGTGGAATGAGGTGGAGTGCGGGCATCATTACGCCCGCAGCATGTCCAGCGGGGCGTTGCTGTGGGCGCTGACCGGGATGCAGATCGACCCGCTGCGCCGGGAACTGCGCTTTAGCCCGGTGCGGGTGGGCGGTGCGAACTACGTCAGTTTCTGGTCGAGCGGGCAGGCGTGGGGGCGGCTGTACAGCCAGGACGGCCGGCACCGCCTCGAAGTTCTGGGGGGCAGCCTTGACGGCTGGCAGGTGTGGGTGGATGCCCGGCCGCTGGACTAAAGGCGGCGCTGGTGGCGCGGGTCGGTGGTGAGCAGCAGCACGCTCATCGTCGCCACGCCGGCCAGCGCGGCCAGCAGAAACATGCTGGCATAGCCGTAACGCTCCACGATGATCCCGGCCACCACCGGCGCGATGAACGCGGCGCAGGCCGTCAGCGTGTTGGCCAGGCCGATGTAATAAGGGCGCTCATCGGCGCTGCCATATTCCAGCGTCATGCTGATGACGTTGGTCAGCAGGATGGCACTGCCTGCGCCGCTGAGGGCGTAAATCACCGGCAATAGCTGGCTGTCCGTGGCCAGCGCCGCGCACAGCCCGGCGGCCGCCATGGCGCACGCGCCCCCCACCAGCACGAGACGATGACCGGCCCGGTCGCCGAGCCAGCCCCCCAGCAGCGCCCCGATAATCTGCATGAAGAACAGCAGCCCCGTGAGCAGCCCCAGGCTTTGCTCACCGAGCTTGAGGTGCCGGGTGCTGTAGATCGCCAGAAAGCTGAGCGTGACCAGCGTGCCCTGGGCGACCATGCGGGCCAGCACAAAGCGGCGAAAGCTGGCGCTGCTGCGCCACAGGTGACGCAGGCGGGCCCACGGCAGCATGGTGGTGGTGGCCGCCGCCGCCGGCACACTGTGGCGCGGTTCCCGCGCGCGGGCCAGAAAAAACCAGGAGACGGCCAGCGCCAGGCTGGCGCTGAAGAAGCACACGGCGTAGTTAGCGGGGTGGGGTAGCTGTTGCAGCCACACCCCCGCCAGCACGGCCCCCAGGCCGGAGAGCAGGCTGTAACCGGCCATCTGTGCCCCCAGGAACATCCCCCGGCGGCGCTCAGGAAAAATTTTGCCGATCATGCTCTGATACGGGGTGGCCGCAAACCCGCTGCCCAGCGAATGCCAGATGAACAACCCGTAACACAGCGCCACCACCACGCCGGCCGGTAGCTGCGGGCTGAGCAACGCCAGCAGCGTTAGCCCCAGGAAGGGCAGCCGCTCATGCGTGGTGATGATGAGCGCCAGCGGTTGATAGCGTTCCAGCCGCGCCACCTTGCCGATCATCAAAATTTGCGGCAGTTGCGAGCCGATCATGTGGATAGAGCCGATCAGCCCGATCAAAATGGTGGAATCGGTAAAGTGCGCGATGAACAGCGGCAGAATGGTCACGGCCGAGGCGCAGCCCATGGCCAGGCCAAAAAACGAACCATCGGCGAGATTGACGATAAAGTTATGGCGAAAGTGCTTTTCGACCTCGGCCTGCACGCTGGTCACAGCTTGATGGCCCCCACCGACAGCCCATCAATAAAGGAGCGCATCCCCACGATGAAGATGACGATCATCGGAATGGAGGCGATGACGCTGCCGGCCATCTGCACGCCGATTTCCGGGGCCCCGGCCCCGCTGGAGAGCATCACCAGCCCCACCGAAATGGGCCGCAGTTCGTCGCGGTTGAGCACCAGCAGCGGCCAGATGAGGTCATTCCACGCGCCATTGAAGCGTAAAATGGCCATGGACGAAATGATGGCGGTGGACAGCGGCAGGGTGATGTTGAACAACAACACGCGATGCCCGCCGCCATCAATGCGGGCCGCCTCGAACAGTTCTTCCGGCAGGCTCTGGAAAAACGTCCGCAGGACGATGATCTGAAAAGCGTTGGAGCCAAAGACGGAGGGTAAAATGACCGCCCACAGCGTATCCAGCAGCCGCAGATCACGGATGAGCAGGTAGCGCGGCACCAGCGTCAGAATGCCGGGCACCATCATCAGCGCCAGCACCAGCCCGAACAGCAGCGCCTTACCGGGAAACTGATAGCGGGCAAAAACATACGCCGCGATGACCGACAGCAAAATGTCCCCCACCACAATCGAAACGGCCAGCACGATGGAATTGCCCAGATAATTCCGTATGCCCAGGTTCCACGCCGTCACAAAGTTTTCCCAGTGAATGGGCAGCGACGGCAGCATGGGGTTGGTGGCCATATCGGTGGGATTTTTGCCCGACATGATGAACAGCAGCGCCACCTGGAACAGCGCAATGCCGATCAGGCTGAGCAGCAGCAGGTGCGAGAAAAAAGTGAAGAGTCTGGAGGGTTGCATGGGCCGGGCCTCCTAGCTGTCGCTGCTGCGGATAAGGCGCTGGTTAATGAGCGTGAGCACCAGGATCACGATGAACAGGATCACACCGATGGCGGAGGCATAGCCGTAAGCATTTTCCTGGGTGAAGGCATTATACATCCGCAGCCCCGGCACCATGGTGGCAAAGCCGGGGCCGCCATCCGTCATGAACAGGGCCCGCCCAAAATCCTGAATGGTGCCAATGAACGTGAGAATGACCAGCACCTTCACCTGCCCCTGTAATTGTGGCAGTTCAATCCGCCAGAAGCGGCTCCAGCCGGAAGCGCCATCCACGGCCGCCGCTTCCAGCATTTCCCGCGAAATGGTCATGAACCCGGCCAGAAAAATGAGCACGGTGAAGGCTTCGATCCACGGAAAGCCCATGAACATGATCGACCCCAGGGCCGTGCTGGCATTCCCCAGCCACACCACCTGCGAATCGACTCCCAGGGAACGCAGGATGAGATTGAGTCCGCCATCCAGCGAAAACAACCAGCGCCACAGCACGATGAAAACGAAACACGGCGCGATGATGGGCAGCACCACCAGCACCCGGTACCAGTAGCGATGCACGGCATCCGGCAGGCGATAGATGAGATAGGCAATGAGCAGGGGCATCGCCAGCGACAGCACATTGAAGATGAGCAGCAGAAAAATATTAATCCACGATTGCAGCAGGCGCGGGTCTTCCAGAAAGAATTGATAATTAAACAGCCCCACAAAACGCGCCCGCCGGCCATCCCACGAATGAAACGATCCCCAGAAGGCCGTCAGCGCCGGATAATACTGGAAGATAATCATCCCGATGATCGTCGGCGAGAGCAGTAAGTACAGCATTCGCCTGTTCCAGATTTCGGCCAGCAGTCGCCGGCGGGGTGCGGCGGCCGGCGGGGCCGTGGTGCGTAAATCAGTCATAAAGCCTCTTGAATAATGTCTGTTGAACGGGTGCCTGAAGCGGCCAGGCACCCGTGATACGCCCGGCGGCCGGCGCTGAAGCTGGCGCAGCCGTGGTTAGCCCCCGCCGGCCGCCGGGCCGGCGGGCGCGGGCAGCGGTCAGGACGACGGAGCCGCCGGCCAGGTGCTGGTGTCCCAGTTGTTATCAATGATGGCCCGT
>JALOOI010000294.1 GCA_025454495.1 Anaerolineae bacterium
CCGGGCCCGGCCTGCGGATTGATGTGATTGATACCGGCCGCGGCATCGAGCCGCCGGCGGCCGCCCGCCTGTTTGAACCCTTTTACCAGGTGGATAGCAGCAGTGACGGCATCGGCCTGGGGCTGACCATTGCCGGCCAGATTGCCCGGCTGCTGGGTGGCCACCTCGACCTGACCGACAGCCGGCGGGGCACAGGGTCCACCTTTTCGCTGTCGCTGCCCGCGGCCTGAAGTCGCTGTCCAGGGAGCTGTGGTTGTACGAGCATCTGTTACCGCCCATTGCCAATATCCTCATCACCTCCGAAGCGCTGCTGGCCGGCCGCTATGGCGACCTGCTGCCCGATCAATGCGAGTCGCTGGAGGTGATTCATCTGGCGGCCCTGCGCACGTTCACCTACACCCGCGATGTCGTCGAACAGCAGCCCGCTGCCACCACCACTCTGGAAGCGCTCACGCATGACTGGCTCACGCCCTCGGCCACCATCATCAGCTTTTGTGATTATCTGCTGGAGGAGGTGGATGGCCGCCTGCTGCCGGCCCAGCAGGCCCGCATCCAGCAAATTTTTTACCAGGCGCACTATCTGCGCCGGCAAACGTATAACCTGCTGGATTACAGCAAAATTCAGCGCCAGGAAATGCGCCCGCTGACCACGTTTGACCTGCCGACGCTGTTCACCCCGGATTTGATTAACATCGAGCAGGCGGTGCCGCTGCTGTGGGACGTGCAGCCCGACCTGCCGCCGGTGTACAGCGCCCGCCTGTATGTGCATCGCACGCTCAGCAACCTGCTGGCCAACGCCCTCACCTACACCCCTGCGGGCCAGGTCACGGTGCGGGTGTGGTGTATGGGGCCGCTGGTCGAAATCAGCGTCAGCGATACGGGTATGGGCATTCCACGCCGGGCGCTGCGCCACATTTTTGAGCCGTTCTATCGGCTGCACCCGCACATCCCCGGTAAGGGGCTGGGCCTGTATGTGGCCAAAACCTTCACCGCCTGGCAGGGCGGCACGCTGGAGGTGGAGAGCCTGCCGGGCACCGGCTCCACCTTCGCCATGACCATCCCGGTCGCCCGCTGAAGGCTCCGTCATACCCGGCATCATGCTCAAAACCCGTCATTTGTAAGCTGTACAGCCGCCGGCGGCATTCGGTACAATAAAGAAAAAGATTTGCGGGTAGAGATTTTTTCTGAACACGCGCCTGAAAACAATGCTTTGTTGATGCTACAGGTGTAACGATGAGTCAGAACAGCCACGATACCGAAACTTTCCCCGCGATCACCACCTCCCGCCTGGTGCTGCGTGCCATGACCCCCGGTGATGCCACCGAACTGGTGCGGCATTTTGGCAACCCGGCCGTGGCCGAATATATCGCCAGCCGCCCCATTCGCACGCTGGAACAGGCCAACGAATGGTTGAAATGGATGGGCGGGTTCTTCGCCGCCGAACAGGCGATTCGCGTGGCCATCACCCTGCACGATGACACCTTCATCGGCTGCGGCGGCCTGTATGACTGGAAGCGCGATGCCCACTATGCCAGCCTGGGCTACAACATCATCCCGGATTACCGCGGGGAGGGCTATTCGCTGGAAGTGGTGCGCGCCCTCATCGACTTTGGCCGCAATGCGCTGAAGCTGAACCGCATCGAAGCCGAAGTGGTGCAGGGGAACGCGGCCGTGCAGCGCGTGCTGGAAAAACTCGGTTTTCGCCAGGAGGGGGTGCTGCGCCAGCGCCTGCTGAAGGGCGGCAAATATTATGATGTGTGCCTGATGGGGCTGCTGCTGCGCGATTATGCCCCCGCCCTGCCCTGATATGCCCGCCCTGCTGACGGAGATCGCCGCGCTGCACAGCGCCACCGCGGCCCTGCTGCTCACCCCGCTGTCACTTCAGCAGCAGCCCTTTGCCCGCCATTTACACCACAGCGCGGAACGCCTGGCCACCGTCACGGCCGGCCTGCCGCCGGCACCGGCCGCCCACGGCGACATTCTGCCGGTGATCGCCGCGGATGTGCGTACCCCGGCCACCGCGCTGCTCGGCTATGCCCGGCTGCTGCGCCAGTGCCCCGCCTCTTTTGACCATGCCGCCCTCACCGCGTCACAGTCCGCGCTGCTGCTGACGATCGAAACCGCGGCCGCCGCCGTGCTGCAATACCTGGAAGCCACCACGGCCGCCGCTTTTGCCGCCCGCCACACGCAGCGCCGCCAGCCACCGCAGCCGCTGGATTTGGCCGCGCTGCTGCGCCCGCGCCTGCCGGTGTATGGCTACTGGCTGAAGCAGCGCCCCCTGCGCCTGGTGGCGCAACTGCCGGACGGCCTGCCCCCCGCTTTCGGCAGCGCCTATCATGTGTCGGCCTGGGTCGATCATGTGGTGCTGACGATGGGCCGCGAGCTGATGGAATATGGCGAGCTGCATCTGCTGGCCCGGCCGCGGGGCGGCTGGCTGGAAGTGGGCATTTTCGGCAGCGGCTGCCGCCTGGACGACGACGAAATGCAGCGCCTGTTCGGCCAGCCGGGGCAGGCGCTCTACTGGAACGCCCGCCATTCGGTGCAGTTCAGCCAGGTGGTCGCGCTCCCCGGCAGCGGGGCCACCCTGTACGGGCGGCTGCCGCGTCACAGCAACATTTAAACGGCATTCATACGTTTACCGAACCAACCTCACGTTACAAAAGACGATACTCCTGTTACAATTCAGAACATATAGAAACTATTTAGCAGGCTGATGCCTGGCGCTGCCTCGCCACGCTGCTTGTTCATCTGCGGCCGGGGTCTTTTTCGTTCATAAAATGGTTTAGCCGGCCCTGCCGGGGATGATTGCGATGTCCACCACACTTGACTCTTCTGCCGCGAACCTGACCCCGGATGCCGAAGCCCTGGTGCGTTACTGCCAGGCGCTCTTTAACGAACGCAACCCGCGCCTGAACGCGGCCCAGCAAACCGACCTGGTGACGCTGTACGAGGCCGCCGTGCGCTTCCAGAAAAAATCCAGCAATGCCATGTTCCGCCTGTCCCAGAATGCGGATGAAGCCATCCTCCAGCGGATGCGCCATGACCTGAAGAACGAATTGAACATCATCATCGGCTTTTCCCGGCTGATGCTGCGCGAAATTCGCTCCCCGCTGACCCCGCTGCAATATGCCACCATGAGCACCATCTACCAGGCCGGCATGGACCTGGTGACGCTGGTCGATACGCTGCGCTGAGCCTGATGGGTGGCACACTGCTGAACATGCTCACCGTGCTGGTGGGCGGACTCATCGGGCTGGCCGTGGGCCAGCGGCTGCCGGCCCGCCTTCAGGAAGGGGTGGTGACGGGCCTGGGGCTGGTGACGCTGGTGGTGGGGCTGGAAAATGCCCGCCAGACCGGCAACATCATCCTGCCGCTGCTGGCCACCGTGATCGGGGTGATGATCGGCGAGGCGCTGCGGCTGGATGTGGCGCTGGAACGGGCCGGCGCGTGGTTGCAGCAGCGGGCGGGTGCCGGGGCCGCCGGTGGCGGGCAGCCCGCGCGGGAACGCTTCATCACCGGCTTTGTAACGGCCAGCCTGGTCTTTTGCGTGGGGCCGCTCACCTTCACCGGGGCGCTCCAGGATGGCATGGGGCTGGCGGCCGGCTTCCAGTTTCTGGCCATCAAAAGCGTGCTGGATGGCTTCGCGGCCATGGCTTTCGCCGCCAGCTTTGGCGTGGGCGTGCTGTTCACCCTCATCACCATCCTGGTGGTGCAGGGCGGGCTGGCCCTGCTCGGCTGGCTGCTGCTGCCCCTGCTCAGCGACCCCCTGGCCCTGGGCGGCACCTCGCCCATGATGAACGAAATGACGGCCGTCGGCGGCATTTTGCTCATTGGTCTGGCGCTGGTGCTGCTGGACATCAAAAAGCCCAGGGTGGCCAATTTTCTGCCGGCGCTGCTGGTCGCGCCGCTGCTGGTGGCGCTGGCCGGGGCCCTGGGCCTCAACATTTATCCGCTGTAGGCGGCGCTGCCCGCCCTCAATCGTTCTCCCACGCCACCCCGGCGCGATCAAAATGGTAGAACAGAAAATCCTGCGGCGTGGTGGGCCCGCCGGCCCGGTGCAGCGCCGCCAGCGTCTGCGCCCGATGATCGGTACTGTGGTTGGCCACCTGGAACAGCGCCCCGTAAACCGGGATGGGCGGTTGTTCTGGCGACCAGAAAGCCGGTTTCACCGTGCGGGCCAGTTCGGCCGGGGTGAGTGCGGCCAGATAGCGGTCGATCAGCGCTTCGGTGTCGTCCCACTTCGCCCGAATGCTGGCGCGGCTGGCGCAATCCGCTTCGGTGACGAAATGCAGTTCGCCGGTGTGCAGGAAGGCGAACCACCAGCTTGCCACCCCCATCATATGGGCTACCTGCGCGTGGATGGAGCCAACGGAATACTCATGCGGCTGGCTGAACTGCGCGTCACTGAGCTGCATCACGCAGTCCCACAGCCGGTGGTTGGCCCAGCGCTGATAAGCGAACAATTCCACGAAAAA
>JALOOI010000295.1 GCA_025454495.1 Anaerolineae bacterium
GGCAGGCTGTAGCTGAGAAAATACTGCCAGCCCATCAGGTCCTGGGTGATCTTGCTCAGGCCGTAGGGGCTGGCCGGGCGCAGCGGCGCGTCTTCGCGCAGGGGCAGTTCCTGCGGCTGCACCACCCCGTACACTTCCGCCGAGGTGACGCACAGAAAACGCGGCTGCAGCCCGATCTCGCGGCATCCCTCCAGCAGGTTGAACTGGCTGCGGATATTGGTCTCCAGCGTGTGCCAGGGCTGCTTGAAGGCCTGGGCCGGCGCGGCCTGCCCCGCCAGATGATAAATACAATCCGGCTGCAGGCGCTGCAACAGGTGCAAAACCGCTTCGGCCTGGCACAGGTCAACGCGGGTGAAAATCCCCGGCAGGCCGGCCGGCGCAGCCGTGCGATACACCGTCCCGTGCAGTTCGGCCTGCGGCTGAATGTGATGGAGATAGCGCATCAGGTGCTGCCCGGCAAAACCGGCGGCCCCTGTCACCAGGATTCGCAACGCCTCATGTCCTGTTCTCTGTAAGCCCGGGCCCCGGCCGGTGTGCCGCTGGCATTATAACCCGGCCCGCTGCGCCTGCCAGCCCTAACGCAGGCTGTACGGGCTGACGAAAGCGGTCACACGCTGCGAGCCGACCTGTTGATAGGCGACCACCTCATACACGCTGCCATTCTCCAGCGTTACGCCGAAAACCCCCGTCAGCAGCAGCGCGTTATCCGGGTCGGTCAGCAGCACATCCCGCGCCCCTGCGCCGGCAAAGGCCCGGAACGGCGAACTGCTGCCGGCTTCCACCGGGTTGAAGAAGGGGCGCATATCCACCGCCAGGCTGGGCCGCTGCGTGCCATCCAGCCCGGCCGCGGCCAGGGCGGCGGAGGGCATCATGATGGATGCGCCGAAACGGGTGGCCTCGCGGCTGACATTGACCAGGCGCAGCAGCGGCGTGGGGCCGGGCGTGATGGCCGGATCGGTGAGGATGCTGAGCGTATAGCCGTTCAGGTCATCGCCGGTGATGTAAGCGCTGTAAATGGAGCCGGCGGCCAGCGGGGTGACGGCCCGGGCCAGAAGCTGCCCCGCGCCATCCAGCACCGTCAGCACGCGCTCGCCACCGGCCAGTACCGGCAGCACATTTTCGCGGCTGTAGGCGGCATCCACCACGGCCGGTACATCATCCACCCGCAGCGTAAGGAAGCTGCCCGGTACGCCATTGACGAAGCGCAGCCGGGGCGCGGGCGAGAGGGTGGCGATGGGTTCCAGCGTGTCGGCGGTGACGGCGATGCCGGTGAAGGTGCTGTACAGGATGTAATTTTCCGGGTCGCGCCCGGCAAAAATATACAGGTAGGTGTTGCCCGCCTGGAGGGGCACATTGTTGGCGAATTCCAGCAGCACCCGCTCGCTGCCGGGTTCGGCGCTCTCCCAGTTAAAACTGACGGTGGTGGCCGGGAAGGTGAACGGATCGCTGATTTGCCCGTAACTGAGCGCGATGCCGGAGGTAAATTCCGTGCTCAGCTCCACCCGGCGCGAGCCAGGCAGCGCATTCACGAACAGAATCCGCACTTCGCCGGGGGCGGTGGGGCGCACATCTTCGCGGGCGATGAGGAAACGCTCCGCGCCGGGGTCGCCCGCCAGGATCAGCGAGACCGTTTCATCCGGCGCAAATGTCCACTGAGTGCCCACGCGCGGCACGTCAGTCGCCGGATCAGCCCCTGTCGGGAAGGCCCGCACGCTGTAACTGCCGGCCGGGATTTTAAGGGGTTCGCTGGCGGCGCTGCCCCCCAGGGCGCTGCTGAGCAGCAGGTCATCCAGGTAAATATCATTCAGGCTGCTATCGCGCAGGGCCTGGATGAAGCGCACGCTGGCGATGCCGCCTACCTGGGACGCGATGAGGATGGATTGTACGCCCTCCGGCACCGGATTACCGCTGAGGATGAGCGTATAGACGGTGCGCGGCTCGAACTGGCGTGGCAGGGTCAACAGGGTATTGCCGCCCACCAGCGCCCGCAGCGTGTAAAAGCCGGCCGGCAGCGTCACCGGCGCGGACTGCCCGTAATCCACCGGGGCGATCACGGCGCTGTCATCTTCGCGCACCAGCGACAGCCCGGCCGTGCCCGGCAGGGCGTTCAGCAGCGTCAGCCGGCTCTGTGCGCCTTCGATGGGCGCGGTATCCGGCGTGATGACGCTGAGCGCCAGCGCGGCCCGCGTGCCGGTGACGGTCAGCAGCTTGGTTTCCTGCCCGGCGATGGTGAGCGTCTGCCGCACCAGCGCCCCGTCGGGCAGCCGGCCGCCGGCCGGAACGACGGACACGGTATAGGTGCCAGCCGCGAGGCCGCCGGCTTCGGTGTACTGCCCGTATTCCAGCCCGCCGGCGTAATTAAGCCCGTCAATGTACACATCCAGCGGCGTGGCCCCGGCGGCCGCATGAATCACGCGCACAAAGGCCTGCTGGGCCGGGTCTTCGGCCTGGCGGGCCGGCAGCATGGCGGTGGGTTCTGGCGTGGGAATGCTGAGGCGAGTCGCTGTGGCCGCCGGCGGCGGGGTGGGCGAGGCGGGCGGCGGCGTGGGGATGATGGTGGGCAGCGGTGGCGGCGGCGCACAGGCCGCCAGCAGCACCAGCCAGCCAGCGATGATGCAACGACGGAGCAGCGTTCTCATACCACATCCCCTTTCGATGGAGGCTGTACGCCGGCCGGCCGGCGGTGACATTGACCACCCCGGCCGGCCGGTCACAGGCTTAACCGCCCGGTGTGGCCGTCGGCTCGGCCGGGGCGGCCGGCACGGGCGTACTGTCAGCGGGCACGGCGGGGGCTACCCCGGCATCCACCGGGATTTCGATGATCTCCACGGCGCGATCATTGAAGGTCACGGTGACGAAACTGGCATTCACCCAGCCGGTTTCGCCCTCAAAGGTGACTTTTAGCCAGCCGCCCACGGCATCGCGGCTTTCTACGATCAGCCGGGTGCCGGTGGGAATCAGGTTCAGCGATTCGCTGGCAGCATCCGGCGTGCGGCGCAGTTGCAGGTTCGCCCCCGGATCAAGCTGCACGGCGGCGATGTAGGCATCGCGCAGGGGGTCGGGCGTGGGCAGGGCGATGGTGGCCGCGCCGCCGCCAATGGCCCCGCGCCGGTCAGCCGGGATCACCTCGTACAGCGGCAGCAGGGTATACTGGCCCACCGCCAGCTTCAGGTCTTCCAGGTCAACATCTTCATTGTTCAGGCGGTAGCGCGTATACAGCGCATTCACCCACCCGGTGATCTCGCCGCCTTCCGCCGGGCGGAAGCGGATGAACACCCAGGTGTCATCCTCCAGGAAGCCGATCACCTCGACGGTGGTGCCCAGGGGCAGCCGGGCCAGCACTTCGCCTTCGGTTTCCGGCGTGCGGCGCACATTGAGATTGGTGCCGGTGTTCAGGTTAAAGATCACTGCCGTAATCTGGTCTTCCGGGATGGGCGGCGGGGTGATGGCCGTGGCCTGCGTTTCGCCGGGGATATTGCCCCCCACCGGCGGCAGCGTCCGCAGCCGCACGATTTCGCCATCCTGGTTACGCACATCCAGGTAGCGGGCATTCACCCAGGCGTTGATGGTGCCGCCGTCCGGGGTGTTGTAATCGACATTGAGCCAGGTGGCTTCGGGCAGCAGGTCGGCGCGTTCATCGGCCGGGTCAAGCTCGGTCACGGGATCAACCCAGTCGGCGGCTTCCGGCGGCGGTTCCTGCCCTTCCACCAGCGCCACGGGTGCGCCTTCGCGCCCCTCCACGATCAGCGTGGTGCCAGACGGAGCCAGCCCCAGGGAACGCGCTTCGGAATTGGGGAATTCGCGCAGTTGCAGGTTAGCACCGGGGTCCAGCACCACCCGCGCGGTGATGACGGCCTCTGCCGGTGTGGCCGGCGGCAGCACGTCCGGGGCGGTGGTGGGTGCCGTGACCACTTCGCTGCCGGCGGGCGGCGTGGGCGCGACCACATTAGGATCGGGCGTGGGCGGGGCGGCCAGGCCGGCGGCAATGGTGATGCTGCCCGCGCCGGGGGCGCTGGCCAGCCCCTGCGACAGGCTGGTGGCGGCTGTCAAAAGCTGCGGCGCGGCAAAAGCCCCGCCATCCAGCGCCACCAGGTTGTAATAGACACCGCCGTAAAACGTCTGCGCCGGCACTTCCAGCGTGCCGCTGCGGTCGCCAATGGTGATGGTGAAGGCCAGCGGCGTGGTGACGGGCACGATGAGCGCTGCGGCCTGCCCGGCTTCGCCGAAGGCGACATCGCTGGCCAGCGGCGTGCCATCCGGGAAGGCGACGGTGATGCCGGCGGAGCCGGGAATGGTGTTCACGACGTTCAGCACCGCGCTGGCGGCCGTCACCCCGGTAATGGGATCGGGATAGCTTTTCAGTTCAATGCCGGTATCGCCCTGGAGCGCGACGACGGTCTGTGCGCCGCCCGCGGCCACGGTGAGCGCGGCTTCCAGCAGGTCATCTGCGGTGCCGGCCGCCCGCAG
>JALOOI010000086.1 GCA_025454495.1 Anaerolineae bacterium
CCTCCCTGCCGGCGGCCGCGGTGTTACAGAACCGGCGCGTGCGGCTGGCGCGGCACATACTGGCCGCTGCCATTGCGGCCCAGCCAGCGGTCGCCATCCACAATTTTGGTTCCGCGCAGATACACCTGCACCGGCACGCCCTGCACTTCCATGCCTTCAAACAGGTTGTAATCCACATGCATATGGTGCGTGCTGGCGCTGATGGTGTGCTTCCTGGCGGCATCCCACACCAGAATATCGGCATCGCCGCCGACGGTGATGCCGCCCTTCTTCGGGTACATGCCGAAGATTTTGGCCGGGTTGGTGCAGTTGAGCGCGACGAAGCGCTCCGGCGACAGTTTGCCGCTGTTCACCCCGGTATGCCACATCACCATCAGCCGGTCTTCGATGGCCGGCAGCCCGTTGGGGATGCGGGCGAAATTGCCTTTGCCCAGTTCTTTCCCCGGCCGGCGATAGGTGGGGTTCTGCGCTTCAAAAGCGTGCCAGTTGCCGCCATTGTGCGCCGCCGCCCATTCCTGCACCGGCCCCACGCCGCCCTCAAACCAGAAATCGCAGTGATCGGTACTGACCACCTGGAGCGTGCCATCGCGCACGGCTTCCCACAGCACCGCCTGATCGTGGGTGCTGCGGATGGGCGGCGAACAGACGAACTTCGCGCCGTGGAAATCTGGCTGGGCCAGGTGGTCTGCGACCGTCAGGTGGAAATACTGCACGCAGCTTTCGCCCATCACCGGGTAGCGCAGCGCCCGCCCGCGCCGCAGCGCCTCCACCGCAAATTCACAGGTCATATGCACCACGTACAGCGAGCAGCCGGTGAGGCCGCTCATCACCACAGCGCGGTTGGTGGCTTCGCCTTCGATCTCCGGCGGGCGCGAGGACGCATGGTACACCGGGTCGGTCTGGCCGGCCGCCAGCAGCGCCGGGGTGAGCGTGGCTTCGACATCGCCATTTTCCGCATGAACCATGACGATCATGCCGTGCTCGGCCGCCACCCGCATGGCCTTGAACAGCGTCATGTCGTCCACCTGGAAGACATTCTTATAGGCCATGAACAGCTTGAGGCTGGTGATGCCCTCCTGCACCAGTGAGGGGATTTCCGCCATCACGTCATCGCGCAGGTCGGTGACGGCCATGTGGAAGGCATAATCAATCTGGGCCGGTTTGGCCTTCTCCCGCCAGATTTTGAGGCCGTCCGCCAGGCTGCCACCCTTTGGCTGGATGACGAAATCAATATGCGTGGTGGTGCCCCCGAAGCCGGCGGCCCGGTGCCCGGTGTTAAAATCATCATTGCTGTAGGTGCCGCCAAAGGCCAGATCGAGATGGGTGTGGACATCAATCCCGCCCGGCAGCAGCAGTTTGCCGGTACAGTCCACCACCTCATGCCCGGCCGGGTCAATCGCCGCCGCAATCTGGCTGACAATTTCGCCCTCGATCAGCACATCGGCCCGCTGCTGACCTTCGGCGTTCACGATGGTTCCGTTCTGCAACAAAATTCCCATGATATACACTCCTGTGCCTGGCTAAAAAGCCCCTCAGCCGCGCTGGCGGCGGGCCGGGGGCGCATCTTCTTCGATGAGATCGGGAGCTGCGACGGCTTCCAGTTCGCCATCGTCGGTGAGGCGCATGATGCGTTTGGCCTTCTCGCGCGGCGTTTCTTCGAGGAGGTCTTCATCCTCATAGCCCAGGCGCAGCATGGCGCTGTTCAGCACCTGCGAGGCGAGGCGCTCGCGCATTTCGCGCTCACCCGCTTTTGTTTCCATCATCAGGGCGATGAACTGAAAGAGGAGGCCCATAAACCCGGCGACGCTCAGCATAATCATGCTGCCCACCAGCGGGCTATCTTCCACACCAGGGATGGGGGCCGCGCCACCATTGCTGAGGAAGATGCCCCACGACATCAGCATGAAGACCACATACATGATGAAGGACACGACGAAGAAAACCGCCCGCACGCGGAGTTTTTCCGCTTTCAGTTCTTTTTCCACGCGCCGCCGCAGCTCGCGCCGTTCCTGTTCGCTGAGTGCCATGGTGACTATTCCCCCCGGTGATAAGTGCTGCTACAGGCTATTGTACCGGCTTTAGCGGAAGTGGGGTAAAACGTGTTCGGCATATTCGGCCACGATGCGCTCTTCTTCGCCGCACATCAGGTAAATATTGAACTGCGTCACGCCGATGGACTCCAGTTCTTTGAGTTTTTCGACGTGCGCCTGCACCGGGCCCAGAATGCCGAAGCTGTCGATGATGTCGTGGCTGATGAAATCCAGATGATCGGCATCTTTATCGGCATGGTGGCGGTAGTCGTAGCCTTTGCGCCCTTCGATATAATCGGTGAGGCGTTTGGGCACGGTGTTCCCCTCTTTGCCGTAGCGCTCCACCAGGTCAGCGACATGGTTGCCCACCATGGCCGGGAACCAGCGCGTCTGGGTGCGGGCTTTGTCCATATCGCCCACCCACACCGGCGCGGCGGACATCACCTTAAAGCCGGTCATATCGCGGCCGGCGGCCCGGCCGGCTTCCAGCGCCTGGTCGGTAAACCAGCGCACCAGCCAGGGGTCAGCAAGCTGGAGGATCAGCCCTTCGGCATGTTCGCCGGCGGCGGCCAGGGCTTTGGGGCCGTAGGCGGCGATCCAGGCGGGCATGTCGTAACCGTTGGCCCAGGGAATTTGCACCGGGGCGACATCTTCTTCATAGGTTACTTTGTCGCCGCGCACCATCTTTTTCACGGCCTGCGTAAATTCGACCATGGTTTCCACGTTCAGCGGGCGGCGGCCCATCACCCGGCGCGAGCTGTCGCCGCGGCCCAGGCCCATATCGAAGCGGCCGCCGCTTTGCAGCGCCAGCGTGGCGAACATGCTGGCCGCCACCGACCAGTCGCGCACGCCGGGGTTGGTGACGCAGGGCCCGAAGCGCATGTGTTCGGTGTGTTCCATGCACATGGCCATGGTCACGTAGCAATCGCGCCATAGAATATGCGAATCAAAAAACCAGGCATAAGTAAACCCGGCCACCTCCGCCTGGCGACACAGGGCGGCGGTGCGGCGGGGATCAATATCCCCCTTAAACGTAATGGCAAATTCCATAAAGCACCCCTCGGACAGGTGATTGATTAAACCGAATGCCAGCGCGGGGCAGCCCGGCCGGGCTGGTTAGCCGGCCGCCTCCTGATGCTGGCGGGCGCAGCGTTCCAGGGCCCGCTGCGCTTCGCGCACGTTAATTTTGGGGGCGACCGCCTGGTAAAACTGCGCCGCCACCCGCGCCGCCGCCTGCTGCCCGCCCGCGGAGGCATCCGCCAGCGGCAGCGCATAATCCGCTGCCTCCAGCCCGGCAATCGGCTCCAGCTTAATCTCCGTGACGTTCTCGCGGCGCACCCGTTCCAGGTTGCTGCGGCGCTTCTCACACTCGCGGGCGCGGTCGGCATTCCCGGCCGCCTCGTAGTAATCACGCAGGCGGGTTTCCAGGTCAATGGCAAACGTCATGATCGAACCAAACGAATTGAGCATGATGATTACAGCCAGCGCTCGATCAGGATTTTCTTATCGGTGAAGAATTCCAGCGCGTCCAGCCCCTGGCCGTGCAGGTCGCCAAAGAAGGAGTCCTTCTGGCCGCCGAAGGGGAAGGAGGCGGTGGCCGCCGCCACGCCCACATTGATACCGATGTTGCCGGCGCGGACGCGATATTTGAACTCGCGGGCATGTTTACCGCTGGCGGTGAACAGGCTGGCGGCGTTGCCGTAGTGGCTGCGGTTAATCACGTCCACGGCGGCATCAAAATCCGGCACCTGCATGATGGCCATGACGGGGCCGAACACTTCTTCGCGGGCGACCGTCATGTCGGGCTGCACTTTGTCCAGGATGGTGGGGCCGACGAAGGTGCCATTTTCAAAGCCGGCCACCTTCACATCACGGCCATCCAGCACCAGCGCCGCCCCTTCGTTCACGCCCTGCTGAATCATGCCGGTGATGCGCTCCCGGGCCGCGGCCGAAATGACCGTGCCCATCTGCGATTCTTCGTTCATGCCATAGCCCACGCGCAGCGCTCCGGCGCGTTTCACCAGTTCGGCTTTTAGCGGCTCGTAGGCCTCGCCCACCGCCACAATGACCGACCCCGCCAGGCAGCGCTGCCCGGCGCAGCCATACACCGACCCCATGATATTGGCGACGCTGGCTTCCATATTGGCATCGGGCATGACGGCGATGTAATTCTTGGCCCCGCCCTGCGCCTGTACGCGCTTGCCGTGTTTGGCGCAGGTTTCATACACCAGCTTCGCCACCGGCGTGGAACCGACGAAGGACACGCCTACAATATCCGGGTGTTCCATCACCGCCATGGACGATTCTTTGCCGCCAAAGACCAGGTTCACCACGCCTTCCGGCAGATCGAGTTCGTCCAGCAGCTCATAGACGATCTCCATGCTCAGCGGGGTCTGCGGCGAGGGTTTGACGATGTAGGTGTTGCCGCACACAATGGCCGTGGGCAGGAACCACATCGGCACCATCATGGGGAAATTGAACGGCGTGATGGCCGCATACACCCCCAGGGGCTGGCGCTCGGCCGTTTCGTCAATGCCGCTGCTGATGTCTTCGGTTTTGTAGCCACGCATGATGACCGGGATGGCGGTGGCAAAATCCACACTTTCGATGCCGCGGCGCACTTCACCCCGGGCTTCGTCGCGGGTTTTGCCATTTTCCGCCACCACGATCTTCACCATGTCCTCGAAGCGGTCTTCCAGCAGGGCCTTAAAGCGATACATATACTGGGCCCGGCTGAGTACCGGCGTGCGCCGCCATTCTTCAAAGGCTTCTTTGGCCGCCTGCACCGCTTTGTCCACATCGGCCGCCGGCGAATCCGGGCATTCGCCGATGGTTTCGCAGGTGGCCGGGTTGATGACCGGGGTATAGTGCGAGGTGCTGGCCTCCACCCATGATCCACCAATATAATTTTTGAGTTTTTTCACCATGTTGCATACTCCCTGTGTGATTGGCTGTGTGCCCGGTTCAGTGTTTGCGGGCAGGTTTGGCTTAACCTTAACCTTCGTAGTATTCATCCAGAATGCTCAGCGCCCCGTCCATGACGTGCAGCCCTTCCTGAATTTGCGCTTCGGTGATAATCAGCGGCGGCGTGTTGAAGATCATGTTCCAGCGGACAATGGTGCTTACGCCGTGGCTCTTGAGGTAGGCGGCCGCTTTCTTCATCGCCTCCGAAGGGGCCCCGTTGAAGGGACTCATCGGTTCGCGGGTGTCACGGTTTTTCACAATTTCGATCAACTGATGCAGCCCGGCCCCGCGAATATCGCCGATGACCGGGTGCTTTTCCGCCAGGTCCATCAGCCCCTGACGCAGCACCTTGCCCATCTCCCGCGAGCGCTCAATGAGATTCTCGCTGCGGTAAACTTCGATGGTGGCGATGCCGGCCGCCATGGCCAGCGTGTGCGAGCTGTACGTCAGCCCGGCCCACAGGGTATGATCGTCGAAGTAGCGGGCGATTTTGTCGCTGACGACGGTGGCCCCCAGGGGCACATAGCCGCAGGTGATGCCTTTGGCGGTGGCCAGCACATCCGGCATGGCGGACGGGTAATGGTCAATACCGAACCATTCGCCGGTGCGCCCGAAGCCGCTCATCACCTCATCCACCATGAGCAGCAGCCCGTATTTATCGCAGATTTCGCGCAGGCGCTGATAATACACGCCGGAGGGCTGAATCACGCCGCTGGTGCCGCTGTAGCCTTCCACCAGGATGGCCGCGCAGTATTCCGGCCCTTCCATCTGCACGATTTCTTCCACCATATCCGCGATGATGGCATCGCCTTCTTCCTGGGTGCGCCCCTGGTACAGCGGCGTGCGGTAGGCGTAGGGGTCGGGCATACGGACGATCCACGGCACGCCCGGTTCATTGGCCAGGCGGCGCGGGTCGCCCCCGGCGCTGGCGGCGGCAAAGGTGCCCCCGTGATAGGAACGATAGCGGGTGAGGATTTTTTGCCGGCCGGTGTACAGCCGGGCGATCTTCATGGCATTTTCGACCGCATCCGTGCCGCCGTTGCAGAACAGCGTTTTGGTGAGGCTGCCGGGGGTAATTTCCGCCATCAATTCGCCCAGGCGGGCCCGCGGCCCGGTGGTGCTGGACGGCTCCACATAGCACAGTTTCGCCACCTGCTCCTGAATGGCCCGCACCACATGCGGGTGGCTGTGGCCAATGTTGACGTTCACCAGTTGCGATGACCAGTCCAGATAGCGCTTGCCATGAGCATCGTAGACGTACACCCCTTCCCCGCGTTCAATGGGGATGGGGTTCCACGCGCCCTGGGCGCTCCAGCTCAGCAGGGTATAGTCTTTGCTCTTTTGCACAATGTCGGCCGGTGCCACCATCATTTTGTTCCTGGGGGATATTTTGACGAAACACTACGGGCTAAATTTATCCAACTTTGCTAAATAAATCTATATGAAACCAAACAGGGGCGAGGTAGCCCCGCCCCTGTGCCGGCTGTCGCTTACGGCTTATTCCCCATTGGGGGTGATGGCCACGTCAATCGGTTCGTAGTCCATGCCCATGAAATCCACGTCCGGGTAGTCAGCGATGAGGCCATCCAGCGCGGCCTGGGCCAGGTCGGTACGCACCGCGCCTTCATCCGGGGCGGTGCTGATGACTTCGTAATTGAGGGCGATGTCGGCCGTCTGCTGATACAGTTCCATATCCAGAATGCCGATGCCGGCGGGGCTGGGCCACACCAGTTTGTTCACTTCGTTCATCATCCACAGTTGATGGCCGGTGCCCAGGGTTGCGCCTTCGGCCAGCACAAAATCGACACAGGCTTCGACATTATCGCGGCAGTAAACCCAGCCGCGGAAGCTGCCGCGCAGGAATTGGATGGCGATCTCTTCGTTGCCGGCCTGGGCCAGCCAGTCTTCATTGACGAACACCAGGTCTTCCAGCATGGCGGTGCCTTCTTCGTTCAGGTCGAGGATGTTCACATCGTCCGGCGTATACACCGGGAAGGTGCCATCTTCGGCCACATATTCAAACACCTGGGCCATTTCGTTGTAGGTCATGGCGGCGGCGCTGTCAATTTCACGGTTCAGGAAGGCCACCATATCAAACGGCTGGTTGAAGATGGTGATGTCATCCGGGTTGTCCGGGTCGATCTCATTTTTCACCAGGGCGGCGAAGAGCGGATACTGATTGCCGAAGCCCCACACGCCGGTCACGGTGCCGCGCAGGTCGGCGAAGGTTTCCAGGCCGCTGTCTTTCCAGGTCAACTGGCGCATCCCGGAACGCTGATAAATCTGAGCGATGTTGACGGCTTTGGTACCCTGCTCCCGCGAGGCCAGCATACTGCCCAGCCAGTCAATGCCGAATTCGGCACCGCCGGCGGCGACCACCTGCTGCGGGCCAATATCCGGGCCGCCCGGCAGCACTTCCACGTTCAGGCCTTCTTCTTCCCAGTAGCCCAATTCGCGGGCGGCGTAGAAGCCGGCAAACTGCGCCTGCGTCACCCATTTCATCTGGACGCGGACGGTGGGCACATCCTGGGCCGCGGTCAGCGGCACCACCAGCAGCGTCAGCAGTGCCAGCGCCATCGTCAAAAAGCGTTTTTGCACCATGATCGGAATCCCCTCCACATACAAAAACTGATAAATGTTATTCATCGCGGAACGTGACATGCCAGGGCATAAGCCAGCGTTCCACGGCTGAAACCAGGGTGTAAAACAGAATGCCGAGCAGCGAGGCGACGATGATGGCCGCCCAGGCTTCGGGATACTTAAAGTTGGCGGCATCCTCGCGGATGCGGTAGCCCAGGCCCTGGGTGGTGCCGCCGAAGTATTCGCTGACGATGGCACCAATCATGCTGAGCGTGGTCGCCACTTTAAGCGCCGAGAAGACAAACGGCAGCGATGCAGGAAACCGCAGCTTGCGGAAGATTTGCATCTCGCTGGCGGCGTAGGAGCGCATCAGTTCAATTTGCAGCGGCGAGGTGGCATTTAAGCCGCGCACCGTGCTAATCATCGCCGGGAAATACGTTAGAATGGCGACGATGGCGATTTTAGAAGCCGGGTTCAGCGCCCCGAACCAGTTGTTGATGATGGGCGCAAAAGCGATGATGGGCACCGAATTGGCGGCAATCGCCAGCGGCAGCAGCGCACTGCTGAGGCTGACGAACCGCGCCGAGAGCAGCCCGGTCAAAAAGCCCAGGCCGCAGCCCACCACAAAGCCCCAGAAGGCATTCTGAAAGGTGTTCCAGCCCACCGTCACCAGGCGCGGGTAAATTTCGGTGAAGGTGGCTGCGATGGTGGTGGGGCGCGGGATGAAGAATTCCTGCACCCGGAAGACCACAATCAGCACTTCCCACAGCACCAGCACCACCACCGCCACCAGCAGCACCGGGGCATTGCGCCGTACCGCGCGGGCATAGTGCGGCAGGCGGGCCCAGGGCGACCACAGCAGCAGCACACACAACAGCGCGGCCAGGGCCGGGACTGTGCTCAGCGTGAGAGCCGTTTCGAAGGCCGGGCGCAGCGCGTCGTCTTTCAGTTCTTCCAGGAAGGCCGCCGGGGGCAGCCCCAGGGCCGCGCCCAACAGATTCGCATCCAGCACAATGGCCGGCAGCACCAGCGCCGCATACACCAGCAGCCCGGCGGCGGCGCACCGCCCCATCAGGCTGCGCCAGGCCTGCGTTTGCAGCAGCAGCAGCCCGGCAAAGATGAGCAGCCCCACGGCCAGCACCGGCTGAAGCGTGACGTTGCGGAAAGCGCGGCCAAACTGAAGCTCAAATTGCAGCAGCGGATTTTGAATGTGGTGGGTGATGACCACCAGCAGCGCCGTCACCAGCGCGATCACATCCAGCGCCAGCCCGCGGCTGTCCGCCGGGGGGGGCGCTGTTTTTGCTCTGGCGGGCAGCCGCTGCCCCGTCACCCGCAGCGTATTATCCACCATCAGCCGCCAATCCCTTCCCGCAGGCGGCGCGAATCGGCCGCCTCGCCGGAGCCTTCGCGCAGGGCGCTGCGTACCCGGCTTTGAATGTGGAAGTAATCATCATGATCGCGCGTGTCCGTACCACGCGGCTGTTGCAGCGGCACGTCAATCACTTCGGCAATGCGCCCCGGCCGCGGCGACATCACCACCACCCGCGTGGACAGATACACCGCCTCCGGGATGCTGTGGGTGACAAAGATGCAGGTTACGCCCAGTTTCGCCCAGATATTGAGCAGTTCGTTGTTCATGCGCTCGCGGGTCATTTCGTCCAGCGCCCCGAATGGCTCATCCATGAGCAAAATTTTGGGTTCAAAGGCCAGGGCCCGCGCGATGGACACGCGCTGCTGCATCCCGCCGGAAAGCTGATACGGGTATTTGCCCTCAAAATCGCCCAGTTCCACCAGGCGCAGCATCTCGCGGGCGCGGGCCTGGCGCATGGTACGCGGAAACCCCATGATCTCCAGCGGCAGTTCCACGTTCTGGAGGACAGTCCGCCAGTCGTAGAGCGTGGCGCTCTGGAAGACGAAGCCATAATCGCGGTCTTTGCGGGCCTGCGGGGCGGGCTTGCCATTCACCAGCACCCGCCCTTCCGTCGGTTCGATCAAGTCTGCAATCACCCGCAGCAGCGTGCTTTTGCCACAGCCGCTGGGCCCAATAAGCGAGACAAATTCGCCCTGTTGAATTTGCAGGTTGACGTGATCCAGCGCGTGTACCGTGAGGCCATCGGAACCGCGAAATTTTTTGGTCATGTTCTCGACAGAAATGATCATCGCTGTGTGTGTATCCTTGCTTGTGGATGAAGGCCGTGCCGGCAGCTCAGGCTTTCACCTGCCAGCGTACAATCAGGCGTTCTGCCAGCACCACCGCGCCAAAGAACAGCATCCCCACCAGGGCCGCGGCAACAATGGTGGCCCACAGGCGCGGCGGCGACTGCACATAATACTGGTTAAAATTCAGGATTGCGCCGCCCAGGCCATCCTGAATGCCGGACGGCAGTTCGCCGATGATGGCACCCACCACGCTGGCCGTGGCCGAAATTTTAAGCGCGGTGAACATCTGCGGCAGAGCGTTAGGGATGCGTAATTTCACCAGAATTTGCAGGCGCGTGGCAGCGTAGGACTGCATCAGTTCCAGTTGCAGCGGCGAGACCGAAGTCAGCCCGCGCAGGGTATAAATCGTCACCGGGAAAAACGTCAGGTAAGCCGCGATAACCGGCACCGCCAGCGCCGTCAGGTCAAGCTGGCGCATCCACACCACCACCATGGGCGCAATCGCCAGGATGGGGATGGTCTGCGAGGCGATGACATAGGGCAGCAGCCCGCGCTGGAGCAGGCTGGAATGGGTGAAGATGACGGCCAGCACAAAGCCCAGCAGGCTGCCCAGCACAAAACCGGCGACGGCCTCGCTGAGGGTAAACAGGGACGCGCGGAACAGAATAACGTACAGCGGCGGGCCGTTGCGCTGCGCCGGCTCCAGAAATGCGCCAAAGATGTCGCCCAGGTGGGGTAACTGCTGATTATTGAAATTGCTCAGGTCCAGCGTGCCGCCCCAGGGCAGCGCCAGAGCATACTCACTGGCACGGCTGAAGCTCTTCAGGCCTTCCCACAGCAGCAGCACCGCCACCAGAATGCTGGCGATGGTGATTAAAGTCCAGGTGGTTTGCGACGTTTTTTGTGCCGGCATAAAAACACTGTTTTTTGTGAACTTTTCCAACAGGTCTATTTTAGCGTGGCCGGCGCAGCCGCCCTACTGCCAGCCTGTACAGAAAATAACGGTATCTACCTGTGCATTTCTGCACAATGCGGCTTATTTTTTGTATGCTGTCTACAATAGCGTGAAACCAGCCCAAACGCAAGAGACTGCTCACAATGGCGCGGGCAGTCTCTTTGTTCAAAGCATCTAAGCGGGGATAGATCAGGCGGGGGACAGCCACGCTTCACGGGCCAGGGCCGCGCCGGCGGCCAGCGCCTGCACATTGGCCGCCAGCAGGGAACGCCGGTGGGCGGGCAGGTGGGCAGCCAGCGCCGCTTCCAGGGCGCTCACCGGCAGCACCGGGCGCACGGTCAGCAGTGCGGACAGCATGACCATATTCATCAGGCGGGCATCGCCGAGGCCGTGTGCCGTGGCCGTGGCGGGGATGGCCAGCGTGGGCACCGACGGCGACTGATCGGCGGTGATGAGCGAACTGTTGAACACCAGCAGCCCGCCCGGCGCGACCTGCCCGGCATATTTTTCATAGGAAGGTTGATTGAACACCAGGGCCACCGCCGGCCGCGGCAGCACCGGCGAACCAATCGCCTGATCGCTGAGGATGACAAAACAATGCGCTGTGCCGCCGCGCATTTCCGGCCCGTAAGACGGAATCCAGGTGACATGATACCCGGCATCCATCCCGGCATAGGCCAGAAGCTGCCCGGCGAACATCACCCCCTGCCCGCCAAACCCGGAGAATAAAAAACTGTCCTGCATGGCTACCACTCCCCCATTATCAGGTCATGTCACGTCACGGCCGGGCAGGCGCAACTGCCGGCGCGGCCGGGCACTCTTTTTTTAGCCGGCGGCAGCACGGAGGGCCGCGGCACTCACTTTATAATCACCCACCGGGTACTGGGGCAGCATGTGCTCCTCCACCCACGTCAGCGCGTCGGCCGGCGTTAGTCCCCAGTTGGTCGGGCAGGTGGAGAGCAGTTCCACCAGGCTAAAGCCCGCGCCCGCCTGCTGCACCTTCAGCGCCGTGACGATGGCTTTTTTGGCTTTGCGGATGCTGGCGACATCGTGCAATGAGCGGCGCACCACATAGGCCGTACCCTCCAGCCCGGCGATCAGTTCGCACACCTTCAGCGGGAAGCCGGTGCGCTGCACATCACGCCCGCCGGGGGTGGAACTGGTACGCTGCCCTTCCAGCGATTCCGGCGACATCTGCCCGCCGGTCATGCCGTAGATGGCATTGTTGACGAAAATGGTGGTGAACGGCTCCCCGCGGGCGGCCGCATGGATCAATTCCGCGATGCCGATGGAAGCCAGATCCCCATCGCCCTGGTACGTTAGCACCGTGCGATCCGGCAGCAGCCGCTTGATGCCGGTGGCCATGGCCGGGGCGCGGCCGTGGGCGGCTTCGCAGCCGTCCATCTCAAAATACTGGTAGGCGAAGACAGCACAGCCCACCGGGGCCACCATGATCGTTTGCTCGCGCAGCCCCAGTTCATCCAGCGCTTCGGCCACCAGCCGATGCGCGATGCCATGCGTGCAGCCAGGGCAGTAATGCGTGTGGACACCGGCCAGCGCCGCCGGCCGTTCATACACCGGGAGCATCACCGGCGTGATTTCTTGAAGCATAACCCTGCCCCCCTTACGCCGGCGCAGCCACGCGCCGATACATGCGGCTGATAACCGTCAGCAGTTCATCCGGCATGGGGACGACACCCCCCATGCGCCCGTAAAATTCCACCGGAATTTGCCCGCCCACCGCCAGCCGCACATCATCCAGCATTTGGCCGGCGTTCATCTCCACCACCAGGCAGGCCTGCACCCGGTCAGCCAGCACGGACAGCCGTTCTTCCGGGAAGGGGAACAGCGTCAGCGGGCGCAGCAGCCCCACTTTTAGCCCCTGCTCACGGGCTGCCTGCACCGCGCTGAGGGCGATGCGCCCGGCGGTGCCATAGCCCGTCACCAGCAGTTCGGCATCCTCGGTGGCATATTCCAGCGAGCGCTGTTCATACTGGCGAATCTGGCTGAGGCGGGATTGAATGCGCCGGTTAGCTGCTTCGGCGCTCTCCGCGTGCATATAGAGGGAACTGATGCGATTGGGGGCGCGGCCCTGTGCGCCGCGCAGGGCCCAGGGGGGCGCAGCGGTCAGCGGCTGCATGGGCGGCAGTTCGGCCGGCTCCATCATCTGGCCGATCTGGCCATCGGCAGCCAGGATGACCACATGCCGGTAACGGTCGGCCAGGTCAAAGGCCAGCATGGTGAGATCAATGGCCTCCTGTACCGAAGCCGGGGCCAGCACGATGGGGCGATAATCGCCATGGCCGGCCGAGCGCGTCACCTGGAAATAATCGCCCTGGGAGGGCAGAATGTTGCCCAGGCCGGGGCCGCCGCGCATCATATCCACCACCACCGCCGGCACATCGGAGGCAGCGATGTAGGATAAGCCCTCCTGCATTAAACTAAAACCGGGGCTGGAGGAAGAGGTCATCACCCGGGCCCCGGTGCAGGCCGCGCCATACACCATGTTGATAGCAGCAATTTCGCTCTCCGCCTGGAGGAAGACACGCCCCAGGTCTGCCATGCGCCAGGCCATATACTCCAGCAGTTCGGTTTGCGGGGTGATGGGATAGCCAAAATAGGCCTGCACCCCGGCACGGATGGCCGCTTCACCTATGGCGACATTGCCCTTCAGCAGTTCACGAGTCATGAGGCCACCTCCGGCCCGCGCCGCGCCCGGGCCGGCTCGCGGTAAACAGTGATGCACACATCCGGGCATATAATGGCGCATACCGCGCAGCCGGTGCAGCCCGCTGCCGCCAGCCGGGCCGGCGCATAGCCCCGCGCATTCAGCGTATCAGTCGCCATGCTCAGGACGTGCTGCGGGCACACCAGCGTACAGAGCTGGCAGCCCTTGCAGCGCTCCTGGTCAATCACAATCGTTCCGGTCATAAAAAATCCTCTATCAACAAAAACTCTATCGGCTATTTTAAGCATAGGCCGGTATGACGCTGGCTTACAGTATCATGCATCACCAGAAAACCCTGTCAGGTGTCGCGTTTAGCGCCGCCGGCAGCACGCAAAACGCCGGAGAAAATTCCCCGGCGCGGCGGCCAGCAGGCGGCTGGAGGCTTCAGGCAGATGGTTCAGGCGGCGACTTTGGCCGGGGGTGGCAGTTCATCGGGGTCAACATCGGGCGCACGCTGCCGCAGCGTGATGGCCACCACCAGCAGGTAAAAGCCGACGAAATAGGGCGCGGAGGGCACCGGGTAAAAGGTCTCCTGGGTGATGCACGACACCAGCAGCGCAATCGTACACCAGAAGATGGGCTTCATGTAGCGATCATAGCGCCACAGCGCCCACAGCACCCACCCCGCCAGAGCGCAAAAGATGCTCAGCCCGAAGATGCCGGTTTCGATGATGATTTGCAGCGGCAGCATGTGGGCATTGTTGCCGCTGTTATAGGTATTGCCGAAGCCCGTTCCCACCAGCCAGTAGGATAAATCCTGGTTCAGAAAATCCACCCGATCCTGCCAGATGGTATCGCGCCCGGAGAGATTTTCTGCATTGGCAGCATCCAGAATGGTGGCCGTGCGCTCCAGCGTTTCTTCCGAAATCAGCCGATCCAGCGGCAAATTGATGATGCCGGCCAGCGACATAAAGATCAACGTCAGCAGGCCCAGCGCCGCCAAAAACAGGTACACGGGGCGCAGCGACATGTAAATGCCGCAGAACATAATGAGCGTGGCCAGCCCGGCGCGGCTTTCCGAGAGAAACACCGTCACCACGCCCACGCCCATCAGCACCACATCCATGGGGCTGCGCTGCCGGTCACGCAAATGGAAGTAAAAGGCCAGCATCAGCAGGATTTGCATCCCGGTATAGGAATGGTTGTAGCCCACCGTGCCAAATGGCGCAGACAAATTGAGGCGCGTATACGTCCAGTAGATGTTCCACGGGCCGGAAACATCTTTATCGCCCGGCAGATGATTGACGAAAGTAATGGTGGGCACAATTTGCGTGTAGGTGGCCATGATGCCGGCGGCGATGAGGAACATCACCACGATGAGCGTATTCACCAGAATCCGTTTACGCGCTTCGGTGAACGGAATGCGCGACACCACCCAGAACATAAAGAAGAACTGCACCAGCCGGTACACCTGGTAAATGGCCGTCATGAAGCCGGGGTCGCCGGTCAGCCCTTCGCCGTTCAGCACGCGCACAAAGCGGAACAGCAGCACGGAATGCACAGCCATGAGGAAGATATAGATGAGGAATTTGAGGAGCTGGTTATTCGGTTTGGAACCCACAGCCTGCGGCAGCCGCCACAGGTAGACGGCCGGGAACAGCGCCATCATAAAAAAATCGGCGATGCCGGGCCAGATGGCCCACGACGGGCCGATGGGCAGCACCGGGATGGTGTAGGCCTGGGCCAGCAAAAAGGCCCAGATGAGGAAGAAATGCACCCGTGTTTGCCGCACGGCAGCCGGCGTAATGCCATCCACCGGCACCGCTGTTGACCGCCGAATGGCTTCAGGAACCCAGGTGAGCGTCGCCACGATAAACCTGCTCCAGGTCTTTCACACTGACTTCAATATTAAACGGGCTATCGAGGACGGTGGCAAGGGCCTGTTCGCGGGAAACGGGCAGCGGCGCAGCACGCAGGCTGAGCAGCTTCTCGGCCCAGGCGGTCGCCGGCTGTGTGAGCGCCATAAAATGCGGCAGCCCGGCCACAATTTGCGTCTCCGGCGTAATCGTATCGGACAGCAGCATGGGCATTCCGGCCGCCTGCGCTTCAATCGTCACCAGCGCCAGCCCCTCATACAGCGACGGCAGCAGAAAAACATCCATCATCTGCATAAGCTGCGGCACATCCTGGCGCACGCCGGTAAAAATCACCCGGCCCGCCAGGCCGGCCGCTGCCACGCGCTGTTCGATCTCCGGGCGCAGCGGGCCATCCCCCACCAGCAAAAAATACACCTGTGGATCGCGGCGGGCGGCTTCGGCAGCGATGTCGATCAAAAAGCGATGATTCTTCTGCTCGAAGAAGCGCCCCACATGCCCCACCACGAAGGCCTCCGCCGGCAGGCCCAGGCTGGCTTTCAGCGCGGCGAAAGAAGCCGGCCGCGTTTTGAACGGCTTCAGGTCAATAGCGCAGTAGAACACGCGCCAGCGCGGGTCTTTGCGCCAGTCCGGCCCGAACAGGCTGCCGGC
>JALOOI010000087.1 GCA_025454495.1 Anaerolineae bacterium
GCGGTGCCGGTCAGCGTCAGCGTCAGCGGGGCGGTGGCGATCCCGTTCAGTTGCAGGCTGCCTTCGGCCGCGTAACGGTCGCGCAGTTCCGGCGACCGGGCGAAATCGGTATTGTCCAGCCCGGTGAGGGCCACGCTGGCCGCCCCCGGCACCGACCAGGTGAGGGTGATGCTGCTCACGGTATGCCGCATCAGGCTGTCCGGTGCGGCCTGAAAGCTGGCGATACGCATCGGCTCGTAGATGATGGCGCTGGCATACTGCACCGCGTCCCCGGTGCGGTTTTGCGCCACCAGTTCAATCGTCACTTCGCCCGCCAGGTTATCGGTGGGGATGCTGTACTGCGTATCCTGGGGCGCGGGCGGCGGCGACACCGGCCCATCGTTGACGTAGAGCGCCAGGCTGGTGGCGTGCTGCGCCTGCCACGTCACCAGCAGCGGCTGGCCGCGGGCCACCCGGTCGGCACTCAGCGCCAGCCCCTGAATGACCGGCGGCGGCGCATTAACCAGCCCGGTGGCGAACAGCAGCGCCAGGATGAGCAGCGACAGCGCAATGCCCGCCAGCGACAGCGCCCCCCACACCGGCAGGCGGGCTTTCACGCTCACCCGGCCGCCCACCACCGCCAGGTAAGCGGCGGCGGTTTGCGCCTGCGCCCGCAGATGAAATTCATACTCCCGGGCCGCCCCCACCAGCGCCCGCTGGCGCGGCTGAATGGTGCCCGTCACCTGCAAGCGCTGGCCGGCGGCCAGCGTCAGCGGGGCAGACGGCAGGTTAAACAGCAGCGCCCCGGCTGGATCGCTGCCGGTGATGCGTACCGGCAGCGGCTGGTTGCCCTGGTTGTGCAAATACAGCCGCAGCACATCGCCCGCTTCCGGGTGCCGGGTGCCCAGGGCGATGCCCAGGCCGCCATAGCCGCGAATATGCACCGTCAGCGGCACTTCCAGCACGCTGTCCGGCTTATCCACCCGCGCCACATGCACCACCAGGGTAAAGGTGGCCGGCAGCACATCCGGGTGGCGCGGCGGCTTCACATGCACCAGGATTTGCGCCGTTTCGCCGGGGAACACTTCCAGTTCCGGCCGGGTGACGCGCACCCATTTATCCGGCATCCCCGTCAGCAGCAGGCGATACTGCGCCGGTTCGGTGGTTAAATTGGTCAGCGCCAGCTCCGCCGAACTGCTGGAAGCGGGCCACACGTCCAGCGTGGTGGTATCCACCTCCAGGCGGCAGTCCGGGCGCTCCACGCGGGCCGTTTCTTCTGGCAGGGCGGGCGTGGGCATGGTGGGCGCATCGTCCCCCGGCTGAAAAATGATGCGTAACTGCCCGGCCTGAATTTCCTCCACCGCTTCCAGCACCCGCGGCTGGTTGGGCGGCAGCGGCACCCCGTCAATGAACGTGCCATTGGCCGACCCCAGATCGGTGATGGTAATCACTTTGCGCTCATCGCGGCGAATGCTGAAGTGATAGCGCGACAGCGACTCCGTATCCAGCGCGATGGTGCTGCCCTCGGCCCGCCCCACCGTCACCGTGGGTTGCTCCAGCACATACGAGTCAAAATTGCCGTCGGGCCAGTAAATATCCAGGCGACCATAGACCGTCATGCCGTCAGCTCCTGTGTGTGCCAGCCATCCGTTAAGAATTGTAGTCATTTCCCGCTGGATGAACAAATGCCGGTTTTCCCGCCGATTGCCCCACGCCGCCGGGCGCTGCGGGGCCGGTGGCCCCGGATGGCTCCGCCCTCATTATAGCGCCCGATTCCGGGTATAATTTCTCCGGTGTTGATAACCCCAGAGGCTGACCGTGAGTGCTGTTTCCTCCTCTTTTCATCGCGTGGTGCTGTATGTGCAGGAAGATCACGCTGCGACGGGCTGGTTAGCGGCCGGGCTGTCGTCGCAATGGGAGGTGCAGACGGTGGCCAGCCCGGCCGCGGTGCTGGCACAGTGCCAGGCGCAGCGGCCGGCGGCCGTGGTGCTGGCGGCGGCGGCGGATAGTATGGTCGCGCTGTGCCAGCAGGTGCGGGCCCGGTTCCCCGGTGAACCGCTGGCGCTGCTGGCCCTGCTGGCGCTGGATACGCTGGATGTAACGGCGCTGCTGGCGGCGGGGGCGGATGATGTGGTGATGGAGACGGCCGCCGCCCCGGCCCTGGTGCAGCACCGGCTGCGGCTGCTGCTGCGCCTGTATGCGGAGCGCCATGAACTGAATCGCTATAAAAGCCTGGCCCACAACAGCGCCGATGCCATGATCTTCGCCGATGCGGATGGCCAGCACATCACCGGCTGGAACAATGCCGCCACCCGCATCTATGGCTGGTCGGCGGACGAAGCCCTGGGGCAGCCGGCGCACGACTTTCTGGATACGCGCCATGTGCAAACCAGCCGCGAAGTGATCGCCCAGGCGCTGACGACGCGCTATTTCTGGCGCGGTGAAGCCCTCCAGCGCCATAAATCCGGCCGCGATATTGCCATCCTCATGTCCGTGGTGGCCGTGACCGATGCCGCCGGCCACATTACCGAGTACATCGGCATTAACCGCGACATCACCCCGCAAAAACAGCTTGAAGAAACGCTGCGCCAGTCCGAACAGCAAATGCGCTCCATCCTCGAGGAACTGCTGGGCCGCTACATCACCGAGGTGCTGCCGGCAGATACCGCGCTGTACCTGATGCAGCAGCTTAAACGCATGGTCAGCACCGGCCGCCCGGTGCCGGTGGAATATGAACTGCTGATCGGCGAGCGCCGCTGCTGGTTTGGCGGCACCCTGTCGCCGCTGGCGGGGGAACAGGCGCTGCTGGTGGTGAACGACATCACCGACCAGCACCATACCAGCGCCATCCTCAAAGAGACGGCCGGGCGCTACCAGCAGTTGTTTGAGTATGCCAATGATTCCATCCTGCTGATCGACGTGGAAAGCGGGATGATTATGGATGCCAACCGGCAGACCAGCCGCAGCCTGGGCTACCACCATGCCGACCTGCTGCGGATGAACATCAGCGATATTGAAATTCGCTCCTCGCCGGAAGATACCGACAGCCCGGCCGCCTCCCTGAACAGCACCGGGCGGCTCATCATTGAGCAGCTTTACCGCCACCGCAACGGCAGCGAGGTGCCGGTGGAAACCAGCAGCCGCCTCATCAGCCTCAATGATCGCGCCACCATCCTCACCTTCGCCCGCGACATCAGCGAGCGGAAACTGGCCCGCGACGCGGAACAGGAACAGCGCCGCCTGGCGGAAGCCCTGCGCGATACCGCCATGGCCCTCAGCACCACGCTGGAGCAGGAGGCGCTGATGGAAATTATCCTGGAGAATTTAACCCGCCTGGTGGCCATGGACGGGGCCAGCATCATGCTGCTGGACGAGGGCATCGTGCGGGTGATTAAGGTGCGCGGCTACAGCGAAAAAGTGGCGCAGTCGCTGCGGAACCATCATTTTGTGCTGCAAGAACTGCGCACCCTGCACTGGATGTATGAGCAGCGCCAGCCGCTGCTGATCCCCAATACCGCCCGTGATGAGCGCTGGCGCACCGATTTTGATGGCGTGCTGGCCGGCTCTTACCTGGCCATGCCCATCATCCTGGATGGCGTGGTGATCGGCTTCATCAATCTGGACAGCCAGCAGGCCTATCATTTTAAGCCGCAGCACGTCCCCCGGCTGGAAGCCTTCGCCGGCCAGGTGGCCATCGCCATCCAGAATGTCCGGCTGTACCAGGGGTCGCTGCGCCACGCCAGCAATCTGGAAGAACTGGTGCGCCAGCGCACCGCCCTGCTCAGCGATAGCAACCAGCAGTTGAAAGAGCAAATTATCGAGCGCCGCCACATCGAAGATGCGCTCCAGTCCGAGCGTAATTTGCTGCGGACGCTCATCGACCATTTGCCTGACCAGATTTACGTAAAAGACCGCGAGCATCGCTTTGTGCTGCTGAACAAAGCCACCGCCCGCGCCCTGGGGGTGGAAAAGCCGGAAGAGGCCATCGGCCACCGGCATGGCGATTATGCTGCGCCGGAAGTGGCGGCCGCGTACCTGACGGCCGAACAGCAAATTCTGGAGCAGGAAAGCCCGCTGCTGAACGTGAACCAGCGCTTTACCGATGCCGGCGGCAATGAACTGTGGCATCTCATCAGCCGGCTCCCCCTGCGTGATCGCAGCGGCAGCCTCAGCGGCATCATCGGCGTGCACCGTGATGTGACGGATATGAAGCAGGCCGAGGTGCAGTTGCAGCAAATTTTAACCAGCGCCCGCTGCCTGCTGTGGTTCGCGGTGGTGGAAGAACACGGCCAGGATTTTGTGTGGCGCTCCTATGTGGCCAACGAAGAAGCGGCGCACAAACTGCTGCCGCTGGCACTGGAGGGCCGCAGCTACACCGAAGCCTGGGAGGACAGCATCCTGCCGGAGGACAGCGAGCGCCGCCGCTATACGTTCCGCACCCATTTACGCTTTAACCGCATGAATTACACCCAGGAAATGCGCTGCCGCCTGGCGGATGGCAGCCTGCGCTGGCTGACGGAAGAAGTGCAAATTCGCCAGCTTACCCCGGGCCGCTGGAGCATGGTGGGCGTATGTACCGACATCACCGAGCGCAAACAGGCCGAGGAAACGCTGCGCCGCGCCAAAGATGACCTGGAACAGCGCGTCGAAGCCCGGACGCATGAACTGGTGCAGGCCAACGCCTCGCTGCGCCAGGAAATCTGGGAGCGCAAACGCGCCGAAGAAGCCGAGCGACATCAGCGTATTCTGGCCGAGGCCCTGCGCGACAGCGCCGCCGCCGTCAATAATTCGCTGGATCGTGACCAGGTGCTGGATTATATCCTGGGGGCGATGACCATGGTCGTGCCGCACGATGCCGCCAACATCATGCTGCTGCAAGACCAGGAAGCCAGCATCGTGCGCCAGCGCGGGTATGGCACGCCCATCACCCGCCTGATGCTGAATATTGAACCGCTGCCGGCCTTCCAGGAAGTGCTGCGTACCCGGCTGCCGTTCATCGTGCCGGATACGCGCCGCTTTAAAGACTGGAACAGCCTCAGCGGTTTTGAGTGGGTGCGTTCCAACATCACCATCCCCATCCGCCTGGAAGAGGCCGTGATCGGCTTTTTGAACCTGGACAGCGCCGAACCCTACCAGTTCAACGATGAACATGCCCGCTGGTTGCAGGCCTTCGCCGACCAGGCCAGCATCGCCATTCGCAACGCCCGCATGGTGACGGAAATTCGCCGCCAGAAGGACGCGCTGGAGCAGCGGGTGGAAGAACGCACCGCCGAACTGCAATATGAACGGGCGCAGTTACGCGCGATTCTGGATGCCATGCGCGACGGCGTGGTGTATTATGACCTGGAGAACCGCCCGCAGTATTTCAACCGCGCCATGACCGATATTACCAGCTACAGCGCGACCGATGTGATGCGCTACCAGGCCGATGAATTCATCCATGTGCTGTCCGGCGAGGATGGCGTGGCCTTCCTGGAACAGGTGGATCACAGCCTGGCGGCCCAGGGCATCTGGAACCGCGATGTGGAAATGCACCGCCCGGATAACTCCGCCTTCGATGCCGCGCTGACCTTCACCGAAGTGAAAGCGCCGGAAGGCCGCCGCGTGGGCATTGTGGCCGTCGTGCGCGACGTGAGCCAGGCGAAACAGCTTGAGCAGCAAAAGAAGCGCTTCATTGCCGATGCCGCCCACGAACTGCGTACCCCCATCGCCAACATCAAAGTGCGGCTGCATTTGCTGCGCCGCCAGCCGGCCCGCTTTGAAGAAAATTTGGATATTGCCCAGAAAGCCACCGACTGGATGCAGCGCCTGGTGGATAACCTGTTCGATCTGTCGCGGTTTGAGCGCGGCGTGATCGAACTGAAGCGCGAACTGGTCATCCTCCAGCAGTTCCTGCGCGATGTCATCACCCGGTTCCATGAGCCAGAAGCCGAGCGCCTGGGCATTGATTTTCGCTATCAGTTGCCCGAACAGCCCATCCTGCTCCAGATCGACCCCTACCGTATGACGCAGGTGATTACCAACCTGGTGGGCAACGCGCTCAATTACATGGGGCGGGCCGGCACGGTGACGCTGGCCGTGGTGGTGGATGCCGAAGCGCAGCAGGCGGTGATCCGGGTGATCGATACCGGCAGCGGCATCGCCCCGGAGCATTTGCCGTTTCTGTTCCAGCCCTTTTACCGTGCCCGCAACGATGACCGGCGCGGGACGGGCCTGGGCCTCACCATCAGCGATGATATTGTGCGGCTGCACCGCGGCACGCTGAGCGTGGAGAGCCAGCCGGGGGTGGGCAGCACCTTCATCGTGCGGCTGCCGCTGACGGATACCAGCGAACCGGCCTTACCGTAACCATAACCGTAACCGCAACCACACCGCAGGAGCGCCCTGTGCCGTATACCCCCATGGAACTGGCCAACGCCTTCATCCGCACCGGCGAACTGACCGACGCGCTGGCCGCGCTGGATGCCCGCCTGGCCGAAGCCCCGGACGATGACGAAGCCCGCCGGCTGCGGGCGGCCGTGCTGCTGCGCCTGCCGGTACCGGACGCGCTGGCCCGCGCCGCCGCCGACCTGGCCGCGCTGCCACAGCCCACCGCTGCGGATTATGTGCAATTAGCGCTGCTGGCCGAGCGCCGCCATGATCTGCCGGGAGCCATTGCCGCCATGCAGGCCGCCTGCCGCCTGGAGCCGGCCGATGAGCGCCTGCTGGAACGCCTGCCGGGGCTGTATGTGCAGCAGGGGAATATCCCGGCCGCGCTGGACGTGGTGCGGGCGCAGCCGCGTACCTGGCGCTGGTTGCAGTGGCAGGCCGATCTGGAAGTGCAGCAGGGGGCGTTTGCGGCCGCTGCCGACCTGTATGAGCAGGCGCAGCAGCACCTGGAAGCCCGGTTTGCCGGCCAACTGGCCCTGAACCGCGTGGCCGGGGCCATCCGCGCCCGGCTGCTGCTGGCCCGCGCCTTTGCCTGCCGCCGCTGCGGCCGCCTGGGCACCGCCGAACAGCTTTACCATGAGGCGCAACGTTACTACCCGGATGATCCGACCGTGCTGTTTAACCTGGGGCTGCTGCGGGCCCTGCACGGCGACCTGGCCGGGGCGCTGGCACAGTGTCGCCAGGCGCTGGATACCACCGATCAGGCGCTGCTGCGGGCGGAGATGGTGGCCACCCTGCGCCAGGAAGCGGAATTGCAGCCGCTGGCGGCGCAGCTTCTCCCGGAGTCCCTGACCTGACCTGACGTGACCGGGCGGTTCAAAAGGATAGCGGCTCATGTTCATTCTCATTCGTCACAGCCTCACCCGCCAGCAGCCGGCAGTATCGTCCCATGCCTGGCAACTGACGGCCGAAGGGCTGGCCCGCTGTGAACGGCTGGCGGTGCATCTGCGCCCGTATGGTGTGCAGCAGCTATTCACCAGCCCGGAGGCCAAAGCGCAGCAGACCGCGCAGGCGCTGGCCCGGGCCGCCGGGTGGCCCGCGCCGCAGATAGCCCCGGCCGCCCATGAAACGCTGCGCCATACCGCCCCTTACTACGCGGCAGTCGCTGATTTTGAGGCGGCCATTGGCGCGGCCATGCGCCGGCCGGAGGTGTGCCTGTTCGGGGAAGAAGCCTTTGGGGAGGCACAGCGCCGCCTGGCGGGCTGCATCGCCGGGCTGCACGCGGCGCAGCCGGGGGCCACGCTGGCGCTGGTGACGCACGGCACGGTCATGGCGCTGTACCTGGCGGCGCTCACCGGGGAAGACCCCTTCCCGCTGTGGCAGTCGCTGGCGATGCCGGCCTATGCCATCCTTGACGTGGCGGCGGGGCGGCGGCTGCACCTGGTGCCCGCGCTGCCGCCGGACTGAACGCCGCCCGGCTCATTCATCGCCCAGGACGGCGCTCACTTTGAACTGATCGCCTTCCGCGGCCGGTGCATTCGCCACCACCTCGGCCGGAGTGAGCGGCGGCAGCGGTGTATCCGCCCGCAGGGTACTGGCCGGCGGCAGCACCGAAGTCGTCAGCGCCAGGTGTGCGGTATCCACCTGCTGGAGCTTCTGAAAGTCGTCCAGGATGGCCGAAAGCTGGCGGGCATACAGGGCCACTTCGTCCTCGCTCAGGCTCAGCCGGGCCAGGTCGGCAATGGCACGCACTTCATCATGGGTGAGCAACGGTTGGTCGGGCATGGGGGCCTCCGGGTAGAATGCATCTGATTGAATCAACAAAACCGGGTAATGCCTGTTCCTTCACCCCTGATCCCTTTCCCTGACGGGCTGCGCTCCGGTTGAGGGGAACCGGGTACGCCGGCCTTCGGCATAGCGCATCCCTCTCGATCAGACGCGCTGTAGCGTCGCCGGGGCGCAGGGTATCGTTGTAGTGGCCCGATGCAGCGTGCCACTACCAAACCATCGGGGGTGAATTGGCCACCCGCCCGCCGCAGCCTGGCGCATTCATGGCGGGCACGCAGCGTAAAATACGTTACAATGGTCTTTGAATACCGATGAATCGGCATGATGGACTGAGTATGACAACAGGCAGCCTGCACGTCAACCGTGATATTATCCTGGCGACCAAACGCCATTATTTAAATGAGCGCAAACACAGCACCCCGCTGGAAGCTGTGCTGGCGCTCGCCCAGATGCGCCAGCGCCCGCGCAACATCCTGAACACCATGCAGGATGACGGCCGCATCACGCTCATTGGCCAGCTCACCCGCACCGAAATTTATGATCCGGTGTCCACCGCCCTCACCTATGTGCAGGAAGGCGTGGACGCGCTGGCCTTCTTCACCGATCATTCCATCTACCCCGGCGACCTGGATGATATGCTGCTGGTGGCCCGCGGGCTAAAAGATACGCCCGTCATCTACCAGAATTACGTCATCGACGAATACAGCGTCATCAGTGCCCGCGCGGCCGATGCTTCGGCGGTGATTTTGTACAGCTCGCTGCTGGAAGCGGCCATGCTGCGGCGGGTGGTGGGGGCCACGCAGCGCTGGAAGATGACGGCCCTGCTCCAGGTGGAGGACGAAAGCGCCCTGGCGACCATCCGCGCCCTCAGCCCGCATGTGGTGGCCTATGGTGATGATCTGTCCGGCACGTTTGAGCGTTCCTTTAACGAACTGCGCCGGCTGCGGCCGGAAATTCCGCCGCATACCCGCGTGATGTTCATGCACAGCCTGCAAACGCTGGATGAAGTGGAAGCGGCGCTCAGTTTGCGTGTCCATGCCATCATCGTGGGCGATGCGCTGCTGCGCCAGGAGAAAAAGGCCGCCCGCCTGCGCCAGTTGATCCAGCATCCTCTGTCCGGCTGAGCGCCGCCAGTTGTCTCCCCTCGCCCAGGGCGCAGCCCGTCCGGGAGAGGGGCGGGGGTGAGGGATTGGGGTGAGGGCGAAAACCCCCAAAATCGACTCCGCTGACGCGGAGAGAGGCGGGGCACCGTTGCCGCTGGCAGAAGCCAGCCGTTCAGGTATCATACAGGGCGATGCATCACACCGCCTGCGGGGTAAACCAACATGCACTTTTTGAAAGAACTGTCCGAAGCCGTCGGCGTATCCGGCGATGAGAGCGCGGTGCGCAGCATCGTGCTGCGGGCCATTCAACCGTATGTGAGCGATGTGCAGGTGGACAGCCTGGGCACCGTGACCGCCCGCCAGGCGGCGGCCGGGGGCGGGGCGGCGCTGCGCGTGCTGCTGGCGGCCCACATGGATGAAGTCGGCTTCATGGTGACGGGCTTTGAAAGCAGCGGGCTGCTGCGTTTTACTGCCGTCGGCGGCATTGATGATCGCATTTTGCCGGGGCTGCGCGTGCGCGTGGGCCGTAAAGGCCTGCCGGGGGTCATCGTGTGGACTCCCATCCACAGAAATCAGGATAACGGGGTGAAGCCCCTCAAAGACCTGCGCATCGACATCGGCGCGACCGGCAAAGGCGGCGCAGAAGGCCAGGTGAAGCGCGGCGACCGCATCGCCTTTGACAGCGCCTACGGCGAGCTGGGCAGCCTGCTGGTGCGCGGCAAAGCCTTTGATGATCGCGTGGGGTGTTCCCTGCTCATTGATGTGCTGGCGGGCGGGCCCTACCCGGTGGAACTGCTGCCGGCCTTCACCGTGCAGGAGGAGATCGGGCTGCGCGGGGCGCGGGTGACGGCGCAGCGCCTGACCCCGGATGTCGCCCTGGTGCTGGAAGGCACCACCGCCAACGACATCCCCGACCCGCTGGCCGACCCCGATGAGCCGACGGTGGATAACCCGGCCTGCAAACTGGGGCACGGCCCCGTGCTAACGGTGATCGACAGCAGCATGATTACCGCGCCGCGGCTGCTGGCCTTCATCCGCCAGACGGCCACCGCGGCCGGCATCCCCTGGCAGCTTAAAACCGCGCCGGGCGGCGGCACCGATGCCGGGCGCATTCATCTGGCGGCCGGGGGCATTCCGTCGGCGGTGATTTCCATGCCCTGCCGCTACATCCACAGCCCCACCGCCTACCTCCATCGCCAGGATTACACCGCCACCCTGCACCTGATCCAGTCCGTGCTGCGGGCCATCACCGCCGCCGATTTTCAGCCGGTGTAGCCCATGCCCGAAGCAGTCGGCGATATTTTACGGCGGCATTTTCAGTCCGGCGATTATCTGGCCGCCTTCGAGGCCATCTACCAGAACGCCGAACAGGGCGGCAGCATCCCCTGGGCCGAAGGGCAGGCCAGCCCGCTGCTGGCCGACTGGGCGCAGCACACCGGGCTGGCCGGCGACGGCCGGCGGGCGCTGGTGGTGGGCTGTGGCACCGGCGATGATGCCGAATTTTTAGACCGGCGCGGCTTCGTGGTGGATGCGTTTGATGTGGCGGAAAGCGCCATTCGCCTGTGCCGGCAGCGCTTCCCGTTTTCCACGGTGGATTACAGCGTGGCGGATGTGTTGCAGCCCCCGGCCGCCTGGCGGCAGCGGTATGACCTGGTGCTGGAATGCCGCACGTTGCAGGCGCTGCCCTGGCAGTTCTATGCCCCGGCGGTGACGGCCATCGCCGGCTGTGTGCGCCCTGGCGGGCAACTGCTGGTGCTGTGCCTGGGCCGCGAGCCGGAAGACAGCCGCGCCGGCATCCCGTGGCCGCTCTCGCGGCCGGAGCTGGCGCTGTTCGAGCAGCAGGGCCTGGCCGAAGTGTCGTTTGAAGACCTGCCGCTCCGGCCGCGCCGCCATTTTCGCGTGGTGTACCGGCGGCCGCCGGTATAAGCACGGGCGCAGGTGGACTGCGCCCGGCCGCTGCGTTAACGGTTCAGGACGGCGGGACGTTTATTCTTCGTCCTCGTCATCGTAGTAATCATCATCGTCGTCATCGTCGAAGTCGTCGTCTTCATCCTCATCGTCGAAGTCGTCGTCATCATCATAATCTTCATCGTCGAAGTCGTCGTCTTCGTACTCCTCCTCATCGTCGTCCTCACGCGGACCGATGACCCATTGCAGTTCCAGTTCGTCCATCATGCTGCCTGCTCCTGGAGTATAGCCGGTGAACCGTATCGTAAAACGCCGGTATCTTACCCCATCCAGCCACTTCGCGCTACCTTCCCGCGCGGCGCTGGCACAGTCTTAAAGATCACCTGTAACGTCTATCCCGCCGCCAGCGTGATACATGCCACACCCAACCGGCGGCAGGATGCGGTATCATCAAAGAAATGATTTTATGGCTGTATAAAGACAGGATGTTTGCCATGCTTTCGGATCTTGAGATTGCCCGGCGTGCCACGCTGCTGCCCATCGCCCGCATCGCGGAGCAGATGGGGTTTACGCCGGAGGATTACGATGTGTACGGCAGCCCGTACATCGCCAAACTGCGGCTGGACGTGCTGAACCGGGTGCAGGAACGCCCGGCCGCCAGATATATTGATGTCACGGCCATCACGCCTACCCCCCTGGGCGAGGGTAAATCCACCACCACAGTGGGCCTGGGCCAGGCCATGCAGCACATCGGCAAACGCGGGGTGGTCACGCTGCGCCAGCCGTCCATGGGCCCCACCTTCGGCATTAAGGGCGGCGCGGCCGGCGGCGGCTATTCCCAGGTGGTGCCCATGGAAACCTTCAACCTGCACCTGACGGGCGATATTCATGCGGTGGCGGCGGCCAATAATTTGCTGGCCGCCATGCTGGATAACAAACTGCTGCGCGGCAACCCCCTCAATATTGATCCCTACAGCATCACCTGGAAGCGGGTGGTGGATATGAATGATCGGGCGCTGCGGAACATCATCATTGGCCTGGGGACGAAAGACGATGGCGTGCCCCGGCAGACCGGCTTTGATATTGCCGTGGCCAGCGAAGTGATGGCCATCCTGGCGCTGGCTACCTCCCCGGCTGACCTGCGGGAACGAATGCGCCGGATCGTGGTGGCCTTCACCCACGATAAACAGCCCGTCACCGCCGCCGACATCGGCGCAGATGGCGCGATGGCCGTCCTCATGCAGGAAGCGCTGCGCCCCACGCTGCTGCAAACGCTGGAGAATACGCCGGTGCTGGTACACGCCGGCCCCTTCGCCAACATCGCCCACGGCAACAGCAGCATCCTGGCGGATCTCATCGCCGTGCGCGGCGCGGAATACGTCATCACCGAATCGGGCTTTGGCGCGGATATTGGCGCGGAAAAATTCTTCAACATCAAATGCCGCTACAGCGGGCTGCGGCCGGATGCCGCCGTGATCGTGGCGACGGTGCGGGCGCTGAAGGCCCACAGCGGCCAGTATCGCATTGTGCCCGGCAAAGCGCTGCCCGCCGAACTGACCGATCTAAACGTGGCCCATGTGGAAAGCGGCGCGGCCAACCTCATCAAGCACATCGAAAATGTGCAAAAACACGGCGTTACGCCGGTGGTGGCCATCAATGTTTTCGCCGGCGATCACCCGGAGGAACTGGCGGCCATCCAGCGCATCAGCCAGCAGGCCGGGGCCCTGGGCGCGGCCATCTGCCGGCACCATGCCGAAGGCGGTAAGGGCGCGGCGGAACTGGCAGAAATGCTGGTGCAGGCCTGCGACAGGCCGAATAACTTTAAATTTCTGTACGATCTGGATCAGCCGATTAAGACCAAGATTGAAACCATCTGCCGGGAAATTTACGGCGCGGGCAGCGTGGAATATGACAGCCAGGCGGAGAAACAAATCCGTGCCTATGAGGCCAGCGGCTTTGGCGGCCTGCCCATCTGCATGGCCAAAACGCATCTCAGCCTCAGCCCTGATCCAGCGCTGAAAGGTGCCCCCACCGGCTTCACCGTCACCGTGCGCGAAGTGCGGGCCAGCGTGGGGGCCGGCTTCATTTACCCGCTGCTGGGGGAAATGCGTACCATGCCCGGCCTCAGCGAGCATCCGGCCGCCGAGGCGATTGATGTGGATGACGAAGGGCGCATTGTGGGGCTGTTTTAGGGGCTGCCCGCGCGGGGCCCGGCGGTGAAAAGTCCCTTGCAATCTGCCGCAAAGCATGTTAGGCTGGTGGCCATCAATCAGGCGCTATCTGCTGGAAAAATGTCCGCCATGTTACCTGTGCTGTGCTGTCCCATGTGCTGCTGTATGATGAACGGTCTCGCACAGATACCGGATGGCCCTGCTTTGAAACGACGTGGATAACACCGAAGCTTCAAAAAGTCAGCCAGCACCGGCTGACTTTTTTCATTCTACGGCCAGGAGGCCGGGGTACAGGATGCACAGATCATGCCCGTACAGATAGAACTGAGCCGCGCCCTGGCGGCGCACATTGGCCGGCAAATGGCAGCCACCTTCCCCAATGAAGGCGGCGGTTTTCTGCTGGGCCACAGCACGCCGGCCGCCATCCACATTGTGGATTTGCTTCAGGTGGCGAATGTGTTTGCCAGCGAAGAACAGTATCATCGCTACGCCATGACTCCGCAGCACTGGGCCCGCATGGAAGACGAAGCCGAGGCCCGCGGCCTGACCCTGGTGGGCTATTATCACAGCCACCCGCAGTCGCCGGCCATCCCGTCGGACTATGACCGGGTGCACGCCCTGCCCAATTTTGTCTATCTCATCACCTCGGTGATGGACGGGCAGGCGGCCGAAATGCGGGTGTGGTGGCTGCGGGCTGACCGCAGCGCCTTCGATGAAGCCCGCCTGATCGTCACCGCGTGATCGACCACAGCCGCCCGGCCGGGCGCTGTGTTGACCAGAATACCAGGCAGCAAAGACGCTTTTTGTTCAGCTTACAAGGGGACCTTCACCGATGAGCAACAACGGCACGCCCGACCCGAAAGATTACCAGTTCAACACCAAAGCGCTGCACGCCGGCTACACGCCCGACCCCACCACCGGCTCGCGCGCGGTGCCCATCTACCAGACCACTTCCTACCAGTTCCGCGATACCGATCACGCGGCGGCGCTGTTCGCGCTGCAGGAGCCGGGCAACATCTACACCCGCATCATGAACCCCACCAACGATGTGTTTGAAAAGCGCATCGCGGAGCTGGAAGGCGGCATCGCCGCGCTGGTGACTTCCTCCGGGCAGGCGGCGCAAACGCTGGCCATCCTCACCATCGCCAACAGCGGCGATGAAATCGTGGCCTCCAACGCCCTCTATGGCGGCACCTACACCCTGCTGAAGTACAGCCTGGGCAACCTGGGCATTCACACCCATTTCGTCGTCGGCGATAACCCGGCCGATTATGAAGCCCTGTTCAACGAAAAGACCAAACTGGTATACCTGGAAACCCTGGGCAACCCCAAGCTGGAAGTGCCGGATTTTGAAGGCATCGTGAAGGTGGCGCATAAACACGGCATCCCGGTGATGGTGGATAACACCTTCGGCACGCCCTACCTCATCCGCCCCATTGAACTGGGCGTGGATATTGTGCTGCACTCCACCACCAAATGGATCGGCGGGCACGGCCTCAGCATCGGCGGGGTCATCGTGGACAGCGGCAAGTTCGACTGGAAGGGCAGCGGGCGGCATCCGGGGCTGGTCGCGCCGGAACCGGCCTATCATGGCGTGGTCATTGCCGATTTTGCCGGCCCCGCGGCCTTCATCGCCCGCGCCCGCGTGGTGGGCCTGCGCGATTTCGGCATGAGCCAGTCGCCGTTTAACACCTTCCTCAACCTCATTGGTCTGGAGACGCTGGCCCTGCGCGTGCAGCGCCATGTGGATAACGCGCTGGCCGTGGCGCAGTACCTGGAACAGCATCCCGGCGTGGCGTGGGTCAATTATCCGGGGCTGCGCTCGCACCCGTCCTACGCGCGGGCGCAAAAATACCTGCCGAAGGGCAGCGGGGCCGTCCTGGGCTTTGGCATTAAGGGCGGGCGCGAAGCCGGCCGTAAATTTATCGACAGCCTGAAGCTGTTCTCCCACCTGGCCAATGTGGGCGATGCCCGCTCGCTGGCCATCCACCCGGCCAGCACCACCCACAGCCAGCTTTCGCCGGATCAGCAGGCGGCCAGCGGCGTGACCGACGATTACATCCGTCTGGCCATCGGCATCGAAGCCCTTGAAGATATCGTGGGCGACCTGGCCCAGGCGCTGGAACACGCGCAGGCGCTTCAGCCGGCGTAACCCCCGGCGCTGACGGCGGGGCCCGGTGCGGCCCCGCCTTTTCGATGGCTGGCTACAACTCAGGCTGGAGGAACAACAGGCTGCTATGCCCCTGCGAGATTTACTGCCCGGCAGACGTGTCCGCCGTTATGATCCGCGCTCGGTGGGCGTGGTGGATCGTTTTGAGGCGCACTTTGCCGAACCGCTGCTGCTGCGCTCCGGGGCCCGGCTGGAGACGTTCACGCTGGCCTACGAAACCTATGGCACGCTGAACACCCGCCGCGATAACGCCATCCTCATCTGCCATGCGCTCTCCGGCGATTCGCACGTGGCCGGCTACTACACCGATGACCCGGAAGAAAAACCGGGCTGGTGGGATGATGCCGTGGGCCCCGGCAAAATGTTCGATACCAGCCAGTATTTCGTCATTTGCTCCAACGTGATTGGCGGCTGCCGGGGCAGCACCGGGCCCTCATCCCCCGCGCCGGATGGCCGGCCCTACGCGCTGCGCTTCCCGGTCATCACCATTGCGGATATGGTGCGGGCGCAAACGGCGCTGCTGCAACACCTGGGCATCGCGCGGTTGTTCGCGGTGGCGGGGGGCAGCATGGGCGGGATGCAGGCGCTGCAATGGGCGGTGGATTTCCCCGACCAGGTGCAAAATGTGCTGTTCATCGCCAGCACGCCGGTGTCGTCGGCGCAGAATATCGCCTTCAACGAAATCGGCCGCCAGGCCATCTATGCTGACCCGCACTGGCAGCGCGGCAATTACTACGGCAAAGACCGCCCCAACCCCGACCCCGGCCTGGCCGTGGCCCGCATGATCGGCCATATCACCTACATGAGCGAGCAATCGCTGGAAGAAAAGTTCGGGCGGCGCTTGCAAAAGAAAGACCAGCTCACCTACACCTTTGAGACGGAATTCGCCGTCGAAAGTTATTTGCACTACCAGGGCTATAAATTTACCGAGCGCTTCGATGCCAACAGCTACCTGTACATCACCCGCGCGCTGGATTATTACGATGTGAGCCAGGGCTACGGCAGCATGGCGGCCGCGCTGGGCCGCACCACGGCGGATTTTCTGGTGGTGAGCTTTAGCAGCGACTGGCTGTATACCCGCGCCCAGGCGGAAATGCTGGTGCAAGGCTTAAAGCAGGCTGAGCGCCGGGTAGAGTATGAGCATGTCGAAGCGTCTTTTGGGCATGACTCGTTTCTGGTGGAAGTGGAGACGATGGAGCGCCTGGTGGGCGATTATTTGCGCCGGGCCGCAGCGCGGCAGTCGCCCGCCTGACCACCCCGGCACAGCAGCGCCGGTGCCCCTTTGTGCAACCCGTATGGCGGCCGACCCGGCCGCCATTGCATCGCTGAGGAGAGAGAAACCGTATGGCCAGCATCAAAATTCCTACCCCCCTGCGTGCCTACACCGGCAATCAGGCCGAAGTCACCGTCAGCGGGGCCACCGTGGGCGCGGCGCTCACCGACCTGGTGGCGCAGTACCCCGACCTGAAGCCGCACCTGTTCCAGGAGGACAAACTGCGGAATTTCGTCAATGTGTTTCTGGGCGACGAAGATATTCGCTTCCTGGACGGCGTGGCCACCGACATCGCGCCGGATGCCCGGCTGCGGATTATCCCCAGTATCGCGGGGGGGCGGTGTTAATCCGCCCGGCCACCGCCGCGGACGCGCCGGCCATCGCCCGCGTGCAGTCCCTCACCTGGCAGAGCGCCTACCGGGGCATCGTCCCGGATGCCGTGCTGGACGGGATGGACACCGCGGAGCGTATTCAGCAGCGGGCAGAGCGCTGGCTGGAGAACCTGAGCAGCGGGGCCAATATCGTCCATGTCGCGGTGGAGGCCACGGCGGCGGTGGTGGGCTTTGCGGCGGCCGGCCGCTGCCGGGATGCCGATCTGCCGCAGTACGACGGCGAATTGTTCGCCCTGTACCTGCTGCCGGCGTACCAGGGTGGCGGCACGGGCCGGGCCCTGGTGCAGCACAGCGCCGCCGCGCTGCGGGCCGCCGGCTATCGGGCGCTGCTGGTGTGGGTGTTGCAGGACAATCACCCCGCGCGCGGCTTTTACGAGCGCCTGGGCGGGCAGCCCGTCTCCCAAAAAAGCATCACCATCGGCGTGGACCTGGTCGAAGTCAGTTATGGCTGGCCCGACCTCGCCCGCGCCTTTGAAGCAGCATCGTAAACCATAACCGTGACCGTAAACTTGACCGTGAAACTGTCAGCGAAGGGGCACACCGTATGACTACGACTACCACCCTGCGTCAGGTCGATCACACCGGCTTAAAGACCGGTATGGCCCTCACCATTGTCCTGCTGATTGTGGCCTTTGTGCTGAACAGCCCGCTGCTGGTGGCACTGGTGGCCGTCGCGCAACTGGCGGCGGCGCTGGCGCTGCCGTTTGGGCCCTACAAAGTGATCTATGAGCGCGTTGTGAAACCCGCCGGGCTGGCCGCGCCGCACGTCATCGCCGATAACCCGGAGCCGCACCGCTTCGCGTCGCTGGTGGGGGGGCTGTTCAACACGGCCGCCACGCTGCTGCTGCTGGCCGGGCTGCCCGCGCCGGCCTGGGTGCTGGTGGCCGTGGTGGTGGTGCTGGCCAATCTGAACCTGTGGCTCAATTTTTGCCTGGGCTGCTGGATGTATTATCAGTTCAACCGCCTGGGCGTGCCGGGGTTCACCGCCGCCCCCATCCAGTAACCGGCCCGGTGGGCACACCAGAGCGAAGGGAGATCACGTGCTGGAACGATTGCTGATCGTGTTCATCTTGATGGCGGCCGGGGTGGCGCTGTACTGCCTGTACCGGCAGCGCCATTTGCAGCGCATTCACGCCGGGCTGCATCCCCTGCAAAACGCAGCAGCAGCCCGCCCTGGCCCGGCTGAACCACCTGCTGGAGGGCCGGTTGCAGATTATCCAGATTGATGCCAGCCAGGAGCCGGAGACGGCCGGGCGCTGGGGCGTGATGACCGCCCCCACCACCTTCATCCTGGGTAAGGATGGTACGCCGGTGGCCGTCAATTATGGCGTGGCGGATGAGCATAAACTGGGGGCGCAGTTGCGCCAGGCGGCCTGACCATGCCTGCCGGACGCATTATCTACACGGTAACACCGCTGAACGCCGAACCGGCCAGTTTGACCGATGCGCCCTGTACGCCCGTGGGCCGGCTGTTCCTGCGGACGCATGGCACCGTGCCGGCGCTGGAGGTGGCCACCTATCGCCTGCGGGTGACTGCGCCGGGCCACAGCCAGGAGCTAACGCTGACACAACTGGCCGCGCTGCCTTTCGTGGAAGTGACCGCGCTGCTGCAATGCGCCGGCAATCGCCGCGAGGAATTGATGGCCATCAGCCCGTTTCCCGGCGAAATTCCCTGGGGGGTGCGGGCGGCCGGCAATGTGCGCTGGGGCGGGTACCGCCTGCGCGATGTGCTGGCGCTGGTGGGGGTGACGGCCAATCCTGACCCTGACCCCGACCCCAACCCTGACCCCGACCGGGCCGGCTGGCATGTGGCCTTCCTGGGCGCGGATGAGGTGTACGTCGGCGGGCAGCCGGTGGGCTTTGGCGGCTCGGTGCCGCTGGAGCGGGCGCTGCACCCGGATACGCTGCTGGCCACGCACATGAACGGCGAACCGCTGCCGCCGGAGCATGGCTACCCGGTGCGCGGCATGGTGCCGGGCTATTATGGCGCACGCTGCGTCAAATGGCTGGCGCATATCAGCGTGCAGCCGCAGCCCTCGGACAATTATTATCAACAGGTGGCCTACCGCCTGCACCGGCCCGATAGTGCCGCTGCGCCCATGCTGGGCCCCATGCCGCCCACCTGCGCCATCGATACTGTCGGGCGCAGCGGCCCGGCCGTCCACGCCACCGGCTATGCCTTTGGCGGCGAACAGACGGTGGCGGCGCTGGAAATTAGCCTGGATGAGGGCCACACCTGGCACAGCGCCCGCCTGCAACCCCCGGCGGGCCCCTGGGGCTGGTCGCTGTGGGACATCACCCTGCCGGTGCCCCCCGGCGCGACGAGCCTCATCGCCCGCACCCGCGGCCCGCAGGGCGAACAGCTTCAGCCGGCCGCCCTGACGGCGACGTGGAATCGCCAGGGGTACGCCAACAACGCCTGGCACCGCGTGAGCCTGCCCGCCGACCCCGCCTGAGCGGGGCGCGGTACCGCCTGCTGCTTATTTTTCAAGGAGAGGACACACCATGCAACCCCTGGTCGCCAGCCTGGCCGATCTATCCAATGAGGAAATTAAGCGCTACAGCCGCCACCTCATCATGCCGGAAGTGGGCATTGAGGGGCAGCGCCGCCTGAAAGCCGCCAGCGTGCTGCTCATCGGCACCGGCGGCCTGGGCAGCCCCACCGCCCTGTACCTGGCCGCGGCCGGCATCGGGCGCATGGGCCTGGTGGATTATGATGTGGTGGATGCCACCAATTTGCAGCGCCAGGTCATTCACGGCATCAGCACCGTGGGCCTCAGCAAGCTGGACAGCGCCGAAAAGCGCCTGCGCGACCTGAACCCCGATCTGGTGATCGAAAAATACAATGTGCCGCTGACCAGTGATAACGCGCTGGAATTGTTCGCGCCCTACGACATCATCATCGACGGCACCGACAATTTCCCCACCCGCTACCTGGTGAACGATGCCTGCGTGAAACTGGGCAAGCCCAATGTGTACGGCAGCATCTTCCGTTTTGAGGGCCAGCTCAGCGTGTTTTACCCGCAGGCGGGCGGCCCGTGCTACCGCTGCATGTTCCCGGAACCGCCCCCGCCCGGCCTGGTGCCCAGTTGCGCCGAAGGCGGCGTGCTGGGCATTTTGCCGGGCACGGTGGGCACCATGCAGGCCACCGAGGCCATCAAGCTCATCCTGGGCATCGGCCAGCCGATGATCGGGCGGATGCTGCTGTACGATGCGCTGGACATGGAATTTAACACGCTGAAGGTACGCCGCAACCCGGAGTGCCCGGTGTGCAGCCGCCCGGCCGCTGAGATCGAACTGATTGATTATGAACAGTTCTGCGGTATGCCCGCGCATGATCGCAGCAGCTTCACCACGCTGGAGCCGGAGTATGCCGGGATGCACGAAATCAGCGTGCAGGAACTGAAGGCGCAGATGGAAGCCGGCGCGGATGTGGTGGTGCTGGATGTGCGCGACCCGCACGAATGGGAGATTGCCGCCATTGACGGCACGCTGCGTATCCCCAAAGGCGACATTCAGCAGGCCAAGAATGCGCTGCTGGCCGGGCGCAAATTGTACGAGGAAACCGTGCTGGCCCGCATCCCGAAAGACAAAGTGCTGCTCGTCCACTGCCGCAGCGGTAAACGCAGCGCCGATAGCATCAACTTTTTGAAGGAAGCCGGCTACGATGCTGACAAAATGTTCAACGTCGCCGGCGGCATTCTGGCGTGGGCCAAAGAGATTGACCCCACGCTGCCCACCTACTGACCCCCCGGCCGGGCGGTGTTGTGGGGCCGCCCCGCGCCCACTGGTGAACCTGCACAACAGATGGCCCGCCCGCGCTGGCGGGTCTTTTGCTTGACAATCTCGCGGGAAAAGGGCAAACTCTTAAACGAATTGCAAAGAATTTAGTGTAACACGTTTTTTAACGTGAATGAAGGAGCAGGAGGTCGTGGCACAGTCAGACAGGAATGTGTTGCTGGAGGTCAAAGACCTGACAGTACGATTTTATACGCAGGAAGGCATTGTCTATGCCGTCAACGGTGTTAGCTACAACCTGCATGAAGGGGAAACCCTGGGCATCGTGGGCGAAAGCGGCAGCGGCAAAAGCGTTCATGCGCTGGCGATGATGGGCCTGATTCCCCGGCCGCCCGGCCGCATTGAAGCCGGGCAGGTGCTGTTTGAGGGGCGCGACCTGCTGAAGCTTACCGATGACCAGATGCGCCTGGTGCGTGGCAAAGAAATCGCCATGATCTTCCAGGACCCGATGACCTCGCTGAATCCCGTGTTGACCGTGGGGACGCAGATTACCGAAGCGCTGCGCCTGCACATGGGCATGAACAACGATCAGGCACGCAAACGCGCCGCCGAACTGCTGGACCTGGTGGGCATCCCGGATGCCATGAAACGGCTGGATGACTACCCGCACCAGTTCTCCGGCGGGATGCGCCAGCGCGTGATGATCGCCATGGGGCTGTCCTGCAACCCCAAACTGCTCATCGCCGATGAACCGACCACGGCGCTGGATGTGACCATTCAGGCGCAGATCATCGAACTGGTGAAGCAGCTTAAAGACGAATTCAACATGGCCATGATCTGGATCACCCATGATCTGGGGGTGGTGGCCGGGCTGGCGGATGTGGTGCAGGTGATGTATGCCGGGGCGGTGGCGGAACGCGGCCCCACGCGCGAAGTGTTCACCGATACGCGCAACGCCTACACCCTGGGGCTGCTGCGCTCGCTGCCGCGGCTGGACAAAAAAGGCCAGCGCCTGGTGCAGATCGAAGGGTCGCCGCCGGACATGCGGATTCCGCCGAAGGGCGATGCCTTTGCGCCGCGCAACCCGTATGCCACCGAGCGCTGCTACGAGGAAAAACCCGTGCTGCTGCCGGTGCCGGGCGGCCATCCTGAGCATTTATCCGCCAACTGGTATGACCTGCGCGAAGCCCTGAAGCAGGAAGCTGTCGCAGAGAAGGGTGTTTAGGCTATGGCTGCACTACCGGCCCAGAAGTCGCGCCAATCGGCCAGCGGCAGCAGGGATATTATCCTGCGGGTGAAGAATCTGAAAAAGCATTTCCCCATCTCCTCCGGCTTCATCATTCAGCGCCAGGTGGGCGCGGTGCGGGCGGTGGACGACATCAGTTTTGATGTGTACCGGGGCGAAACCCTGGGGCTGGTGGGCGAATCCGGCTGCGGCAAAAGCACCACCGGCCGCACCATTTTGCAGTTGTATAAGCCCACGGCCGGCTCGGTGGAATTTGAAGGCAAAGACCTGGCCACCCTGCCGCCGGCCGAAATGCGTAAAATGCGCAAGCAAATGCAGATCATCTTTCAGGATCCGTTTGCGTCGCTCAACCCGCGCATGACCGTGGGCAGCATCGTCAGTGAGCCGCTGCAAATCCACAGCATGTACACCGGCAAAAATGAACGCCAGGAATTTGTGGAAGCGCTGCTGCAAAAAGTGGGGCTGAACCCCTATTTCATCAACCGCTACCCGCATGAATTTTCCGGCGGGCAGCGCCAGCGCATCGGCATTGCCCGCGCTCTGGCGCTGAACCCCAGTTTCATCGTGTGCGATGAGCCGATTTCGGCGCTGGATGTGTCCATTCAGGCGCAGGTGGTGAACCTGCTGGAACAGCTACAGGATGAACTGGGGCTGACGTACCTGTTCATCGCCCATGACCTGAGCATGGTACGGCACATCTGCGACCGCGTGGCGGTGATGTACCTGGGCAAGATTGTGGAACTGGGGCCCACGGAAGACGTGTACGAAAATCCGCTGCACCCCTACACCCAGGCGCTGCTGTCGGCGGTGCCGGTGCCCGACCCAACGGTGGAAGAAAAACGCCAGCGCATCATCATTCGCGGCGACCTGCCCAGCCCGGCCAACCCGCCGCCCGGCTGCAATTTTAACACCCGCTGCCCGGTGGAATTTGAGCTGTGCCATCATGACCCGGATCCGCCGCTGGTGGAAGTGCTGCCGGGTCATTGGGCGGCCTGCCACCGCGTGACGTAAAGTGCGGGCCGGGTCACCCGGCACCTGCCACCGCGTGACGTAAAGTGCGGGCCGGGTCACCCGGCACCTGCCACCGCGTGACGTAAAAATTTTGCCCTCACCCTGTTTCCCTCTCCCCCAGGCGAGGGACAGCCAAAACGCCGCCTGCCCTGCACCCCTTCGCCATTCGGGAGAAGGGGCCGGGGGATGAGGGCGCAGGATATTGCCCTCACCCTGTCTCCCGTTCTCGCAGGGGAGGGATGACGGGCCCCGCCTGGCGCGATGCTGTATGTTCCCGGTACCCGCCAAGCTGAGGGAAGCGCGGGATCAGGGTGTCACTGGCTTCAGATGATCTCAGGGGTACGCGACGGCGTGCCCCTGCTGCGTATCCGCCCCCGGCCGATGCAGAAGGGTGCTGCCGATGAAAATTTACCTCCTGCCCGTGGCCCCGCAGTTCCAGCCGGCCACGCAAAACGTGCCGCGCTACCCGCCGCATAACCCGCGGGATGGCTACGGCGTGGAGCAGGATATGCTGCGCTATTTGCAGCGGCAACCACACCTGCTGACGACCGATCCCGCCCGCGCCGACTGGCATTATCTGCCGGTGTTCTGGACGCGCTGGCACCTGAATCATGAGTATGCCAGCACCGGGCGCACCGAACTGGCGCAGGGGGTGGCGGCGGCCCTGCGCGATGACCGGCGCACATTTACCGTGGTGCAGTATGATGATGGTACGGTGATTGATGTGGGGGCGGTGGTGCAGCTTCATGCCTCGCCGCGCCTGCCGGAGCATCTTCCCATCCCGCTGCTGTGCCGGCCGCATCGCCAGCCGTGGTTCCCCCCGCGCCGGCGCTACCTGGCTTCTTTCGTGGGCACGCTGCGTAACCACCCGGTGCGCCGCGAACTGGCCGACCTGCTGCAAAATCGACCGGATGTGTGGCTGGTGGATGGCAACCACGGCACACGCTTTTATGTGCGGGCGCTGCTGGCGGCGGATATTGGCCTGTGCCCGCGCGGGTATGGCACCAATTCCTACCGGCTGTACGAAACCATGCAGCTTGGTCGCGTGCCGCTGCTGGTGGGCGATGTGGACGTGCGTCCCTTCCGGCGACAGATTGCCTGGGAGCAGATCAGCCTCAGCACGGATAGCGCCGCCGCGGTGCCGGCCCTGCTGGCGCAGCATTCCCCGGCCGCGCTGCGGGCGATGGGGGCCGCCGCGCAGCAAACCTACTGGCAGTCGCTGGCCTACCAGCAGTGGTGCCGCCTGGCCCTGGCGGAACTGGCACAGCGCGGGTAAACGCCTTTACAGAACAATCTTGCTGGTATTCAGGCGCGTTTGGCGTATAATAAACATCGCACAATCAAAACAGTTCTGACTGTGAGGCACCATACGCGACAATGAAAACCCCACCTTTCCTCTTTGAAGTGTATGAACGCTATCGCTCCATTTTCCTGGGCATCCTGGCCGGCATTGCGGCGGCGATTGTGTTTGCCTACATCCGCGAAGCCTATCAGCCGGATATTTTCTTCGCCCTGGCGATCCTGTCCCTGGCGTTTGTGCTGCTGACCCTCCTGCTGGAGCGCCGGAGCCACCATGGTCGAATCCAGCAGGAATGATGTTCGTGTTATTGCACTGGCGCTGATTACCTCCTTTTTGGCCGCCAGCCTGCCCCAGATTACCGGCATCATCCCCGTCCAGGTTCTGGGCATCATTCTGGTTATTTACCTGCCGGTGATTGCGATCCTGCATCTTTTCTCACAGCGTTATGATTTGCAGTCGCTGAACGCGCTGCTGGCGGAACTGCTCAGCGAAGCCGGGGCGTTAGACAGCGCTGCGGCCGACCTGGAAACGGCGCTGGACAAAGTAGCCAGCCGCAGCCAGGAAGAAATTCTGCACACCCTGGCCGATGCGCCAAAAGATACCGTGATCTACCGTATCGCCGGGCATTACTTCGATATTTTTCAGAGTGTGAACCAGTTGCAGCAGGATGCGCTGGATTTTCAGCACGACATCATCGAACTGAGCCGTGCCGTAGACACCGGTGCCATGACGGTGCAGGCCGCCCGCCGCGCGGCCAGAGAGCAGCAGCAGCGCTGGCCGGAATTACAATTGCGCTTCGTGGCCATCAAGAAAAATATTCAGGTACTGCGGTTGGAGTGGTCGCAATCTGCCATTGAGCGCCGGCGGCGCTTGACCGGCCCGGCAGCGCCGGAGCGCCCGGCAGACGATGACAACCCCACGCCGCCGGCGCAAAGCATTCGCCCGCCGTAAACGCCCCCGCAGGGCAATCGTCAGAAACAAACTCTGTCTTTTTGGCGCGGAATGGCGCATCATCAGGCGTGGCAACCGTTGTTGACGGAGAAAGCACGCAGCATGAGCACATTCACCGAACCGCCTTTTCACCCGCAGGAAGATACCAGCCCCTCGCTGGCCATTCGGCCGGTGCCGGCGCGGCCGGCCGGCTGGCGTACCGCGGTGGCCTGGCTGTCGCTGCTGGGGGCGGCGGCCCTCACCCTGGGGGCGGTGGCGCTGCTGCTGCTGCCGGGGCCGGCTCCCGCTCCGCGGCCCGCGGTTACGGTTACGGTTGCGGTTGCGGCGACGGAAGTCGCCGGGGTGGCCACCGCCACCCCCCCCCCCACGCTGCTCCCGGCCGAAACCCTGCCCACCCTGCCGCCCGATGCGGCCCCGGCTCTGGTGGTCGCGGCGGAAGCGACGCTCAGCCCGCAGCAGCGCCAGGCCCTGCTGGCCGCGCCGCTGCTCCAGGAGGGCAGCCGCTTCACCCTCAATTATGATCCGTTCACCGTCATCAAAGGGGATCGCCCGCGCAGCAGTTTTGTGCAATATACCATCGTGCGCGGCGATACCATTGATGCCATCTCGCGCCGCTACAACCTCAAATCGGAGAGCATCGCCTGGTGCAATGACCGGCGCATTATCTTTGTGCTGCGCGTGGGCGATGTGCTGACCATCCCGCCGACCGATGGCGTATGTCATCGCGTGCTGGGCACCCGCGAAGAAACCGTGGCGGAACTGGCGACGACCTATAAGGTGGCCAATCCGCTGGATATTATTGATTTTCCGCTGAATAACCTGTATGGCACCGACCCCACCGCCCGGCTGCCCGGCGGCCTCACCGTCTTCATCCCCGGCGGTGAGGGCGAGCCGATCACGTGGAACCCCGGCTACAATGCCGAAAAAGACGAAAATGGCAACGTCGTCAGCGTGACCTTTGCGGCGGGCCAGGCGGGGAGCTGTGGCAATGTGCCGGCCGGCGGCGGCAGCTTCTGGGGCAACCCGCTGCCGGGCGGGCGCTGGGTGCGCGGCTTTTACGCCGGCCACACCGGCATTGATCTGTCTGCGCCGGTGGGCACGCCGGTCTATGCCGCCCAGACGGGCCCGGTGCTGTTCTCCGGCTTCAGCCGGTGGGGCTATGGCGAAGCCATTGTGCTGGCCCACGGCGCTTTTTCCACGCTGTATGGCCACATGAGCCAGCGCAACCTGGGCTGCGGGCAGGTGGCCGTGGTGGGGCAGGTGATCGGGCTGGTGGGCAGCACCGGCAATTCCACCGGGCCGCACCTGCATTTTGAAGTGCGCTTCAACGATGTGCCCATGAACCCCTCCGGCCTGGGCACCGGCTGGTGAGTGCCGCGGGCGGCCGCAAAAGGGCCGCCCGCCGCCCCGCCCCTAACGCCAGGCTTCCAGTTCCAGGATCGCGCCGCTGGCGGCATCCACATAGACGGCCAGACCGTTGTTCAGCTTCACATCCCACGCCTGCGGCCCGCTCTGGCGTGGCCCGCGCCGCGTCAGTTCCGCCAGCACCACCTGCGCTCCCGGATACTGTGCCAGCGCGATGGCCGTGGCCTGCTCCAGCGTGATGGCTGTGGTCGCCGGGGATGATTGGGCCGGGACACCCTGCGCCGGGGCACGCCCCTGCTGCGCTTCCCACGCCCGCCGCCCGCCGGGGAAACCGGCCCAGGGGGGCGGCCCGCCGCGTTCATCGCGCCCGCGCCCGCCACGGACTTCGCGGGCCTGGCTCCACGGTTCCAGTTCCAGGATCGCGCCGCTGGCGGCATCCACATAGACGGCCAGACCGTTGTTCAGCTTCACATCCCACGCCTGCGGCCCGCTCTGGCGCGGCCCGCGCCGCGTCAGTTCCGCCAGCACCACCTGCGCCCCCGGATACTGCCCCAGGGCGATGGCCGTCGCCTCCTGAAGATCAATACCATCGGCCGGGTTAATGCTGACAGCCGGGTTAGACAGACGATCAGTACGGGCCGCCAGCAGCGGCAGCCCGCCCGTCAATATCAGCGATAGTAAGAGTAAAATAAATTTGCGTGCCATACGATTCACAGCCTCCCAAAAACAGCCGCCGATACCTTATCCTGAACGGCCGGCTGTGGCTGTATATGAATGGGTTATGAACGCATGATGAGCGGGACAGGGCCGGCCCCGGTCGGGCCGGCCCGGCCGCGGGCGCTCAGTCGCGCCAGAAGGACTCGGTGAGGTATTTGTAGGCGTTATCCGGGAACAGCGTCACGATGAGGGCCGGCCGGCCGGCGCGGGCGTGGTCTTCGGCCACCTGCAACGCTGCCACCATGGCCGCCGCGCTGCTGATGCCCACCAGATAGCCTTCTTCGCGGGCCAGCCGCCGCGCCATGCGGTAGGTGTCTTCCGTGCTAATGCCCACATCCATATCGGCCAGCGCGGCTTCGTAAATGCCGGGCTTGATGGCCGTGGGCATGTGCTTCCAGCCTTCGATGCCGTGAAAGGGCGAATCCGGCTGCGCCGAGATGGCCACCACCTGCGGGTTGTAATCCTTCAGGCGGCGCGTGGTGCCCATGAAGGTGCCGCTGGTGCCCAGTCCGGCCACAAAATGCGTGATGTGCCCGTGCGTCTGCTGCCAGATTTCCACCCCGGTGCTGTGATAATGCGCCTGCCAGTTGGCCGGGTTATTGTACTGGTCGGCATAGAAATAGCGCTCCGGTTCGCGGGCGGCCAGCTCGCGCACGGCTAAAATCGCGCCATCGCTGCCTTCCAGCGGGTCGGTGAACACCAGGTCTACCCCGTAGGCCTGCAAAATGGCGATGCGCTCCGGGCTGGCGTTGGCCGGCAGGAACAGCTTCACCCGGTAGCCCTTTGCCGCGCCGATCATGGCATAGGCGATGCCGGTGTTGCCGCTGGTGCTGTCCATGATGATCTTATCCGGGGTCAGCCGGCCATCTTTTTCGGCCTGCTGGATGATGTTCCAGGCCGCGCGGTCTTTCACGCTGCCGCCGGGGTTCGTCCATTCCGCTTTGGCATACACCTGCACCTCATGCGGCAAATGCTGCGTCAGCCGGCGAAAGGCCAGCAGCGGCGTATTGCCGATCTGGCTTTCCAGCGTGTGATACGAGACGGCCGTCGGCAGGTAATCAATTTTTCTGATGGCGCTCATCTGCTATCCTCTGTTCCCATGCTGTCTGGTGTGCCTGTGCGTCCCGGTGATGAAAAAAGCCAGCAATCCATGAAAAAAGCGTGGCACAATACCCTCAAGTGGGAAGTGTCCACGCTTTAGCGATTGCTGGCTCAGATAATGCTCTGGTTCAGTCGTTGTTGTCTAAAGCGGCAGTAACCTCCCGGTGTTCGGACAACAACAACAACATGTGTGCTGCATGTATTTCGCCCCTGATGAACTTAAATTGATTGTAGTGGACGAGCGTCCGTCTGTCAATAAACGCCGGCTGAGAAAACGCCGCACAAAAAAAGGACGTGGCGAACCGCGTCCTGGGAGAGTACCGCAAAAATTATTTTCTATTTTCGGTGGCGCAGGTGTGTCCCTCAATCCGCATCACGGGGACGGTGCGGGTTGCGCTCAGGCGGCTTCTTCCTTGTTTTGTGCGCCATCCACCACCTGAATTCCGCTGGTCTGCAAAAAGCGCTCAATATAGGGGTTGGTAATCACCGGCATGGTCATCGCTTCGCCGCCGCGTTCCAGCTCGAACTGGTAGACGGTGACGAAACGCATTCCGGCGTAGGTGTGGGTGACCTGGACGCAGCGATGCAGCATCCAGCCATCGGTGAGGGCCGTCAGCAGGTGATCGCCACCGGCATAGCGCCCGGAACCCGCGTGCCAGTGTTGATTGGTGACACCGGGATATTGAATGTGGTAATTCTGGGCATTCGACATCATGTTGACCCATGCTCCTTTTTTCACAATGAGCCACGATGCACTATACAACAAAGCGCGTTAAAAACAGCTTAACGCACCTTGAAGACTATTATAAGGGCAGTCGTGGCATTTGAACAACGCCGGGCACAGATCGCCCATCAGGCCAGGGCCAGTTCTTGCAGCGCCGGTTCTTCGGCGGTGATGCGCGGGTCGGCCCGTTCGGAATCCGCCGTGTGGATGACGCGCAGTTGCAGCGAAGCCACAAAGCGCACAATGAACGGGGTGCTGATGATGGGCATGGTCACGGTGCGGTCATCGCGCTGAAGCTCAAAGTAGTAGATGGACGTATGCCGTGCGCCGCTGTACAGCACATCCTGCCGGGACACAATACGGTTCACCGACCACCCCTCGCGCAGGGCAGTGATGAGGCTGTCGGCTCCGGTATATTTTTCTGAATGTGGGCACCAGTGACGCGGAGTTTCTACGTAGGAAATTTGGATATCACTCAAATACTGATTAATCATGTGACCCCTCACACTTTACCTGTGTTATTGGACTGCGTGTGCAGGTGAATTGCCTTTCACGATAATTGATTTGACGATTTTATGACAAATTGAGATTGTCATTGTTTTATTGTGACAATTCACAGGTTTACTTTACGCTCATTATAGGGGCTTTTTGCTTAAGCGTTTGTAAAATCTTTGCAATCTGCGCAAAATTGAAAACCTTTTCCTGTACACTTTGCACATTAGAAAACCTTTTCCTGTAATAAAACCACCAGAATGGTAATATTTTAGCCGGCGGGGTGGCTGCGGCGGGCCCGGCCGTCGTGGATTTTAACCGTTCTCCAACCATTCTTTCGGCACATTACACAAAGGCGCGGCCGGGGGCGGGCGCGTGTTATAATGGGGCCCATTATTCATCGGCCGTCTGGAAAGGATCATCATCGTGACCGCCCTGATCGACTTACGGAACATCGGGCAGTATGTGGGACAAACGGTACAGGTGCGCGGCTGGGTGTATGACCGCACCGATAAAGGCAAGCTTCAGTTTATTCGCCTGCGCGATGGCAGCGGGCAGGTGCAGTGTGTGGCGTTTAAGAAAGAGATGGCCGAAGACCAGTTTGAGGTGGCCCGCACGCTGACGCAGGAATCGTCGGTCATCATCACCGGCAGCGTGCGGGCGGATGACCGCGCCCCCGGCATCCCCGGCGGCTACGAGATCGGCATTCAAACGCTGCACCTGGGGCAAATGGCGCAGGATTACCCCATCACCCCCAAAGAGCATGGCGTAGAATTTTTGATGGACAACCGGCATCTGTGGTTACGCAGCACGCGCCAGTGGGCCATCTTACGCATTCGCGCCACCATCGTGAAAGCCATGCGCGACTTTATGGATGAGCAGGGCTTTTTGCTGGTGGATACGCCCATCATCACCCCGGCGGCCGGCGAAGAAACCACCACCCTGTTCGCGCTGGATTATTTTGGCGAGCCGGCCTACCTGGCGCAGACGGGCCAGCTTTACAATGAGGCCAACATGGCCGCCTTCGGCAAAGTGTACTGCTTCGGGCCCACCTTCCGCGCCGAAAAGAGCAAGACGCGCCGCCACCTGATCGAATTCTGGATGCTGGAGCCGGAACTGGCCTACTGCTCGCTGGAAGACCTGATGAGCCTGGAGGAAGGGCTGGTGTGTTACATCGTGCAGCAGGTGCTGGCCAAAAATCGGCCGGAACTGGCGCTCATTGAGCGCGATGTGAGCAAACTGGAGGCCATCACCCCCGGCTTTTACCGCATCAGCTATGATGAGGCGGTGGATCGCCTGGAGCAACTGGCCGCCGCCACCACCGACCCCGAACAGCAGCAGCTTTTAAAGATTGAGCGTGGCGATGATTTTGGCAGCCCGCACGAAACCGCGCTGACGGAGATGTTCGATAAGCCGGTGTTCGTGTATCACTACCCGTCGCGGGTGAAGGCGTTTTACATGCAGCCGGTGGCGGGCAACCCGGAGCGCTGCCGCAGCGTGGATTTGCTCGCGCCGGAAGGCTACGGCGAGATCATCGGCGGCAGTGAGCGCATTTATGACCATGATGTGCTGGTGAGCAAATTGCAGGCGCAGCATTTGCCGGTGGAAAATTATGCCTGGTACCTGGACCTGCGGCGCTACGGCACCGTGCCCCATGCCGGCTTTGGCCAGGGGCTGGAACGCACCGTCGCGTGGATTTGCGGGCTGCCCCACGTGCGCGAAACGATTCCCTATGCGCGGCTGCTGAACCGCAAATATCCCTGACCGTAATCGTAACCCCAACCCCAACCCTAACCGTGAAAACAGCGGGCCGCGCCGGCGCAATCTGACCACCGGCGCGGCTGCGGTTGCGGTTGCGGGTTATTCATCCAGGTAGGCGAAGGGGTCGGCCTGCGGCGCGGGCCGCCAGAACAGGGTGGCCACGAACACCAGCGCGAAGCCGGCCACAAAGCCGCCGATGTGCGCCCAGTGCGCCACCCCCAGCGACGAAATCCAGCCGATGCCTTTCAGCACATCCAGGATGAACCAGTAGCCCAGGAACAGGATGGCCGGCAGCTTCATCTCCCAGAAGAAGGGGCGGAACAGCCCGATGAGGGTCCGCACCCGCGCCCCCGGATGCAGGAACAGGAACGCGCCCATCACCCCGGCGATGGCCCCGCTGGCCCCGATCACCAGGCCGGCGGTGCTGCCGCTGGTGAGGCACACCACCCCGCCGAACAGCACATGCCCCAGGGCGGCCGCATGGCCCACGATGAGGTAGAACACCAGGAAGGGCACCCGCCCGAAATATTCTTCCACTTTGCCGCCAAACACCCACAGGAACAGCATATTGCCGAACAAATGCAGCAGGTCGCCATGCAGGAACATGCTCCGCAGGCTGTCCAGCGCCAGCCCCGGCAGCGGCTCCACCCCCACTTCACACACGTTCAGCGCATAGGCCCGCAGCGCCCCGATGAAGGCATTTTGCCCCAGGGACTGCACGTACAATTCCCAGATGAAGACCACCATATTGATGGCGATCAGCGCATAGACCACATAGGGCTGATATTTGCTCTTGCCGACCACGCCAACCGGTAACACGGGCCATCCTCCTGCCAGGGGGTGTGAACGCTTTTCATGACAATAACACAAAAACGGTGCCGGCTGCCCAACGTTTAACCGGCGCTCAGGATTTTTCGCCGGCATCCGGGCGGGACAGGCGCGAAATGCGCCGCGCCATATCCTCATCCACCGCTTTTTGATCCATCGGGTGGACGGGTTTGGCCGGCGGCGGCACTTCGTCCACCAGGTCGGTATTCTGCCGCAGCGACGCGCCGGTGGTGCTGGCGATGAGTTCGCTCAATTTCTGGCGCGTGCTGTCGATTTTTTGCGCCAGGTCGCGGGCGATGTCGCCGCCGCTGCCGTCGTCG
>JALOOI010000088.1 GCA_025454495.1 Anaerolineae bacterium
GGCTGGCTGCCATCACCGGCATAGGCATGGACGAAGATGGCGTAATCGCCCCGGGCCCCCTGCCCCGTGAACCACGTTACATCCAGTTGCAGCGTTCGCCCTTCCAGGCGCTGCACCAGGTCGGCCAGCAGCAGCGCCCCATCCTGGAACTGCACCAGCGGCGCGGCCGGCGGCGCGGGCACGGCATAATCACCCTGATACAGCAAATGATAATACGGCATGTAATCGCCGTCCGGGCTGTTCACCCGGATACGCAGCGTCAGCGTGGAGTCCGTCACCAGCGCGGCCGGGATGAGGGTGGGAATTTCCAGCCATCGGCCGCGTTCCTGCGGCACAAAGCGCGTGCCCACAAACTGCTCATCAGCATAGACATTGTATTCCACGCGATGCATGGCGTTCACCCGCGTCACCAGGATCACCGCCTGCCCCGGTGTCACCGGCACCGTGAAGGCTTCTTCATGGTTGATGCGCCGGCCGCCATCGCGCAGGCGGCAGTCCGCCGCGCAGTTCACATACGCAATTTCGTAGACATCGGTCGGGAAGCCCTGCGGGGCACGGCTGTTCTGCCAGCGATAGGCATACTCGCGCTCAGAGGCAACATCCGCCACATTCACCGCCGCCACCATGCGAAAACCGTCCAGATAGGGCTGAATGCTGGTCTGCAAGGCCGTTTCGCGCCGCGCCTGGGGCGCGTAATCCGGCTGATAGATGCCCTGAAACGGGGCGGCCAGCGCCACGTTAGACCCGGCCGCCAGCGCCACCGGGAAGCCCGCCAGCGGCTCGCCGTACAGCGACGTATCCGCGATGAGGGCCAGCCCGTAGCCATGCCCGTCGCCATAGGAGGCGATATAATCCGGCTGCCGGCGCATGAGGAATTCCGCCACCGACCCCGGCCCATTGCGCCAGTAATCGGCTGCGCCCGGCGTGGTCAGGCCGACAATATCCAGGGTGGTGCGCCCACCCATATAACGCATCATGCCGGCATCATGCACCGCCACCACCGCGGCCGGCGGAGTGTGGGCCGCCAGCCAGCGGGCCATGCTCAGGGGCTGCGCCACCACGTAGTGCACATTCAGCGTATAATACGCCAAAAACTGGCGCGATGACGCGGCCAGCACGATCCCCGCCCCCACCAGCAGCACCAGCGACAGGCTGTAACGGCGGCGGCTGGTGGCGACAACACGCCATCCGGCCGCCAGCGGCAGCATGAGCAGCGGGAAGAACAGCGCCATGATCGGAAGCTGGTAGCGCCGAAAATGCCAGAAAGCCGTATCCAGCGTGGCGACCGCCGCCGTCACGGCCAGCGCCCACAGGATCAGCAGCAGGCCCATCGTGCGCCAGGCGGGCCGCCGCAGGGCCAGCAGCAGCCCCACCAGCGCCAGCGGCGCATTCAGCAGCGGCAAAAATGATCCGTATTCCGCATCCTGCCCGGTGAAAAAATCGCGCCAGGTGCGGGCCCAATTCGTCCCGATGCGGTCAATGACCACTTCCGGGATGAAAGGCACCATGCCCAGGATGGATTTGGATTGATTGCCAGCAGCGATGAAGGTGCCGGTGATAAGCCAGTTGACCAGCGGTTGCAGGGCCAGCGCCGCCAGCGGCAGCAGCAGGAACAACCGCTGTCGCCAGGTGGCCGGGCGCAGCGTGAGCAGCATGGCCCCGCAGGCCAGCACCGCCATGATGCCGCCTTCCGGGCGCAGCAGCGCCAGCGCCGCCGCCGCCAGCACAAAGCCCCGCGGCCGCTGCTGCACCACCATCAACAGCGTCAGCAGCGCCGCCAGGCTCATCAGCCCGGTTTCCATGCCACTCAGGTAATGCCAGGCGACCACCCCGGTACCGGCAAACAGCACCGGGCACAGGACGCTCAGCCATACCGGCACCGCCAGCGCCCGGCACAGCAGATACAGCGTTTGCAATGAAGCCAGCAGCGCCAGCGCCCCCACGATAAGCGCCCACAGGCCCAGGTTTAACCCCTGAAACCCCAGGAGATAGCCCGCCGCCAGCACGAAAGGATACAGAAAACTGGTTGCGCCGGAGGTGGGCGGCTGGCCGGGGTTATACACATAGGGCTGGCCGCTGGCGAGCTGGCGGGCATACTGAAAGTGAATGTACACATCGTCCAGCGGCAGGACAACCACCCCGCCGCCGGCGGCTAAACTGACCGCAACATAGCCGATGAAGACGCTGCCCGCCACCAGGCAGAACAGCGCCCATGCCAGCAGCGGCAGCCAGCCCTCCCCGGCCGCCGAATTAGCGCGAATAGCCATTCGCAAACGTATCAATCATCAGGCGCACATCATCGCCCAGGGGGTAGAGGATGGGGCAGGTCGCGCCGGAGGCCACGTATTCGCGCACTTTGGCTTTTACTTCCTCCGGCGTGCCGGAAGCAGTAATCATCTGCACCACGTCATCCGGCACCAGTCTCATCGCCTCCAGAATTTGCGCCTCGGTGGCCGGCCACGTCAGCACCTGGCCGATCTCGTCCAGCAGTTCCTGGCGCACGCCGCTGGCTTTCATGATGTGCGGCTGCTGCCCCAGGTACTGCGTCACCAGCTTACGCGCCCCGTCCAGCGCCTTTTTGCGATCCTGATCGACCGAGCACACCACGAGCTGCGGCCGGTCAATATCGTACACGGTGCGGCCGGATTGCTTCGCGCCTTTTTCCAGTTGTTCCAGCGCCGCCTCGTTGTATTTGGGCGAAACCAGATAATTGAGCACCACGCCATCGGCAATTTCGCCCGTCAGCGCCATCATCTGCGGCCCCGTCGCGCCGATGTAGATGGGCACATTGCGCGGCTCTTTGCGGCCATGCACCACATCCAGTTCCACATCATCCAGATGCACAAATTCGCCGTGGAACGTCACGCGCTCACGGTTCAGCAGGCGGCGCACCACCTGCACCACCTCACGCATGGCCAGCAGCGGTTTATCGCGCTTGATGCCCACTTTGGCCGCCAGCGGATCCCACCAGGCACCGATGCCGCAGATGATGCGATCCTGCGCCAGATCATCCAGCGTTAAAAAGGTGGCGGCCACCACGGCCGCGTTGCGCGTCCAGTTATTGATGACCCCGGAACCGATCTTGATGCGCGAGGTGGTGGCCGCAAAAGCCGCCATGGGCACAATGGCATCCCGCACCAGGCGGCTTTCGGCCTGCCACACGGCCTCAAAACCCCGCGCTTCGGCGTATTTCACGTACTGGATGGCATCCGCCAGCGGATGCGCGTCCTGCAAATACATGGCTACCCGGTCGGCCATAAGCCAGATCCTCCTCTGGAATCAGGTGGTTAAACTTAAGAAAGGTTTTAAATATTCATAATGACCGCTTTCGACGCGGAGATTATACTGTTCCAGATCATCAGGTTCATCAATATCCAGCAGCGTCTGTTCCGATTCGTACAGGGACACCTGGGCGCGTACCTGGGCGGCCATGGCCAGGTGGCGCTCAAAACTGCCCGGCCCGTAAGCATAACCGATCAGCCCCGGCGGGCGCACCAGCAGCACGTTGGTACCGTTGCGGTGATGGTCAGTGGCGATCACGATGCTGGAAATATCGTGCCCGCGGTTGACGACGGCGGCCAGGTCAGCGGCGGTGATGAAGGGCAAATCGGCCGGCAGAATGAGCATGGCCCCGGCCCGCCACGCCCGAATGACCCCGGTCGCGCGTTCCAGCGCTGGATTCAGGTCAGAATAGCTGCTCTCCTGAATGGTCTTCGCGCCGAATTCGCGGGCGATGCCAATGGCGCGGGTGTCGCGGCTGATGACCATGGTGCCGGTGATCTGCGGGGTGGCGGTGGTCACGCTGAGCACCTGGCGGAACATCATCGTCGCCAGATCATGACGCTGTTCCGGGGACAGCACTTTTTCCAGGCGGCTCTTGGCACGATTCAAGGGCTTGACGGGAATCACGGCCCAGACAGTCATCTCATGCCCACCCTTCTATCCAGTCCAGCACCTGCTGCGCCAGCCGCATTTTATCCATATCGGTCTTCATTATGGTATCAAACGCAATGGTTCGCAATCCTTGAAGCCGGCAGGCAGCATCCTGCACATCGCTGACGAAGCCGTTAATCACGTCGCCATAATAGCCGGCCACCGTGGCCGGGGTGACGCTGTAACCCAGTTCCTGCATCATTTTGGCCGCCGGGCCCTTGATGGCCCGCCCCTGCACAATGGGGGTGATGGCCACGCGCGGCACAGCCCGCCCCAGCAGGGCCGCCCGCAGGCCCGGCACCGCCAGAATCGGCGCAATCGACAGCCAGGGGTTGGAAGGCGCGATGAGGATCAGCTCCGCCCGGTCGATGGCGGCGGCGACGGCCGCCGGCAGGGTGGCCGCTGCGGCCCCGGCATAACGGATGCCGCGCACGGTGGGCTGCCAGCGATGGCGCACAAAATAGGTCTGGAAGTCCAGTTCACCGGCTTCCAGCGTATCGACCATGGTGGCCACCGGCGCATCGCTCATGGGCAGCACCGCCGGCCGCACGCCCATCGCTCCCGCCAGCCGGCCGATGACCTGCGTCAGCGTGTGGCCCTCGCGCAGTAAATGCGTTCGCAGGACATGGGTGGCCAGGTCTTGATCGCCCAGGCGAAACCAGGTGTCCTCGCCATACTCGCGCAGGGCTTCCAGCATGATGGTGCTGTCGCCGGCCAGCCCCCAGCCATTCACCGGGTCTACCCGCCCGGACAGCGTATACAGCAGCGTGTCCACATCCGGGCAAATTCGCAGCCCATAATGCCAGAAATCATCGCCGGTGTTCACCAGGATGGTCAGTTGTTCGGGGGGTAACTGCCGCGCCAGCCCCAGGGCCAGTTTTGCGCCACCCACCCCGCCTACCAGCACCAGCACCTGCTTCGTCAGCGCCACAGCAGCCTCGTTTCCAGGGGTTCGCGGGGGGCGGTGCGGGTCTGCGCCGGGTAGCCCATGGTGATGATCGCCTGCGGCTGCCAGTCCTCCGGCAGGTCAAGCGCTTCGGCCACCACCTCCGGGCAGAACAACGGGGCACACATCCAGCACGCGCCCAGGCCGTGCGCCGCGGCCGCCAGCAGCAAATTTTGCCCGGCCATGGCGGTACTTTGCACGGCCATCACGTATTCATGGTGCTGGCGGCGCTCATCGCGGTAGCTGTCCATATCTTCCAGGGACAGGCACAGCACCACCAGCGCCGGCGCGCCGGTCAGCCGGTCATAAGAGCGGCTTACATCGCGCTCAATCACTTCCGCCGGCACATGATCGGCCTGCAAATCGGCGTGCAGCCGCGCCCCCATAGCCCGCGCCAGGCGTTCTCTGGCGGCGGCCTGCGTCACCACGGCAAAACGCCACGGCTGGCGATTGTGCGCCGAAGGTGCCTGGGCCGCGGCATCCAGCAGCGTGTGGAGCAGGGCCGGCGCGACCGGCTGCGGGGTGTAACGCCGGATAGAACGCCGCTGCCACAGCAGCGCCAGCGCCGGATCAGCAGAAGGAGAGACAGGAGGTGCAGCCACCGCATATCATCCAGAGTGCAGGTTAACGATATAAATCCAGCTTCGGATCACGATTGAGATCGGCAGCGCGGCCCTCACCCGCCGGGTACGGCAGCCCCCGAATGAGGATGACGGGACGGCCTTCATCGGCCTCGCCGCACAGCAAATGCGCCGCTGAAGCCACCAGATCGGCATAGCCCTGCATGGTGATCTCCAGCTTTTTACCGAACAAATCCGGCTGGCCGCGTAAATCCGTCAGCGCCAGCATCCCGGCTACGCCAATGGCCACGCCCACATTCCCCAGGCGAAACGGCCGGCCATGGGTATCGCTGATGACGATGGCGACAGTCGCGCCGGTGCGCTGATGCAGCGCCGTCCGCAGGTGCTGCGCTGACGCATCAGGATTTTCGGGCAGCAGCAGCACACTGCTGCCGCCGTCCACATTGGAAGCATCAATCCCGGCATTCGCCGACACAAAACCCAGGCGATGCTCCGTAACCAGCACGTGCCGCGCCTGGCGCGAAATGCTGCGGCTTTCACGCAGCACCAGTTCCACCACCCGCGGGTCTTTACCGGTGACGGCCGCCACCGCCTGCGCGGCCTCCCCCGGCTGCACCGTCTCCAGCGGCACAAAACGGCCTTCGGCTTTGGAGACGATTTTGGAGGCGATCACCAGCACATCGCCGTCGCGCAGCGTGAAGCCGGCCGCCGCCAGCGCCGCCAGGATGATCGTCGGCAGGTCATCCCCCGGCTGAATGAGGGGGATACCAGGCAGCGCGAAGGCCGTAAAGGCCGGCGCGGGCCCGGTCACTGGAGGGCGATCCCGGTAATGCGAACCCCTGCCCCTTTAACGCTGTATTTCTTGTTGATATACAGCAGCACCGGGGTCAGCGCTTCCACCGCCACCGCATTGGCCAGCGGGCCGGCATCAATGCCGCGCATCCCGGCCGCGCGTACCAGTTCGATCACTTCGGCTTTGGCGACTTCGGCATTACCACACACCAGCACATCGCAATCGACTTCGTAAGCCGGGTCTTTGAGTTTTTCGGCGCTCACATTCTGGAAAGCCGCGATCACCGTCACGTCATCACCCAGCAGGGCCTGCGCTTCCAGGCAGGCGGATTTGCCTTCGGGGACATGCACCGTCCGCACGGCCGGCGGTTGCAGCGGCACCGTGAGGTCCACCACAATTTTACCCGCCAGGTGCGGGCGCACGCTGTTGAGCGTGTCTTTGTGGGCGCTGTAGGGCACGCTGAGGACGACAATATCGGCCGCGCGGGCCGCTTCCTCATTGGCCAGGCCGGTCAGGTAGTCGCCGCCGAGTTCAGCGTTCATTTCGGCCACGCCGTCCCGGGCTTTTTCCAGGCTGCGCGAACCAATGATGACCCGGTAGCCGTTCAACGCCCAGCGTTTCGCCAGGGCCGAGCCTTCCTTGCCGGTGCCACCCAGCACCGCCAGGGTTTTAATTTTGGCAATTTTTTCGTCACTCAACGCGGTATCCTTGCTGATGAACCTGCATCAATCATGTCATCACGGCAGATCAGGGTATGCGGCCGGTCAGGAAGACGATTGTGACGCTCCACAGCGGATCCATCCGCGTGGCTTCTGGCGCACGTTTGCGCTTACCTTCACCCACCAGGGGCGTTAGCAGTGGCGCTGCGTGTGGCGACAGGGGCGCGTCCCGCCCGGAAAGATGGCTTTCTCTCCTGATGCGTTCCAGGTCTTACGGGCCGAACTACCCGGCACAGCCGGCTCACTTAAACCTGTTCAAGAGCCGCCTGCGGCCAGCGTGGCGGCTTGCGCTCAGGCTCACGCTTAACGCCGCACCGTATCAGAGGGAGTATAATCGTATGGCGGCACGGTGTCCAGTTGTTGATCGCCTGCCCCACCCGCGGCGCTGGCGCAGGCCGCAGGCGCTTGCATCCACTGCCGTTGCAACGACATGGCTTGCCCGCGGGCCAAAGCCCTAATCCTGTAAAGCATTTTGGGCATAGCGGGTATAGCGTTCCCACACGGCCGGGGCCAGCGCCAGCGCCTCGGCCATGATGTCCGCTTCGTTCAGCGTCAGCAGTTGACGATCCTGCATCAGAATCACGCCATCGACGATGGTGGTCGTCACCATAGACGGCTCAAAGCCGAACAGAATATGCCAGGGTAAATTGCCGGCCGTGACCGGGGTAAACGGTTTGTAATCGACAAAGATCAGGTCGGCCTGTGCGCCCACGGCCAGCGTGCCGATCTGCTGCTGCGGGAAGAATTGTTCCAGCAGGCGGGCATTGTTCACCGTGGCCATGTGGAAAATATCTGCGCCATTCGCCCGGCGCGGGTCGCGGTGGATCACTTTATGCAGCAGGTAGGCGGCTTTCCATTCCGTCCACATGGCATTGCTGAAGCCGTCGTTCCCCAGGCACAGGCGCAGCCCTTCGCGCAGCATTCCATCCACATCGGCCGCGCCCACGGCATTGTTCATGTTGGAGCGCGGTTGATGCGTGACCCATACGCCGCGCCGGCGCAAAATTTCGCGCTCGGCGGCATCCACATGCACGCAGTGGGCGGCGATGCTGCGCTCGTTCCACAGGCCAAACGCCTCCAGGCGGGGTACCACGCGGCGGCCGCTGCGGCGCAGGCTGTCTTCCTCATCGGCTTCATGTTCCGCCACATGCACATGCACACCGGCCCCGGCCGGCAGCGCGGCCGCGCAGGCGTGCAGGGCTTCATCGTTCAGCGTCAGGCTGGCGTGCAGGCCAAACGTCCCGGCGATGCGCTCATGGCGGGTCTGCATAAAGCGCACATTCTCGGCGATGCCGGCGTGCATCTGTTCCATGCCGTTGCGGTCAGTCACTTCGTAGCACAGCACGGCCCGCAGCCCGGCCTGGTTCACGGCCGCCGCGATGACATCCAGGCTGCCGGCGATAAAATTCGGGCTGGCGTGATGGTCAATGAGCGCGGTGGTGCCATGTTTGATGGCATCCACCAGGCACACCAGCGCACTGGCCCGCACGCTGTCCCTGTCCAGCGCCTGATCCAGCGGCCACCACAGCCGCCGCAAAATTTCCGGGAAACTGGCGGCCGGTGCGCCAGGGATGGCCATCCCCCGCGCATAGGCTCCGTAAAAATGGGTGTGAGCGCAGATGTTGCCGGGCAGCACATACTGGCCGGCGGCATCCAGCACTCTGGCTTCCGGGTACTGCGCCCGCAGCGCTGCCGTGGTATCCACCGCCCGGATGATGCCATGCTTCACCAGCAGCGCATGATCCGGCAGAAGGCGATTCGGCTGTTCCCCGGTGACCACGGTTGCATTCGTAATTAAGAGTGCCATCGTCAAAAATCTTTCTGTTAAAGCCGCCCATCTGGTGCCGCCACTCAGCGCACCGGCGGAATATTCACGGTGAGGGGGCCGCCTTTGCTTAAAATGCGGGCCCGTATTTGCGCCAGGATGGCATCATCGGACTGCTGTTCATCCAGCAGCACATCCACTTCGCTGCCGGGCTGCGTGCCGGCGACAACGGTGCCGCGTTCACACAGCACCCGTAACTGCGGTGCATGGCCGGTGCTGCGCTGTTCCGTCTCCCAGTAGCGATCAGACCGATAGCGGGCATCGCGCAGCGCATGGTAAATGCGATCCACAAAGTAATCTGACCGGCTGTACAAATCCTGAACGTGCCGCGCCTGTAAAAACCGATCCCAGGTGGTGTGAATAAAATCCAGCCGGCGGCGGGTGGGATTGGTGATGGGCGGCAGGCGCGGCACCGCCTCCGATAGCAGCACACGGTAGTATACGTCGCCGGCGCGGGGGTGCTGTGCTTCTTCCGGCAGCAGATCACGCCGGTACGCCAGTTCCACCCCACGCCGTTCCGCATAGTAATAAATGCCGCTGCCGGACTTGCCCCGCGCCGCGCTGCCGCTGAGAAAGAAGGCGAGGTACTCGGCATACACCCCGCGCGGCATTTGCCCCTGCGGAATCCGATACCAGCGCTGTTCCAGCAGCCGTTTCAGGTCGCTTTTGCGATTAATAACACCCACCAGCACACGATCATCCGGGTACATGGCCCTGCTGCCCCTGCCCTGTTCCGGGAGCAAGCTGCCCCGGCGCTATGCCATCTGCTGCTCGCGCAGCGCCACCAGGCGTTCATCAATCTCGCTCACCAGCGCCTGATGCTGCTGCCACCAGGCCGGGTGACGCTGTGCGTCCAGTTCTTCTACTGTTTTGCCCTGCTGTTCCACCCAGGTATAGTATTTCAGGTTGTGCCAGCGCTCGCGCACCTCCGGCGTGCCGGCCAGCGTCCAATCGGTGGCGGCCCCGTGCAAGACGCGCTCCACCAGGCCCACCGCCTGCGCTTCGGTCAGGTTGCCGTGCTGTGCCCGGAAGTGATCCAGCACCGAATGATAGCGCTCGGTGCTGTCGGTGGCCACCGTCACAATGACATCGTCGCTGCCCAGGCGATAATATTTGGCCGCTTTGATGGCCCCGATGATATTGCACATGCCGCTGATGCCAAAAATTTCGCTGTAGCAGGCGGCCAGCCCCGGCGTAAAACCATAATGTTTAACCAGCGCTGCCTGCCCGGCCGGCTCCACAAAGACGCGCAGCAGCCGCACCGAGTCCATATCATCAATGCACATCAGCGCATCCATATTCAGGACGTTGTGAATCCAGGTGACGTGTTTATCGCCAATGCCCTGAATTTCGTGTGCGCCGTAGCCATTGTTGTACAGCGTGGAACACTGGATCGGCTCCAGCCCCACGATTTTATGATCCGGGTTCAACTGCTTCAGGCGATCCCCGGCGGCAATGGTGCCGGCGCTGCCCATGGACGAAATGTAGGCCGCCACTTTGCCGTTGCCCACGCCCTGGGCCTGCAATTCCTGCGCCAGTTCCGCCACGGTGTTGCCGGTGACGTGATAGTGAAAGCGATAATTGCCCATTACTTCAAACTGGTTCAGGATGCGGTTCTTGTCCGATTCAGCCCGCAGCCGGTTGACTTCATCATAAATTTCTTTCACGTTGCTTTCGCTGCCAAAGGTACGAATAATCCGCGCCCCGTAGCTTTCGATGCGCTGGTAGCGTTCTTTGCTCATGCCTTCCGGCAGCACCACGATGGCATCATAACCCATGCGACAGCCGATGAATGCGCCGCCAATGCCATAATTGCCGGTGGAGGGCCATACCAGGGTATGTTTGCTGGGGTCAACTTCTCCCAGAAGCTGCTTTTCGATGAGCACCGAATAGGCCGCGCCCACTTTATGGCTGCCGGAGGGGAAGCCCATCCCGTAGATGACGACGATATTCGCGTCTACGCCGGTAAGTTCTTTCGGCAGCACAATGTGATAGACCTGGTTACGGGCATCGCGCCAGGTGACATTGTACAGGTTGATGGGGTCAAGCGGGTTCTCTTTGAGGGCCCGCAGCGCCTGCGCCCGGATACCGCGATCGATTTTCTGCGGATGCAGCATTTCTTCAAACGTCGGTCCTGTAATCACCGGTCATCTTCTCCCGTTATGGTGAACTCACTGCTGTCGTCGGCCATCAACTGATGTTGAAGCGCCCGCATTTCGCTGAAGACTTCATCCCGTTCCCGCGCCATCTGGCGATAATGCTTTAAATTTTCCGGCGACAGTTCTTTACTGCCGCTGCCTTCCCTGGCACTGTTGATGAGCTGCTGAATCGCCGCATTGAGTTGTTCATAGCGCTCCACCAGCCGCCGGTAAATGGCGATCTGCCCCTGTAATTCGCTGGATTCGCTCATGTGGTTGTCTGCTCTGGTACCTGTGTGATCGGATGAAGGCTGCCCGGCCCGGCGGACGAGAGCCGCGTGGCCGGCGGCTGAAGCTCAAAGCCCTGCGTCGAGGCCACCACATACAGCGGGCGGTCGCGGGTTTCGTCATAAATACGCGCCACATACTGCCCGATGATGAACAGGAAGAACATCTGAAACGAACTGAGCAGCAGCAGCACGACGATGGTGGTGGCCTGGCCGCCAAAATATTCGCCGCCGCGCGTAATCCGCAGTACCGAGATGACGATGCCGGCGATGACGGCCAGCACGCCGAGCATCCCGCTCATGTAGATCATGATTTGCAGCGGGAAGAAGGAAAAACTGGTGATGGCATCGGCCGCAAAGCCGATCATCTTCTTGAGGGGGTATTTGGTTTCGCCGGCATGGCGTGGTTTGCGAATGTAACCCACCCCGGTTTGCTTAAAGCCAATCCAGCCGGTCATCCCGCGGATGAAGCGGTTGTGTTCGCGCATTTGCCGCAGCACCCGCACCACTTTTTCATCCATCAGGCGAAAATCGCCGGTATCCAGCGGAATATTGACTTCGGTAATCTGGTAGATGAAGCGGTAGAAGGCTTTGGCGGTGGTACGCTTGAACCAGGTTTCGCCTTCGCGCTTCGTCCGCACGGCATACACCACGTCAAAGCCGGCTTTCCACTGTACGATCAAATCCAGGATCACTTCCGGCGGGTCCTGCAAATCGCTGTCAATGAGGACGACGGCGCTGCCGGTGGCATAATCAATGCCGGCGGTGACGGCCACCTGATGGCCGAAGTTGCGGGCAAAATTAACCACCTTCACCCGTGCATCGGTCTGGGCCAGGCTCAGCATCACCGGCAGCGACTCATCCCGGCTGCCATCATTCACCATCACCAGTTCCCAGGTTTCGCCGGTGCTGTTCAGGCTATCGCGCACGCGCTCATAGAACAGGGGCAGCGTCTTCGCTTCGTTGTACACCGGCGCAACAATTGAATAGACAGGTTTCATACGAGTTCCATTTTCGTCACAAGCTGGCGGATGGCATTCATGTCCGGTGCTACCCGCACTCCCCCGCTGACGGTTTGCGCGGCCCGGCGCACGTCTTTCAGGCCGTTGCCGGTTAAGAGCAATAACACGCTTTCATCAGGATGGATGTGCCCTGATTCTACCGCACGCTGTGCCCCGGCAAAAGCCGCAGCCGCGGCCGGTTCGGCAAAGACCCCGGTCAGCCGGGCCAGTTCCGGGATGGCCGCCAGGATGGCGGCATCCGGCACGGCCACGTATGCGCCCCCGGTGGCGGTGACGGCCCGCAGCGCTTTCACCCGGTCACGCGGCAGCCCGGCCGAAATGCTATCGGCGAGGGTATCGGCCGGCATGGGCTGCATGTCCTGCCCGGCGATGCCCTGCTCCCAGGCGTGCACCAGGGCCATGCTACCACTGGATTGTACACCGATCAGGCGGGGAATCCGCTGTAACCAGCCCATCTGCTGCAAATCGTAAAAGCCTTTGTAAACCCCGCTGATGATGTTGCCATCCCCCACAGAGACGACGACGACATCCGGCGGGTTCCAGGCGAATTGTTCGGCAATTTCCAGCCCGGCGGTTTTCTTGCCTTCGGTGGTGAAGGGATTAACGCCGGTGTTGCGGCAGTACCAGCCCTGCTCCAGGCAGGTTTGCATACACAGGTCAAAGGCCACATCGTAGCTGTCTTCCACCATGAAGACATGGGCCCCGTATACCAGAAGCTGGGCAATTTTGGCTTCGGGCGCAGTGGCCGGCACAAAAATGATCGCGGTCATGCCCGGCACCGAAGCCATGATGCCCGCCAGCGCGGCGGCGGCATTGCCTGTGCTGGCCGTGCTGACCACGCGCACCCCCTGCTCCAGCGCCCGCGCCACGATCAGCGCACTAGCACGATCTTTGAAAGACGCGGTGGGGTTGCGACCTTCATCCTTGACGAAAGCCTGCCGTACCCCCAGGCGCTCGGCCAGCCGTGCGGATTCATATACCGGTGTCCAGCCGACGCTCAGCGGCGGCACCACAGCCTCGGGCCGCAGCGGCAGCAGCGGTTTATACCGCCAGATATTGCGCTCTTCTTGCTGACTATGCGAAAGTGCATCACGGTCAAGCGACTGCGCCAGGGCGGCATAGTCGTAGCGTACATCCAGCGTGCCGGCTTCGCCGCACACCGGGCAGGTATACTGCACTTCCTGCGGCCGGTAGCTGCGGCCGCAGATCACACATTGCAGGTCTTTGATGGTGGCCATACTCGCTATCTCGATCTCGATTCGGTGGCGGCGGACACAGGTGGTCCCGCGGCACCTGCTACTGCGCTGTTAAACCGGCAAAGTAGGCCCGCAGCCGGGCGGCATAAGGAGCGCGTTCCGCGCCGGTGGTCATCCGGCGGGCTGCGCCATACAGGTTGTCGCCATCATAGCGCGGGAACACATGCACATGATAATGAAACACCTCCTGATTGCCGGCCGGCTCATTATGCTGGCGCGTGGATGTACCGGCACAGCCGTACACCTGCTTAAAAGCCAGCGCCATCTGCCGGGTCAGTTCATGCACCGCCAGCGCCAGGTCGGCGGTGAGATCATACAGATTTTCAATATGCGGCACCGGGATGATGATGGCGTGCGCCGGATTTTGCTCCCACCACAGCGGCGCGATGAACGCCAGCGCCTGCGCCCCACGATAAATCACATCTGACTGCTGATTCCAGCCCGGATTATCCTGCCCGTGCGCCAGCCGGCAGAACGGACAAACATAGCCTGCCGGCGCGTGATTATACACTGTCGTGGCTATCTCCGGGGATAATGTGCGTACCCGCTTCGCCGCGCAGCGCCCGTTCCAGATTATCAGGGTTGGTGATGATGGCGCGGGGGCCGCCGTTCTGCACAAAATCAATGGCGGCTTCGATCTTGGGCAGCATACTGCCGCGGGCAAAGTGCCCTTCGGCAATGTACTGCCGCGCCTGCTGGATCGTCAGCCGATCCAGATTTTGCTGTTCCGGCCGGTTGTAATGAATGGCCACCTGCTCCACCCCGGTGGAGATCAACAGCAGATCGGCCCGCAGGGTTTGCGCCAGCAGGCTGCTGGCCAGGTCTTTGTCGATGACGGCATACACGCCGCGCATACTGCCCACCTCGTTACGGATGACAGGAATACCGCCGCCACCACAGGCAATGACCACATAGCCGCTGAGCATCAGCGCCTGAATGGCATTAATTTCGATGATAGACCGCGGCCGGGGCGAGGCGACCACGCGCCGCCAGCCGCGCCCGGCATCTTCCATCACCTGCCAGCCGTCTTTTTCAAATTTGCGGGCATCTTCTTCGCTTAAAAAGCCGCCAATGGGCTTGGTGGGGTTCTGGAAAGCGGGATCATCCGCATCCACCCGCACCTGCGTCATGATGGTGGCGCAGGTACGGTTAATCCCCAGGCGGCGCAGCGAATTATCCAGCCCCTGCTGGAGCATGTAGCCGATGCTGCCCTGGGTATCCGCCACGATCAAATCCAGCGGCACATCATGAATACCTTCACGGGCGGCGATTTCACCCCGGCGCAGAATATACCCCACCTGGGGGCCGTTGCCGTGCGTCACCACCACCTGCCAGCCCGCCGCGATCATCCCGGCGATCTGGCGGCAGGTTTTGCGGGCGGCATCCCACTGGCGGGCGATGCCGGGGTCTTTTGGGTCTTCAATCAGAGAATTGCCGCCGATGGCGACAACAGCGAGTTTTTCGATCATGGGAGATGCTGTCCTGTGCAGGCGAGGTCAAAAATAGATCGCTGCTTTCAGTATAGCCCCATTTTAAGAATCGGAAAGCCGCCAGTCCCGGCGGGAAACTGACGGCTCCAGGCACGCCGCTTGACCCTAGCGCATGGTCAGCAGCATGGCCGCTTTCTGCACATGCAGGCGGTTTTCTGCTTCATCGTACACCACGCTCTGCGGCCCGTCGATCACGCTGTCGGTGACTTCGATATTGCGATCGGCCGGCAGGCAGTGCATGTAAATCGCATCGTCATTGGCCAGCGCCATCCGGCGTTCATCGGTGATCCAGTTGGTGTATTTTTTGCCGATCAACGACGATTCATTTTTGTCTTCGGTGGTCATCCAGCAGCCCCAGGATTTGGGATACAGCACATCCGCGCCTTTGAAGCCGGCATCAAAATCATGCAGGATTTCAAAGGAGCCTTTGCTCTGCTTCGCATTGTCCTGCGCCTGCTGCACAATATCCGGCATCAGCGAAAATTCTTCCGGGTGCGTCAGGCGGACGTTCATGCCGAAGCGGGTCATCAGCAGGATGAGGCTCTGCGGCACGGACAGCGGTTTCTGGTAGCTGGAAGCATAGGCGTAGGAGACGTTGATCGTCTTATTCCGCAGGTCACGGCCGAATTTCTCCATGATGGTCATCAGGTCGGCCAGCGCCTGGAAGGGATGATACACTTCACACTGCATATTCAGCACCGGCACGCGGCTGGCGGCGGCCACATCGCGGATGTACTGATTGCCAAATTTCCAGTCACACTGGCGAATGGCGATGCCATCCGAATAGCGGCCGACGATTTCGCCAATTTCTTTGGCGGTATCGCCGTGGGAAATTTGCGTCGTTTCGCTGTCAATATGGTGCGGGTGCGGGTGCTGGTGAAGAAGAACAGCATGGCCAGCACTTTATCGCGCAGCAGCGCGTGGGCTTCGCCGGTGGCGCGTTTGCGCTTCAAATCCCAGGCGACATCCAGCAGCGTATCAATTTCTTCGCGCGTCCATTCCTGTTCGGTGATGAGGTCACGCCCGCGCAGGTCGGTTTGCATGGTGATTATCCTTTGAGGTGTAAGCGGAGTAAGTGTTGCGCCCATTATACCAGGCAGCCCGTATCCCAGGAATACGGCCTCTCAAACCTGCCAGCCCTGTTGCAGTGTTTTGGCCAGCGTTTGCAGATAGGCCTGCTGCCCGTCGGTCAGCCACTGCCAGGCGCTGCGCGGCCGCACCGTGTTCAGCCGATCCTGAGCCGCCGCCAGCGTTAGCCCGCGATGCAGATAATAAGCGTGCAGCAGCGTGCCGGTGCGCCCCTGCCCGGCCAGGCAGTGCAGCAGCACCGGCCGGTTCTGCGCCTGCATGTCGTCCATGAACGTCATCACCCGGTGCGTCAGAAAAGGATCATCGGGGGCACGCATGTCCACGATGGGGAAATGCCCGCAGACAAAATCGAACTGCATGAGATCCGCCGGGGTCACGCCGCGCCGCTTCCCGCCCAGGGGATACTCGGTGAGGGTCACAATGGCACGGATGCCCGCCTGCGCCAGAAATGCCAGGTCTTCGACATCGTGGGGGTACTCGCTGGCTGCCAGTTGGCTGGCTTCCACCCAGGAAAAATGTTGCAGCACCATAAGCCTCCTCAATGCCTGCTGTGGCGATGCGGCTGATTGTGCCATGAAACAGGCGGATAGCAACCTGGCCGTGTGGCGGGGAGGGGCTGCCCTTCAGGGGAGGCCGGGAGACCACAGGCATCCCGGCCGGCCGGGGTCAGGACTGCGGCAGGAAACGCGGCAGATAAAAGCTGAGGTAGTGCAGCGGCGTATCCCCGGCGTGCAGGGCCAGCGGCGGCAGATCCGGGCGGGCCAGCAGCACATCATACTGCCCCAGGGGAGCCGCGTCGGTACGGCCCTGGCCATCAGTCACATAGACGAATAAATCTTCGTCCGGTCGCGGCGCAGCCAGCCAGGTGGTGCCGCCGGCCGCCAGCGTGGTCGCGGTCAGCCGGCCGGTGATGTGCTGCTCCATGGGCGAATCGTCACCGATGAGGCTGTACACCTGTGCATCCTGCACCTGGCGCACCGGCAGGTCAGCCCGATTAAGCTGTTGATAATGCGGCGCGAGGTGGGCATAACGCCGGTCAGCAGCAAACCAGATCTGGATGACGCGCACGCGGTCGCCGGTCTGGTTCAATTCCTGATGCTCAATCCAGTCGCCGGCAAACATGCGCTGAAGATCGCCCGGACGCAGTTCGCCGCGGCCGCCGGTGGAATCTTCATGATACAGCGTGCCTTCCAGCACCCAGGTGTAAATTTCCAGCCCGCGATGCGGGTGCCAGGTGAAGCCATTGTACGGCGCGATCTGCGTCATGTGGGCCGTCAACATGCCGCTGAGGCGCTGCAAGGGACTCCAGCCGCCCACCGCAAAATGGGCGTTCATCCAGTGCACCGGGTTCACCGCCGGGAAAGCGGCGGCCTGAAAATGCTGCACCGGCAGCGATTGTAAAAATCCCGGCACGATGGCCGTTGGGGTAAACATCTGGCGCTATCCTGTTCTCACGAGCTAACATCCAGTACGATGAAGGGCCGGCCGCGCTAAAACGGCCGGCCCGGCGCTCAGCGGGTAAGCGATTGCATCAACCCGCGCACAAAATCCATCTCATCCTGGTTCACGGTGTGCCCCATGCCGGGGTAAATGCGCTTCTCCACCTGCGCCCCCAGCCCGGCCAGCAGGTCGGCGCTCTCATGCACCCGCGCCACCGGGATATGGTCATCCACATCGCTGCACCCGATGAAGACCGGCGTACCATCCAGCCGGCCGGGGTAGCCGATGAGTTCGCCCGGCGCACCGATGAGGCCGCCGCTGAGGGCCACCACCCCGCCATAGCGCCGGGGACGGCGGGCCGCGGTTTCCAGGGCCAGGCAGGCCCCCTGCGAAAAACCGAGCAGGATGGTCTGTTCCGGCGGGATGCCGGCCGCCTCAAACTGCGTCAGCAGGTCGCCCAGGGTGGCCAGCGCGGAACCAAGATACGGCTCATTGCTGGCCCGCGGGGCAATGAAGCGATTGGGATACCAGGTGAAGCCGTTGGCCTGCGGCACCACATACGCAAAACCCGGCACCGTGACATGCGCCACCAGCGGCAGAATGCTGGCCGGGCCGCCGCCGCGCCCATGCACCATGAGCAGGGCGGCCGTGGCATTCTCCAGCAGTTCGCCGCGTTTCACCACCGGCTGGTTGTGATGATAATCCATCTGCGTCGTCATGCGGGCACCTGCCATGGCGGCACCTCCAGCGGGGTTAGCCCGCGCTCAATCTGGTCACGGTGCTGTTCCAGCCAGGGCGGCAGTTGCAGCCGCGTGCCCAGGGTCTGCACCGTTTCATCGGTCATAAAGCCGGGGCCCACGGTGGCCAGTTCCACAATATGCCCGTCCGGGTCGCTGGTGTAGATGCTCTTGAAGTACATCCGATCCATGATCGGCGACACGCGATAGCCCGCCTGCCCCAGGCGCTTGCGCCATTCCACCTGTTCGGCTTCATCGGCCACCGCCAGCGCAAAATGATGCGTTTGCCCCGCCCCCATCTGCGCGTAATTCAGGCGATAGCCCGCCTGATAGCCAAAGTACGTTATCAGCGTGCCCGGCCGACCATCCTCCACGCCCCAGTACCAGTGAGCCGACCCCGGCACATCGAAGTTATCGGTCATCTTCACGCGGCGCATTCCCAGCACCCCGCTGAAGAATGCATGAGTCGCTTCGATGTTGGAACTCATGGCGGTGATGTGATGCATCCCGAATTGCAGCGCCATATCCGGCGTGATCTCCGGCACCGGGCTGTCCCAGGTTGCGGCCAGAATGCGGGCTTCATCGCGGTTGGCCCGCAGCATCGCTTCCGGCGGCGGCTGATGCACTGTGCCGAGCAGTTCCGGCGCTTCATCCACCGTCCAGCCGGGGCCGGCGGTGGCAATCTCCAGATGCACGCCATCAGGATCGTGAAAGTAGATGCTCTTGAAGTAGTGCCGGTCATAGGGGCCGTGAACTTTGATGTGCATATCCGTCAGGCGGCGTTTCCATTTCAGCAGCCCGGCCTCGTCCGCCACCGTCAGCGCGAAATGATGGGTGCCGCCAATGCCGGGCCGGCCTTTGGGCGCACGCCCCCACTCAAAAAAGGTGATGGCCGTGCCGGGTTTGCCGGTGGCATCGCCAAAATACAGATGATACGCCCCCGGATCATCGAAATTGACCGTTTGCTTAATCAGGCGCAGGCCCAGTACCTTCGTGTAAAAGTTGACCGTTTGCTGCGCGCTGGAGGCCACCAGAGTAATGTGATGCAGCCCCAGAATTTTCATACCTCAGTCCCTTCTTCGTCACTTATGGCTTCATGGTAATGGATGCTGCTGAGTGCGGGATTATTACAACATAAACGGACGATAGTCCGCTTTATATACTTTTTTTACACACAGGGGCGACATCGGCCGGCGCGAAGACAGCGGTACGTCTTCGCGCGGACGCGGTTATGGTTACGGTTACGGTCAGGGGTGGGGGTGGACTCAGGTATCCTGGCGGCCGTAGTAACGAATCACCTGTTCCAGCAGTTTTTCGGATTTGACGAAGATGCCGGTGCTGGTGGCGGCGATGCTGCCATCGGGCAGCAGAATTTCGGCGGCGGCGTGCGTTTTGCTGCCGTCCACCCGTTCCACCCGGCCGCGCACTTCCACTGCGGTATGCAGGGGCACCGCCGCGCGATAATTCACGGTCATGGTGGCGGTAAAGCCGATGCGCCCGGCCTCAAAGGTGGCCGTGCCCATGGCTTCATCCAGCACTGCGCCCACCGCCCCGCCATGAGCATAGCCGGGCGGGCCTTCTTTGGCGGCATCGAAAGCGAAACGGGCGAAGATGGTCAGATCATCATTCACCAGAAATTGAATGCCAAAGCCGCCGGGCGGCGGCTGGCGCATGAACGTTGAACCGGGAAAGCGCGTCGGGCGGGCCATGCTGTCTCCATCTCCGGCACAGCGGGGCCGGCCCTGTGCCGACCCCGCCGCGCACCTCAGGCTCGCAGCATCCCCGGCAGCAGCGCGTACCATTCCGTCGCTTTCACCACATCATCCAGTTTCACCTGGTCGATGACGGTATGCGCGTGAATTTCGTCGCCCGGCCCAAAGCCGATGCTGGGAATGCCGGCTTTGCCGGCCCAGTAAATGCCATTGGTGGAAAAATCCCATTTGCCCGTCTGCATCTCGCCCCACAGCGCGGTGCCGGCGGCCACCCCGGCCTGCACAAAGGGATGTGTTTCGTCATAGGCCCAGGCGGGGTAAATTTTATCCAGCGGGAAGACGAAACCGGTATAACTGGGTTCTTCATACACCAGGATGGCGGCTTCAATATCGCTGCGCTCGCCGATGATGTCCTTCAGGCGCTGTAGTTCGGTCTGCGGGTCTTCGCCGAAGGTGATGCGGCGATCAATATAGATGGTGGCTTCATCCGGCACGGCGTTAATGCTCGGCGTTTTCACGTGCATATCCGTTACAGTGATGCGCCCGTGCCCCAGGAAAGGATGATCGCCCAGTTCCGGCTCCACCTGGCTGATGCGCTCAATGATGGGCAGCAGCTTGTAGATGGCATTATCGCCCAGGAAATTGCTGGCGGCGTGGGCGCTCTTGCCGCGGGCGGTAATTTTGAACTCCACCCGCCCCTTGTGCCCGCGATACACCTGCATTTTCGTTGGCTCGCCGATGACGACGAAATCCGGCTTAATGCCTTCCGTCTGCACGAAAGCATGGGGGGCGCTGCCGTCGTTCCATTCTTCCATATTGCCAAAATAATAGCCGGTGATGCCCTCCAGCAGGCCCAGTTCTTTGGCCAGCGCCAGCCCGTAGATCATGCCGGGGGTGCTTTGCTTTTCGTCGCACGCGCCCCGCGCATACAGGATGCCATCTTCCACCTTGCCCTGGAAGGGATCCCACTGCCACTCATCCGGGTTGCCGATGCCCACCGTATCAATATGGCTGTCGTAGAGCAGGATTTTCTCACCATCGCCAATACGGCCGACGATGTTCCCCATTTTGTCCCACCACACTTCATCAAAACCGAGCTTTTTCATCTCGGCGGCGCAGCGCTCCCCCACGTCTTTAATCTGGCTTTCCATACTGGGGATGGCCACAATCTCGCGGAAGAAGGTCAGGATCGCGTCGCGCTGTTGTGCCACCCGCGCCTGAAGCTGGTGAATGAGTGCCTGGTCAACCATTGCAAGCCTTTCATTGTTGAGGATCGGTCAGGGACGGGGCAACCGCTGCCCCGCCAATCATTGCACAGCATTATACAAACAAATCCACCGGCTTAAACTGCTCGACATCCACCAGCCCGACATCAGTCAGTTTGAGCGCCGGGATCACTTCCAGCCCCATAAAACTCATGTCCATCAGCGGATCCAGCACGCTGCACCCCAGGGAACGGGCCGCAGCCATGACGGCATCATAATCGCGGCGCACTGCGGCGATGGGCGCTTCGCTCATCAGCCCGGCCACCGGCAGCGGCAGCGCGGCCAGCACCTGCGCACCGTCCACGGCCACCACCCCGCCGCGCAGGTCAACCACGGCCCGGATGGCGGTCATCATGCTGGCATCATCTGCGCCAATGACGATCAAATTATGATGATCGTGGGCCACGGTGCCGGCGATTGCGCCGCGTTTCAGCCCGAAGCCCTGGATGAAACCTTTGCCCACGCTGCCGCTGGCGCGGTGTCGTTCCACCACCGCGATTTTCAGCAGGTCGCGCTCAGGGTCGGCCACGGCTTCGCCCTGGACGATCTTCGCGGGCGCGGTCAGGTGCGCCGTCACCACCTGGTCACGGATGTAGCCGATCACGCGGATGGTGTCGCCGCGGGCCGGAATCCGCAAATCCAGCCCGTCCAGGCGGATATTCATCGTGCTGCGTAAATCAATCTGGCGCAGCGGCTGCCGTTCCACCACCATGTGGCCGTTTTCGGCCACCAGCACGCCATCGCGGAAAGTCATCTCCACCTGAAGATTGTGCAGGTCGGAGAACACAATGAGATCGGCCCGTTTGCCCGGCGCAATCACCCCGCGATCGGGCAGGCGAAAATGGCGGGCCGTATTCACCGTGCCCATCCGCAGCGCCATGATGGGATCGAGGCCGCTTTGAATGGCAGTACGCACCAGATGATCGATGGAGCCTTCATCCAGCAGGCTGGCGGGGATACGGTCATCGGTGCAAAAGCAGATGTGATGATGGTTGAGGGCCGTCACCAGCGGCAGCAGCGGCTTCAGGTTGCGGGTGGTGGTGCCTTCGCGGATGAAGATGGTCATGCCCAGGCGCAGTTTTTCCAGCGCTTCGGCGACGGTGGTGCATTCATGCTCGCTCTGGATGCCGGCCGCCACATAGGCATTGAGCGCTTTGCCGGTCAGGCCGGGGCAGTGGCCATCCAGCACGCGCTCTTTGAACAGCGCCAGCTTGTCCAGCATTCCCTCATCGCCATACACCACCCCCGGATAATTCATCACCTCGGCCAGGCCGGGCACCCATTCGTTATTCAGCAGGCCCTGCAAATCTTCCGCTTCCAGCGTCGCGCCGCTGGTCTCCATGTGGGTGGCCGGCACACAGCTCGAAGCCATGACGAAGATGTTCAGCGGGCCGTATTTGGCGCGTTCCAGCATAAAGCGGATGCCTTCCAGCCCCAGCACATTGGCGATCTCGTGCGGGTCGGTCATGACGGTGGTCACGCCATGCGGCATCACCGCGCGGGCAAATTCTGGCGGCGTACACAGGCTGCTCTCAATATGCACATGGGCATCAATCAAGCCGGGGGCCACGTAGCGCCCGTGCAGATCGATCTCGCGGTCGGCGGCATAGCCCGGGCCCAGGGCCACGATACGCGCCCCGTCGATGATAATATCGGTGGGGTAAATTTCACCGCTGATGACATTAATCAGGCGGGCATTCCGCAGCGCCAGCCCTGCCGGACGATCACCGCGTGCGACTGACAGCAGTTCAGCCAGGTTCATCCTCGTTCTCCTTTGGTAGCTGGTACAGGGTTAACACATCCACTTCATCGGAGAGCAGCCGGCGCAAATAAGGCCGGTAGCCGTGCCACCAGGCGCGGCTCGTCGCCGGCTGCCATTCCAGAGACCGCAGCGTCAGCGGCGATTCCGGGCTGAGCCGGGTGGAAAAAATAAATTCCAGCCGCCGGGCCGCCACATCATGGTACAGCCCGGACCAGTTGAGGCGGGCGGAACGCATCTCGTACAGGTCATAATGATCGCGCACGTACTTACGCACCTGCTCCCACACCGGCGACTGGCCATCACATTCCACGCCGGGCAAAATGCGCTGCTGCCGGGCATCCAACAGCGCCAGGATATTATCCTGGGCATCGCGGATGGCCAGGCTGGCATGAACAGTAAAACGCACAAAACGCGGTTCCGGGCGGCCGCTGACCAGGTTTTTCAGCCAGCGCAGGGCAAACTGCCGGCGCAGGCGTTGGAGTTCTGCCGGGGCAAAATCCACCTGAAACAGGTGCGGGTAACGCGCCAGCGCATCCTCGATCATGCGGGTATCCATGCGCGGCTCCGGCAGGGCCGCGGCGGCGGCGAACTGTGCGGCGCGGGTTTCGGCGGTGTGCTGGCGCAGCGTGCCGCCGGCGGCCTGCGCCACGAACAGCACATTCATCCGCTCCCAGCCGTGGTAATAATACAGGCCCAGCGGAGCGATATGCGCCACCTCCAGCCCGGTTTCTTCGCGCACTTCGCGGGCGGCCGCCTGGGACAGGGTTTCGCCGGCATCCAGCCGGCCGGAGGGCAGGTGCCACAGCCCCAGGTCGCCGCGCCGCACCAGCAAAAGCTCACCCTGGTCATTGAAGACGGCACAGGCAGCGCCCAGGCGTAAAGCACTCATCGCCGGTCAATCACCCCGCAGCAACTGGCGCGACAGGCGTTGATGCTGTTCGATGAGGCGGGGCGTATCCACCGTCACCAGGTGCCCGTCGCGCACCACCACGCGGCCGTTAATGACTGACCACAGCACGCCGGGCGGCTGGCAAAAGACCAGCGCCGCCACCGGGTCATGCAGGGCCCCGGCCAGCGCCAGCGTATCCAGCGAATAAGCTACAAAATCGGCCGACATGCCCGGCGCAAGGGCCCCAATATCATCGCGCCCCAGCACGGCCGCGCCGCCCAGGGTGGCCAGTTCCAGCGCCTGGCGGGCACTGAGTGCCGCCGGGTCGCCCGTCACCCGCTGGAGCAGCAGCGCCAGCCGCGCCTCCTGCAACAAATGATTGCTATCGTTGGAGGCCGAGCCATCCACCCCCAGGCCCACGCGCACGCGGGCCTGCAGCAGGGCCCGCAGCGGCGCAATGCCGGAGGCCAGCCGCATGTTGGAGGAGGGGCAATGGCATACGCCGGTGCCGGTGCGGGCAAACAATTGAATTTCGCGGCTGTCAAGCTGCACACAGTGGGCGTGCCACACATCCGGGCCCACCCACCCCACCGCTTCGGCATAATCACCGGGGCGCTGCCCGAAGCTGGCCAGGCTGTATTCAACATCTTTCACATTTTCGGCCAGGTGGGTGTGTAAATGTACGCCGTAACTGCGGGCCAGCGCGGCCGCTTCGCGCATCAGGTCGCGGGTGACGCTGAACGGCGAACAGGGCGCGACCACCACGCGCAGCATGGCATGGCGGCGGGCATCATGATACGCTTCGATCACGCGGCGGGTATCGCGCAGAATGGCCGCTTCATCTTCCACCACCGCATCCGGCGGCAGGCCGCCTTTGCTCTCACCCAGGCTCATCGACCCGCGTGCCGCATGAAAGCGAAGACCCATCTCCTGGGCCGCCCGAATTTCATCCTCCAGGGTAACATCGTTGGGGAAAAGATACAGGTGATCGCTGGCGGTAGTACAGCCGGAGAGCATCAATTCGGCCATGGCCAGCTTCGCCGAAACATACACCTGCTCACCGCGCAGCCGGCTCCAGATGGGGTACAGCGTCACCAGCCAGTCAAACAATTCGTGATCCTGCGCCAGCGCCCGCGTCAGCGTCTGGTACATATGGTGGTGGGTGTTCACCAGCCCCGGCAGCACAATCAGCCGGGAAGCGTCCAGCACCTCATCCGCCGTCGTTTGCGGCATCTCGGCCAGCGTGCCCACCGCCTCAATGACCCCATCACGCGCAAACAGGGCCGCATCGTGCAGTTCGCGCCGTGCTGCATCCATCGTGACCAGCGTATGAATATGTTTGACCAGCAGCGTTCCCATAGCCGTCTTCCCGGTCAGGCCGCCTGGTGCCTGCGCGTGTGGACAAAGTCTAACCAATGTTGCGGCCGCTGACAAGCACAGCCAGTTTGTGGCCGGATGTGCTACAATCTAACCAGTGTTGAAACATGACTTCTTTTAAGATCATCAATGCATCCCAACAGGCGCTCCCCGTCTCTGATCCAACAAATTCAGACGCTATGGCAGCGCCTGACCATGGCCACGCCCACAGTCGCAGATGAAGACCCGGAACGGCGGTTGAAGCTGCGCCTGCTGACTGCCATGCTG
>JALOOI010000296.1 GCA_025454495.1 Anaerolineae bacterium
CCGGCGAAATCCAGCAGGGTATTGCCATCCACATCACGCACGGCGGCCCCGCTGGCCGCTTCGACGGCGATGCCGGTCAATTTGGCGGCCCCGCGCGGGGTGGCGGCTTCGCGCCGGGCGACCATGGCGCGGCTGTGCGGGCCGGGAATGTCGGTCAATAAGTGAATCGTTCCCATCATCAAAATCCTTCAGTGGTGTGGTGGTCTTTTAAAAAGGGCCCTTCAGTATACCGCTGACCGGGGCGGAACCCTATTGTGGTTCTCGCCGGCGGCCCCGGCCAACACAAAAACAGGGCATGGCACGCCATACCCTGTGCGGCGGTGCCGGGGTGTTACCGGGCTGCCAGAATGTCGGCGGCGGCCCGGCGGCCGGTGGCCAGTGCGCCGTGCACGGTCGCCGCCTGGTGATAGGGCGCGGCCGCTTCGCCGGCCCAGTACAGCGGCGGGGTGGGCTGCGCCAGCTTCTCCCGTGCGCCATAATGCCCGGCGAGGACGTGGCTGTAACCGCCCTGGCTGTATGGATCATCCGGCCAGTTGGACAGGTACATGGCCACCGGCTGCAAATCGGGCCGGCCGGTCTCGGCCCGCAGCGTGGCCAGCCCGCGGGCGAGGGCCGCATCCGGCCCGTCTGCCAGCAGTTCTCGCGCCCAGTCCCCGGAGAGGAAGGCCGTCCAGACCGTTTTTTGCGTCTCCCGCCCGGCCGAAGGCGACCACCACATCGGCGGGTTCAGCCGGCTGTAGATCGCCATGGTCTCCGGCGGCAGGATGGCTTCAGCGAAGACGTAAATGAGCTTAATGACCGGCCCCATGCCGATGCCGGCCAGCGCCTCCTGCTTCAGCGGCGGCAGCGGCGGGTCAAAGGTGACGCTGCCGGCTTTCAACACGCCCACCGGCAGCGTCACCACGGCGTGGTCGGCGTGAAAGCGGTCGCCATGGATGGTTGTCATCGTCACCCCGTCGCCCCAGGTGATGTGCGTCACCGGCTGCTCCAGGCGAATATCCAGCCCCTGCGCCAGATGCCGGTAAACGGCGCTGTAGCCTGCCACCAGGCGAAAATCACCCCCGCCGGAGACCACATCTTCAATTTCATCCAGCGCGGCGCGGGCGCTGATGAAGCGAATTTCATCGCCCAGGCTGTTGCCAAAGGAGCGCCGCACGTATTGCAGTTGCTCCGCGGTAAAGCCCAGGCGCTGCAAATACGCGCTAAAATCTTCGCTGCTGCCCGGCTCCGGGAAGTCCACATCCCAGGCGCGGGTGGTGTTGAACAGTGGCTCGGCGGCCCGCGCGGCCGGCATGGTCAGCAGCCGCCCGTCTTCCAGGCGCACCAGCGAGTCCGCTTCTTTGCGCCAGGGCAGCACCTGTAAGCCCAGTTGCCGCACCAGTTCCCAGGTGAGCACTTTATCACCGTGGATCAATTCCGCGCCCAGTTCCACCGGGAAGCCGGCCAGGTCGGTATCGGTGCAGGTGCGCCCGCCGATGCGGTCACGCGCTTCCAGCACGGTGACGGCCTCGCCAGCCTGAACGAGCGCCGCCGCCGCGGCCAGGCCGGCCATGCCTGCGCCAAGGACGAGTGTTGTCATACGCTCACTTTATCCGAAATCCGGGTTATCCCACACGATGAGTACGCCGGCGTTGCCTGCGTCAGGTTCGGCAATATAATCTTCTACGACCTGCACCGGGCGAAAGCCGCGATTCATCTGCATGGTGACGGTGGGATCAAATATCTCGCGCCGCATGACTTTTTCGCCATAATCACGCACCGACATCTGATGCGCGTGGGCGGTGTAGCCCATCAGCATCCCTACGGCATACCAGCCGCGCAGCCCCAGGCGGCGCACCAGGTCAAAACGCGCTTCATACAGCGCACTGCCAATGCCATAACGGCGAAATTCCGGGCGCACAGCCATTTCCACGCCGTACAGCCATTTGCCGCCGGGGGTATGCTGTTCCACGTTCAGCGAACCGAGCATGTTTTTCCAGGTTCTGGGGCGGGCAGTGGGGGCATAATTGGTACGCATGGTGGCGGCCACCCCTACCACATAATCCGGGCGGTCGGGGGTACGCATCACCGCCACAAACTGGCCTTCCGGGAAGCGTTTCTGGTGTTCCAGCAGGTTTTGGGGGGTAAAGCAGTCGTCATCCTGGTAATCGGCGGGCAGCCCGAAGGCTAATTTAATGGTTTCGCTGGCTCCTTTGGTATGTTCCGGTCGGGTATTGGTAATGACCATGTCATAGACGACACGGATGGGTTTGTCTAACATAGAGTGCCCTTTCACTGAGACGGATAATAGGAATCACGGTGGCGTAAGCCAGGGGCCTGCGTCACGAAAGCATGAGGTAAAGCGCTTGAGTGCGAATTGTGCCATCTACGTTTCTCCTGAATTTTGCTTTAGCAGCCAAACAATGGTACACTCCGGGGCTGCTTAAAAGAGTATACCACACCTTTTTTAACAAAAGTCAACCAGCCCTGTCCTGGTCTTTTCTATTTTTATGCTACCTTTATGGATGCAGCAGGAAACCGGCCACAGTCCCGATGTCATGGAGGCAGGTATGTTAGAGGCACGGTCAAGGCGGCGCAGGACACTGGGCGGGGTGCTGCTGGCGCTGCCGGCCATCCTGTGGCTGGCGCTGTTCTTTCTCATTCCCCTGGGCATTATGGTGGTGGTCAGCGTCCTCACCCGCGATGCCAGCGGGGCCGGGGTGCTGCCGCTGACGCTGGAACATTATGAACGGGTCTTCGGGGTTTTTTCGCCGGTGCTGTGGCGCTCCATCGGCATTTCTTTGGTGGCGACGCTGGTATGCCTGGTCATCGGGTATCCGCTGGCCTTCTTCATCAGCACGCGCCAGCGCCAGTGGGTGCGCCAGGTGTGCCTGTTCCTGGTGATTTTGCCCTTCTGGACGAATTTCCTGGTGCGGACGTATGCCTGGCGGGTGCTGCTGGGGGATGAAGGCACGATCAATTCCATCCTCAGCGCGACGGGCCTCATTCAGGAGCCGCTGCAACTGCTGAACACCCAGTTCGCGGTGGTGGTGGGGCTGGTGTATGGCTTTTTGCCCTTCATGGTGCTGCCCATTTACGCCTCGGTGGAGCGTTTTGATTTTCGCTTTGTGGATGCCGCCCATGACCTGGGCGCGAATGACCTGCGGGCTTTCCTGGAGGTGGTGTTTCCCCTCACGCTGCCGGGGGTCTTTGCCGGCTCGGCGCTGGTGTTCATCCCCTGTGTGGGCGCTTTCGTCACGCCGGATTTGCTCGGTGGCACCAGCGGGTTGATGATCGGCAATTTGATTCAACGGCAGTTCGGCGGCTCCGGCAATATGCCGCTGGGTTCGGCGCTGTCGGTGGTGATGATGGTGATTGTGATGCTAACCCTGCTGGCCTATGTGCGTTTTGGCACGCGGAGGGCCTGAGATGGCACCATCGTCGCAATCCCTTAACCAGAGCGCCGGGCGCGCGATAGAAATTAACACCGGCCGCCTTCAGCGCGATCTGCTCATCCGGCGCATCGGCAAAATCGGGCTGTATTTTAACCCGGTCTTCTCCTTCTTCTTCCTGTGGGCCCCCATCGCCGTGCTGGTGGTCTTCTCCTTTAATGAGTCGCGCTCGGTCGCCACGTTCACCGGCATCACGCTGGACTGGTACGTGAACATTTTCACCGGCGTACTGGGGGCTGAATCTGCCTTTTCGACCGAGCTGCTGCTGGATTCGCTCAGCAACAGCCTGATTATTGGCTTCATCACCACCCTCATTTCGACCGTGATCGGGACGATGGTCGCCATGAGCCTGGTTCGCAGCGATTACCCCGGCAAGCGCCTGCTGGATGGCGTGCTGTATCTGCCGGTGGTCATCCCGGAAATTACCCAGGGGATTTCGCTGGCGGTGTTCTTCAATATGCTGTTCGACTACTGGAATATGCTCACCGGGCAGCGCCTGTACCCGGGCCTGCATACGGTGGTGATCGGCCATGTGGCGTTTACGATTTCGTTTGTGGCGGTGGTGGTGCGGGCCCGCCTGGCGGATATGAACCCCCGGCTGGAAGAAGCCGCCCGCGACCTGGGCGCGAATGAATGGCGCACCTTCCGCGAGGTGACGTTCCCGCTGCTGCTGCCGGCCATCATCGCCGGCGGGCTGCTGGCCTTCACCCTGTCGCTGGATGATTTCCTGGTGACGTTCTTCACCGCCGGCTCTGGCACCAATACGCTGCCGGTCTTCGTTTATGGCCTGCTCAAGCTGACGGTTACGCCGGAGATTAATGCCATCTCGACCATTATGGTGGTCGCTTCGACAGTTCTCATCGGGATTTCATTAAGCCTTCAGGGACGCAACGCGACCAGAGGCTAAAATAGTGCCATCAATCCGGCGTGCTGGATGACGGTGTATTCAAAGGTGAGTGTAAGAGGGAGTGTTCTATGCGGAAAGTGATTTGAACCGTGGGTGTGCCCGCCGGGTTATGCGGGGCAAACGCTCAGCGTCTTCAACTGGTCAACCTATATTGCCGATAATACCATCCCGGATTTTGAAGCCGCCTGCGGTGTGACGGTGGAATATTCCATCTTTGAGAGCAATGAAGCCATGCTGGCCCGCATTCGCCAGGGCAACCCCGGCTATGATATTGTGGTGCCCAGTGGCAACACCATCGGCCTGATGATCGAAAGTGACCTGCTGATCCCGCTGAACAAAGACCTCATCCCCAACCTGACCAATGTTACGCCGGAACTGCTGAACCCGCCCTATGACCCGGATAATCTCTATTCCATCCCGTACCAGTGGGGGACGATTGGCATCGGCTATAACAAAGAAAAAGTGGGCGAAATTACCTCCTGGGAGCAGATGTGGAATTACGACGGCAAGGTGGCGTGGCTGGATGACCGCCGGGCGGTGTTCGGCATTGCGCTCAACCTGCTGGGCTATGACCCCAACACCACCAATCCCGATGAAATTAACGCTGCCCGCGATTACCTCATTGAGCGCGGCGGTAACGTGGTGGCCATCGCCGCCGACGACGGCCAGGTGCTGCTGGAACGTGGCGATGTGGACATGACGATTGAATACAGCGGCGACATCCTGGCGCTGATGTTTGAATGCGAATGCGATACCTACGGCTACCTCATCCCGGAAGAAGGTACCAATATCTGGGTGGATAATATGGCCATCCCGGTGGATGCCCCCAATCCTGAGCTGGCGATGGTGTTCATGGATTATATTCTGCACCCGCAGGTGGGCGCGGACATCAGCAATTACACCGCTTACGGCTCGCCCAACCAGCCGGCGATTGATAACGGCCTGATTGACGAAGCGCTGCTGAGCGACCCGGCGATTTACCCATCGCAGGAGATTCTGGCCAAACTGTTCTTCTCCAACCCGGTGGGGGGCGATGCGGAACAGTTGTATAACAATGCCTGGGACGAAATGCTCATCTTCCTGGGGCAATAAACGATCCACGACGGCAGCGGGGCGCAGCTTCTGCGCCCCCTGTACTACCCGCCAGGGGGGCCTTATGGCAGTCTACGATATTGAATTGCGGCATCTCGTCAAAGAATTTGGCGGCGCGGAACGCGGCAAGCGCGGCTACCAGGTGCGGGCGGTGGATGATGTGAACCTGCAAATTGAGCAGGGGGAGTTTTTCGCGCTGCTGGGGCCCAGCGGCTGCGGCAAAACCACCACGCTGCGTATGATCGCCGGCTTTGAACATCCGACCTCCGGCGAAATCCTCATCAGCGGCCGGCCCGTGCAAAATATCCCGGCGTTTCATCGCCCGGTGAATACCGTGTTCCAGGATTACGCGCTGTTCCCGCACATGACCGTCTTCCAGAATGTGCTGTTCGGGCTGCGGATGGAAGGCACGCCGCGCACCGTGGCCGCGCAGCGCGTGGAAGAAGCGCTGGATATGGTCAAACTGGGGCACCTGGCACAGCGCAAACCATCGCAGCTTTCCGGCGGGCAGCAGCAGCGCGTGGCCCTGGCGCGGGCCCTGGTCAAACGGCCGGCGGTGCTGCTGCTGGATGAACCCCTGGGGGCGCTGGATTTGAAGCTGCGCAAAGAAATGCAGCTTGAATTGAAAACCATGCAGCAGCGGGTGGGCATCACCTTCATCTTTGTGACGCATGACCAGGAAGAAGCCATGACCATGGCCAACCGTATTGCGGTGATGCACAATGGCAAAGTGCTGCAAATGGGCACCGCCCGCCAGATTTACGAACACCCTGGCACGCGCTTCGTGGCCGATTTTATCGGTGAAACCAATTTTATCGAAGGCGATCTGGTGGCTCGTCAGGCCGGCGCGGGGACGGTGAAACTGCCGGATGCTACCCTCATCGAAGCGCAACTGCCGCCGGACTGGTCGGCCGACAGCGGCACGGTGACGCTGGCCGTGCGCCCGGAGCGCATGGGCATCGTGCCGGAGGGCGAAGAAGCGGATATGCCTAAAATGCCGCTTTCGGTGCTGACGGGGATGCTGGTGGAGATGAATTACATCGGCACTGACACGCGCTACACCGTGCGCCTGTTCGACCGGCTGGATATTGCCGTGCGCGAACAGAATGTCGATTATGAGGAAAATTATGATTTTCGCGTGGGGCAAACGGTGAAAATTTTCTTCCCGCTGGCCAGCGCCTCTATTTTGCATCGGGATTAAGGACAGGGTGGGCGCAATGGGCCGGATACGGGTGCTGACGTTAACGGGCACACCTTATGAGATGGGCTACCAGCATGGCCGGGCATTTTATGAGGCGATTCATCATTTTACGGAGGAGCGCCTGCACCTCAGCGGCGATCCGGTGTGGGCGGGGCGGCCGCTAACGCGCGAGGCCGTGCTGCGCCTGGGGCAGGCCTGCCTGGCGGAGCATGAGCGCTACAGCCCGATCCTCATGCAGGAACTGCGCGGCATGGCCGATGCCACCGGCCTGGGTCTGGCCGAACTGGTCATCATGAATGGCTTTACCGATTTTGTGGATGTGGTCTATCGCCAGGGCGAAGCCATCATGCCGCCGCTGCCGTCCGATAACTGCACGGCCTTTCTGGTGCCGCCCGGCCTCAGTGCATCCGGGCAGGGCCTGTACGGGCAAACGTGGGATATGCACGCCACGGCCACGCCCCATGTGATTTTGCTGCACGGGCAGCCGCAGGATGCGCCGCATTTTCTGGCCTTCACCATCACCGGCTGCGTGGGCATGATCGGCATGAATGAGGCCGGCATCGCCATCGGCATCAACAACCTGACGGCCAGCGATGGCCAGATCGGTGTCACCTGGCCCTTCGTCATCCGCGAAGCCCTGCGCCAGGATACCCTGGAAGCCGCACTGGCCTGCATCACCGGGGCCACCCTGGCCGGCGGGCACAATTATCTGCTCATGGATAAGCACGGGCGTACAATGTGGAAGCGATGTCCACCCGCTGCCATGTGGAGCCGCTGGCCGAAACTGCGCTGGTGCACACCAATCACTGCCTCATCCCGCAGAATCTGGACGTGGAACGCGCCCGCACGCCAGAATCGCTGGCCAGTTCCCTGGCGCGGCTGCAACGGGCACATGATCTGCTGGCACAGCCGGGCATCACCCCCGAAATGCTGATGGAACTGACCCGCGACCCGCAGGCCATCTGTGTGCG
>JALOOI010000089.1 GCA_025454495.1 Anaerolineae bacterium
TCGCCGGCGTGGCCGTCCGTCACCAGGCGGGTAAAATTGATGACGGCGTTCAGCGGAGTCCGCAGTTCGTGCGACAGGCTGGCAAAAAACACCGTCTTCACCTGGTCAGCACTTTTATAGGCTTCGGCCCGCATTTCTTCCGCCAGGGCCTTCTCCTGCGCCCGCAGCCGATCCTGCTCCAGCAAATCACGCAGGCGCATGGCGATGAGCACCACGCCGCTGACCCCGCTCACCGTGAGCAGGCTGATGAAGCGGGCGAAGCCATCCAGCGGCATATAGTTCTCGAACATCTGCCGGGTGAGGGCATCGTGGAAGTGCAGCACCAGCGCCAGCCCGGCCACCACCACCGCGCTGATGACGGCGGTGCGCCGCACGCTGAGGAACAGGCTGCTCACCAGCGGGATGGCCCCGATGACGATGGTGTAATTAAACGCCTCCGGCCCGGGCGTGACCAGCACCGCGCCGTAGCTGTTCAACAGCAGCCCGGCCAGGGTGATCTGCATCCCCGTCACATAGCGCCGGGTGCGGGCCAGGCCATAGCCGGCGATCCCCATGACCATGGCCAGCAGCGATGGCAGTATGTACAGCAGCATTGTGCGCGGCGCTTCGTTCAGCACGGCCAGCAGGATGAGCACCGCCAGCCCATTCGCCAGCACCAGCACCAGGTCAATCGCCAGAATCAGCCGAATGCGCCGGCGGGTGTCCTCGTGGGTGATGCCGGCGGCGGGCGTGGTGATGGCCAGCAGCCACTGTAACAGGCGCTGCCAGAGGCGGGTCAGGGTGGTGGGCGGCATAAAATCATCCCTGCTGAAGATGGTATGAAAGCGGACGGGGTGCCTGAATAACACTCAATGACGTTAAGCGTCACATCCGCGTACTGTAACGCAGCCGGGCAGGCAGGATGAAAGCAGCGATGTTGTTCTGGCCGTTTAACAGCCGATTAAACACGACACGGAGAAACACAATGGCGGTCAGGGCGTATTCAGGAAGGGATATTACCACGGCGGCGGCCGCGCTAACAGGGGGCCCCGGCACTTTTTACCGGAAATTTATCACGCGCGGGGGCTGCGCCGGCGGCCCATGGGCCACCGGCGGCAGCGGATGCGGTTTCAGGAGGCCGGTTCCAGCTTCAGTACGCGCACCCCGCCCTGCGGCGTGGCATCGGCGGGCACGGTCACGCTCAGGCGGGCGGTGGCGCTGTGGTGGTAGGTGCCGGTCGCGCCCGTCCACAATTCCGTCACGCGCCAGTCGGTGCGGCCGGCGAAGCCCAGATCTGCCAGCGGCAGCGCCAGCGACAGGGTGACGGGCTGCGTGCGGTCATGGTTGCCGGCCACCACGATCAGCCCGGTGGCATTCCAGCGGGCATAGGGCGGCGGGCACGGCCGATCCGACGTGTATTCCAGCGCCCGCATTGGCAGCGGGGCGGCGTTGGTGGCCGCCCGCAGCAGCGGCTCGCGCCGGCGCAGGGCGATGAGCTGCTGCACATCGTGCAGCATGGCCTGGTGGGCCGGCTGCTCCAGCGCCGACCACTGCACCTCGCCGCCGTACAGCCATTTGCCCTCCCCCGGCCGCGCCCCGCCGAACAGGTGCGGCGAAAGCTGCGGCAGCGCTTTAAAGGGGGCGTTAAATTCCTCGCCGGCCACGAAGATGGGCACCAGCCCGGAGAACAGCGAGCCATAGCCGAAGATACAGCGGCTGCCCTGCGCCGTGTACGGGTTGTCGTGCTCGTAGCCTTCCCAGCCGTTGTCATGGGAGCTAATTTGCCCGGAAGAATAGGCCCAGGGCGGCGTTTCGTTGTTGGTGGCGCGGTTCAGCACGCTGTCCAGCCAGGCGGCCCAGGCAGCCGCATCCCAGCGCGTCGCGTAGCCCTGCGGCCCGTTGATCTCGTCCGGGCGTTTTTTGTGCGGGCTGAGCAGCGTGGGCGGGTCGCGCTGGATGAGGTCGATCAGCTTCAGGAACTCCTCGCGCGGGGGGATGCGCGTCAGTTCGGACTGGGTGGAGAAATCCAGCGCCCCCTGGTAATTCAGTTCGTTGATGTAAATGATCTCGCGGCCGGCGCGGGCGGCATTCTCGCGCACGCGGGCATACAAATCCGCCCGGCGCATCCCCAGGTCAATGCGAAAGCCATCCACGCCATACGCCACCACGTAGCGCGTCCACATGTCCACCCACCAGGCATCCAGTTCCGGGTCGTGCAGGTCAAAATCAAAATCGACCATGCCCCAGCTTTTGCCGCGGAACCAGTGCGGTTTGCGCTGCACCAGCGGGCTGTCGGCCATCACCCCGTGTTCGATCACATCCAGAAAGATGCGAATGCCGTGGGCGTGGGCCGCCGCGATCATGTCCTTAAACTCCTGGTCGCTGCCCAGGGCCGGGTCGATCACGTCCGGCTCGATGCAGGCATACTGCGTCCAGATGTTGTAAAAATGCTGCGGGTCGGCCAGCGAGTGCCCCGTCAGCCAGATGCCATTGATGCCCAGGGACTGCAAATAGGGCAGTTTTTCCCGCAGGCTGTTAAAGGTGCCGCTGCCGGGCCCCTGTGGCGACGTAAAGCCGCGGGTGGCAATCTCGTAAATGATGAGATCGTTGATCCAATCCGGTGAACGCACATAATCGACCATGGCCAGACCCCTGCCTCTGTGGTATGCCGGGCGATCAGCCTTTGACCGCCCCTAATGTTAGCCCCTGCACAATATACCGCTGCAACAGCAGCGCCAGAATAATCGTCGGGATAATGTACATCACCGCCGCCGCGGCCATCAAATCCCACCGCACGCCGTACACCAGGTTCATGTTGGAGATGCCCACCGGCATCGTCACCAGGCGCGGCGTGGGGGCCAGAATCAGCGACAGATCGAGATTGTTCCAGCTTAACAAATAGGAGAAGATGGCCGCCACCGCCAGCCCCGGCGTAACAATGGGCAGGATGATGCGGTAAATGACACTGAAGCGCGTGCAGCCGTCCACCAGCCCCGCCTGCACCAGTTCCGCCGGCGTATCCTCAAAAAAGCCGATCATGATCCAGATCACCAGCGGCAGTTGAATGGCCGTGTGCGCCAGGATGAGGCCGGGCATGGTGTTCGTCAGCCGCACCGAGGAGAACAGGTAAAACAGCGGAATGCCCAGGGCCACGCCCGGCAGCAGCCGCATGAGCAGCGTCATCAGCAGCATGGGCTGGCGCGTGCGAAAACGATACTGCGACAGGCTGTAGGCCGCCAGCGACCCCGTGCCCACCGAAACCAGCGTGGAACCCACCGCAATCAGAATGCTGTTGATGAAATACTGCCCCACCGGGAAGGTCGCCAGCACCGTTTCGTAATTCTCCAGCGTCAGCCGCGAGGGCAGCGCCACCTCCAGCACTTCGGCCGGCGGCTTAAGCGAGGTGAGGAACAGCCACACGATGGGGAACAGAAACAGGATGGTGGCGGTGGTGACGATGACATAACTGGCGATGAGCACAGCGGGACGGGTTTTCATGCGTTAGTAGCGCCTCCGCAGCAGCCGGATAAGGGTAAGCCCGCCGATGAGCAAAATGAGGCTGATGATCCACGCGCCGGCGCTGGCCAGCCCAAAATCGCGGTCGGTGAAGGCCGTGCGAAACACAAAGAACGACAGCACATCCGTCCGCAGCGCCGGCCCGCCGCCCGTCAGCACATACACCAGGTCAAACACGCGGAAAGCATCCATGCCGCGGATGAGCAGCGCCACCAGGATCACGGGTTGCAGCAGCGGCAGCGTAACATGGCGGAAAATGGCCAGCGGCGACCCGCCATCAATGGCGGCGGCCTCGTAATATTCCTGCGGAATGGACAGCAGCCCGGCCAGCAGCAGCAGCACGAACACCGGCACCGTCGCCCAGATTTCCACCAGGATGATGCTGAACAGCGCCAGCGGCGTTTCCGTCAGCCACAGCGGCGGCCGGTTCACCCCCAGTTCGCGCAGCAGATGGTTGATGAGGCCCAGCTCATCGTTATACATAAATTTCCACAGCAGCGCCGTCACGGCCGGGGCCAGCATCTGCGGGATGACCAGCAGCGTGCGAAACAGGCCCCGCCCCTGCACGATGTTGGCCAGCGCCAGCGCCAGCAGCAGCCCGATGACAAATTCAATGGGCACCGCCACGAACACATACACCAGCGTATTGGTGAGCGCCCGCTGAAAGGCGCTGTCCTGCACGATTTCGACGTAATTTTCCAGCCCGATGAAGCGCGTGCGATCCGGCCGGGCAATTTCGAAGCGGTGCAGGCTGGTGAAGGCGGAAAACAGCAGCGGGAAGACGAATACCACCAGCATAATCGCCAGCGCCGGCAGCGTCAGCAAGAAGCCGAACCAGCTATCCGGCAGGTGAAAGCGGCTGTATTCCCCGGCGGGCCGTGGGGCGGGGCTGGCATGTGGAACCATAAGCCGGTGGCCTTTGCGCTGAAGGGGTGAACAGGCTGGAAAAGCGGGGGGCAGGCTGCCCCGCCCCCGCCGGTGATTTAGCTGCCCAGCAGTTGCGGCAGAATTTCTTCGTAGAAACCGTCATCCGTCAGAATTTCTTCGATTTCGGCCCTGGCATCGCGCAGGGCTTCTTCCGGGGTTTTCGCGCCGATGAGCGCTTCCTGAATGGCCTGGTGCTGCACCGCTTCAATCGACATCCACGACGGCCCCGTCGCCAGCCAGTCCACGCTGCGGCCGTCGGCCTGGTTCACCGCGATGGCGGCCGTCAGCACCGGGTCTTCCACCGAGAGCACTTCGGCCACGGAAGCCCGCACCGGGGCCCGCCCGGCCCGCCCCCACGCCAGCGAGAAATCGGGGCCGCTCATCCATTTGGCGAAGGCGGTGGCCAGTTCCGGCGTGTCGCTCATGGTGAACACATTCCACGACCAGCCGCCGATGTTGCCGCCGTGCGTCACCGCGCCCGGTTTGCGCCCCACATTCACCAGATCCACCACCTGCGATTGTTCCGGGTTCTGGATCAGCGACCACATGTACGGCCAGTTGATGGCCATGGCCATCTTGCCCTGGATGAACAGGGTATGGAATTCGGTGTAATCGTAAGTGGTGGCATCGGCCGGGTAGATATTGTATTCGCGGAAGTTGTCCACCACCCATTGCAGCGAGGCCACGGCTTCGGGCGAATCGATGGTGATGTTAAATTCATCGTCCATCAGGTCGCCACCGAAGGCGTACAGGTAATTGTACCATTCCCAGGAGCTGGCCAGCCCGGAAACACCCTTAAAGCCCAGGCCATACACTTCGATGTTGTTGGGGTCGAAGCCTTCTTCGCCGGGGTGACGGCCGTTCACGTCCGTCGTCAGGCGAATGGCATATTCGCGCAGTTCTTCATAGGTCTGCGGCGGGGTGGCGGGGTCCAGCCCGGCGGCCTCGAACAGGTCGGTGCGCCAGTACAGGATGTTGGTATCGGCCACCATGGGCAGGCCATACAGCGTTTCGCCCACCATGTACTGGTTCAGGTCGCCCTGGAAGAAATCGGCGGCATCCGGCGGCATGGGCAGCCCGATGAGAAAGCCGCTGAGGCCGTAATCTTTGGCCCCGCCGGCCCCGGTGTGCATCATGTCGTAAGCGCCGGAATTGGTGGACATCTCCAGGCGCACCTGGTCATACATCTGGTTTTCCGGCAGCGGAATGTAATTGACCACCGCGCCGGTCAGGGCTTCGAACATGGCTTTGCCGCTGTTCAGCACCGCCGCGCCGGCCGGGTCATTAAAGAAGCTGGCATTCAGCACCACATCCAGCGTTTGCCCGGCGAAATCGCCCGGCATGTAGTAGGCCTGCACCTCGGCCGGGGCGGCGTTCAGCAAATCCAGCGGAATGCTGTTTTCTTCCTGCGACAGTACCGTGATGCCTGTCACGCCCAGCATGAGCACCAGCAGCGCCAAAGCTGCCTTCAAGCGTAAACGAATCATCATCTCTCTTTTCTCCAACAAATTTGTATGAGAAACCCGCGCTGGCTGTGCCCCCGGCGATCACCCCGGTGAACAGCTTGCAGAAATTATGACATGGATGTATCATGTTGTCAACCTGTCAGATACGTTGCCTTTCTGATAACTGGCGCGGGCCCAAATAGTGGTACAATAACCGTACCTGTATGACCATCTAACAGCCTGATGTGGCAGAGTGAGCTATGGCAGCGATCAAATTAAACCGGGCCACCCTGGCGGAACAGGTGGCGGACTTGCTGGTGCAGCGCATCGAACAGGATGGCTTTAAACCCGGCGACCCGCTGCCGTCCATCGCCCGGCTGGCCGCCGAATTCAGCGTGAGCAAGCCCATCATCCGCGAAGCGCTGAAGACGCTGGAAGGCCGCTCGCTGATCGAAGTGACCAATGGCAAAACGCCCATCGTGAAACCCATTTCCAGCGACAGCCTGCGCCTGTTCTTTGAACGGGCCATCGCGCTGGATTCGCGCTCGTTCATCGAACTGCTGGACATTCGCCGCGGGCTGGAAATCCAGAGTGTGCTGCTGGCGGCGCGGCACAGCACCCCGGACGAAATCGTCGCCATGCGGGGCCTGGTGGCCGCCATGCAGGCCGCGCTGTATGACCATGCCCGCTATGCCGACCTGGACCTGGAGCTGCACCTGAAGATTGCGCTGGCCTCGCGCAATACGCTGCTGTTCCACCTGGTGGAATCCATCCGCGATGTGCTGAAGGATACCATTCAGGAGGGGCTGCGCAGCCGCTTTACCGACGCGCAACTGGTGCGGGTGCAGGCGCTGCACGAAGCCATCGTGGAGCGGCTGGCCGCCGGCGATGCGGCCGGCGCGGCCAGCGCCATGGCCACCCACTTTGACGATGCCATTGATGCGATTTATCGTTCCCTGATTAAGCTGTAGGAGGCGCTGCCGGCCGGGTGGCCGCCAGCCGCTGTGTTTATTCGCACTGTTGCGGGGATGTGAATGTATGACGATTTGGAAGACGGACGAAGAATTGTTTGCCCTGGCCCGGCGCGAATTGTTCACCGCCGTCGTGGGCGATACGATGGACAAACACGGGCTAACGCGCCAGTTCCTGCCCGCCAGCCTCCAGCCCCTGCGCGATGATATGGTGGTCATCGGCCGGGCCATGCCGGTGCTGGTGGCGGATTATTTTTCGGAACGGGTGGCCGGGCAAACGCCGGTGGCGGCCAAGCCCTTCGGCCTGCTCTTTGAAGCGCTGGATGACCTGAAGCCGCACGAAATTTACCTGGCCACCGGCGGCTCGCCGTATTATGCGCTGTGGGGCGAGCTGCTCTCCACCCGCGCCATGCAGCTTGGGGCCGCCGGGGCCATCCTCAACGGCTACTCGCGGGATACGCGCGGCATCCTGCGCCTGGGCTTCCCGGTCTTCTCCGCCGGGCGCTATGCCCAGGATCAGGGGGTGCGCGGTAAAGTGGTGGATTTCCGCATCCCCATCGAAATTGGCCAGACGCGCATTTACCCCGGCGACATCCTCTTTGGTGATCTGGATGGCGTGTGCGTGGTGCCGCAGGCCGTCAGCGACGACATTTTCACCGGGGCGCTGGAGAAGGTGCGCGGGGAAAACCAGGTGCGGCTGGCGCTGGAAAGCGGCATGTCCGCCGTGGCGGCCTTCGCCAAATTCGGGATTATGTGACCATGCCGCGCATTACAAAACTGGCCACCGCCGTCGTGCAGGCCAATTTTCACTGGACATACGTCCGCCTTTACACGGCGGAGGCCGGCGGTTTGTACGGCACCGGCGAATGCTTCTTCGCCCCCGGCCTGCCGGCCATCCTGGCGGAACTGGCCCCCCTGCTCATCGGCGAGGAAGCGCACAATATTGAGCGCCTGGTGGAGAAACTGCGCCGGGCGGCATCGGGCGCGGGCAGCGCCGGCGGCATCGTGTGGAATGCCATTTCGGGCATCGAGGCGGCCCTGTGGGATTTAAAAGGCAAAGCGACCGGCCTGCCGGTGTGGCAGCTTCTGGGCGGCAAATTTATGGATCGCGCCCGCGTTTACCTGGACTGCCATGCCGATGGAGCTCTGGAATGCCTGTCGCCGCTGTTGCAGGAGACCCCGGCCCCCTGGGACAAAGACACCCCGCCGCGCCACCTCAGCCGGGAAGACATCATCGCCGGCAGCGCCGCCCGCGCCCGCGCCATGGCCGACCTGGGCTATACGGCCCTCAAATTTGACCTGGACCTGCCCGGCAGCACCTTCGATTCGCCCACCGGCTACACCCTCAGCAGCGCCGATATTGACTGGATGGTGGCGCTGACGCACAGCATCCGCGCGGCCGTGGGCGATGCGGTCGATATAGCCATGGATGCCCACTGGCGCTACCGGGCCAGCGATATTCTTCAGGTGGCCCGCCAGGTGGAGGACTGCCGCCTGCTGTGGCTGGAAGACCCGGTGCCGCCGGATGACCTGCGGGCGCTGGCCTACCTGCGCCAGCACACCACCACGCCCATCGGCACCGGCGAAAACCTGCAACTGCGCCAGGGGTTCTGGCCGCTCATCGTGGGCGACCTGTGCGACGTGCTGACCCCCGACCTGCAAAAGGCCGGCGGCCTGGCGGAGGGCCGCAAAATCGCCGATATGTGCGCGGCGGCTAACAAGCCGGTGGCCTTCCACATGATCGGCAGCCCGCTGGCGCTGCTGGCCGCTGCCCATCTGGCCATCACGCTGCCCAATTTTATGGTGTGCGAATTCCACGCCCACGATGTGCCCTTCTTCCATGAGCTGGCCGCGGGCGGCACGGCCGACTGGTTTACGCATGGCTGGATCACGCCGGGGGCTGCGCCCGGTTTTGGGATGGAACTGGATGCCGGCACCGGCCGCCGCTGGCGCGTGCCCGGCACCACGTGGTTTGACGAAAGGTGAAGCCCATGGGTGTTCTGACGGGTAAAATTGCGCTCATCACCGGCAGCACCGGCGGCATTGGCAAAGCCATCGCCGAAGGGTATGCCGCCGCCGGGGCCACGGTGTGGATTCATGGCCGCCGCCAGGAGGAAGGCGCGGCCCTGGCACAGCGCCTGGGCGGCCATTTCATCAAAGCTGACCTGAGCCGGCCGGACGACGTGGACGCGCTGGCCGATGCCCTGCTGGCGCAGGAAACACGGCTGGATGTGCTGGTGAACAATGCCGGCGTGGAGATCATCATGCCGCTGGAAGCGCTCAACCTGGCGCATCTGGATCTCATCTGGCAGGTGAACGTCCGCGCCCCGTTCCACCTCACCCACCGCCTGCTGCCGCTGCTGCGCCAGTCGTCCGGCGCGTCCATCATCAATATCACCTCCATCCACGATACCATGCCCTACCCGCACAACGCGGCCTATTCCGCCTCCAAAGCCGCGCTGGCCATGTTCACGAAGACCATTGCGGTGGAACTGGCCCCGCACGGTATCCGCGTGAACAATTTCGCCCCCGGCGCGGTGGAAACCGAAATTAACCGCGACGTGATCCATGAAATCGGTGCGGAGAAGTTCCGCGAGTGGATTCCGCTGGGCCGGGTGGCGCAGTCGGAGGAGATGATCGGGCCGGCGGTGTTCCTGGCTTCGGAGGCGGCCAGCTACGTGACCGGCACCACGCTGTATGCGGATGGCGCTTATTTGCAAAATCTGGTGCGTTACCGCCCGTAAGGAGGGCCCCATGAGCGAATTTAGCGGGCAGGTGGCGGTCATCACCGGGGCCGCCGGGGCCATTGGCGCGGCCACCACGCGGCTGCTGGCCGCGCAGGGTGCGGCCGTGGCCCTGCTGGATTTGCCGGCCAGCCGCGCGGACGACATCGCCGGCGAGATTGTGGCGCAGGGCGGCCGGGCCCGGGCCATCCCCACCGATGTGCAGCAGGAGAGCGCGGTCGCGGCGGCGGTGGCGCAGGTGGCCGCGGAACTGGGGCCGCCCACCCTGCTGGTGACGGTGGCGGCCATCAACATCACCGGCGCGGTGGAAACGCTGCGCGTGGAAGACTGGGATAGCATGATGGCCGTCAATGTGCGCGGGGTGTTTTTGCCCATCAAGCACATCGTCCCGCACATGCAGGCGGCCGGCGGCGGGGCCATCGTCAACATGTGTTCGGTGTCGGCCTTCGTTGGCTCCAGCGGCGGCGCACCCTACCACACCACCCGCGGTGCCGTCCTCAGCCTCACCCGGTCGCTGGCGCAGGAACTGGCCCCGCAGCACATTCGCATCAATGCTGTGTGCCCCGGCTGGGTGGCCACCCCCTTCACCGATGCCTACATCAACAGCCAGCCCGACCCCGCCGCGCTGCGGGCCTATGCCAGCGGCCTGCACGCCCTCAACCGCATGGCCACGCCGCAGGAAGTGGCCGAAGCCGTGCGCTGGCTGCTGTCGCCGCTGGCCGGCTTTTGCACCGGCAGCGAAATCTTCGTGGACGGCGGCTTTATGATTAAACGCTGACAACGGCGGCCGCGACCGCGACCGCGACCGCGACCGGGGGGCTGCGGTTGCGCCCCTCTCGCCGGGTACCCCATCACTAACGATAAGTGTCAAATTCACCTGCCCGGCCGCCATCGGCCGGGCAGCACCGCCGGTCAGCCGGCGGGCAATCGTCAGCCGGCCGCCGGAGCTTTTCGTTTACACTGTGCCTGTGCTTTTTTTCACACAGACACAGCCACCCAACATAACAGGACACGCGACGTTATAACAAATGTTGAAAAAATGCTGGTAAAATGTTATTAATGCACTGTTTGTAATATCAATAAATGAACAAATATTACGGCATTTGGCAGCCCATATTACAATATTCATACCAGAAAGCACCCCTTATACAGAAACTTTAACAACCTTACTGAGCTAATTTTTAAGTATTTCGTTTTACAATAGGAGCAACAATACCCGACCTGCCCGATAATAGCTTTCTTTCCTTCATCCGATGCAACAACCTGTTATCTTTGTCGTCATAATTTTGGAGTTATCGTCATGAAAACCAGTCTCAAACTGGCAGTTGTCGGAACAGGTGTGGTGGGCCAGGGTGTTTTGCATACCTGGCATCATCGAGGCTATACGGTCAACGGGTATGATGTGTATGAGCCAACCATTGCCCGGCTGCGGGCGGCCGGCTTCGCCTGCGATCCGATGACGCAGTTCATCGACTGCACGGCGGATATGGTCTTCATCTGCATTGCCACGCCCCAGTCCGAAGTGGACGGGGCGATTTTTCTGGATTACATGCGCGACGGGCTGCACACCATCGGCCCGTGGCTGGCCCGCCGCCATGCCGCCGGCCACTACCCCATGATCGTCATGCGCAGCACCATGCTCCCGCGCCTCTCGGAATCAGAAATTATCCCGCTGCTGGAAAAGCATTCCGGCCTGGTGGCCGGGCAGCACTTCGGCTACGCCTTCATGCCAGAAATTCTGCGCGAAACCGATGCCAACATGGACGAAGCCAACATCTGGCAGGTGGTCATCGGGGCGCTGGATGAGCGCACCGGGCAAACGCTGGTGCAGATGATGGGCGAAATTCTGGACGAACAGCAGCGCCACAAGCTCATCAGCGTGGTGCCGCTGGCCGTGGCCGAAGCCAGCAAGGTGATCGTGAACACCTACAACGCCACCATCATTTCGTACTTTAACCAGATGGGCCTGTGGCTGAAAGACCTGGGCATTGATGGCCAGCAGGCCATTGACCTGGCGATGCGGATGTGCGAAGGCTCCCTGAATCGCTGGTATGGCACCGCCACCGGCTTCCCCTATGGCGGCAAGTGCCTGCCCAAGGATGTCGCCGCGGTGCTGGCCATGGCCCACGAGCAGGCGGTGGCCCTGCCGCAGCTCGAAGCCACCCGCGCCGTCAATGACCACATGGTGAAGCTGGCGGAAAATAACGAAGTGCCCGCCCCGGTGAAGGGCGGCTTCCGGCGCATGTCGGCGGAGATGCTGCGCGGGCAGGCGGTGCAGGCTTACGATCATTACGAGACGCTGACCACCGATAAAAAGTCCGTCAACACCCAGGCCGAAGCGCCCGCCGCGGCCAACCCCGCCAGCGCCCCGGCCGCCGAACACAGCGGTAACGGTCATGCCGATCAGGCGGTGAATGGTCACGCCGAACACAGCCATAACGGGCACAGCGCAAACGGCCACCGGCTGCCGGTGGTGGAAGCGGGCCGGCCCACCCTGGCGGGCAGCCCGTCGCAGCCCTGAGGGCACACCGCATCTGCGGACGGATAAAGGCGAAACAGCAGCATGACGTTACAGCAAATCGTGTTAATCATCCACGATCTTATTCCCCTGGGCGTAATCGGGGTCATCCGGCATTCGGCCTGGGCCATCAAGATCATTCTGGGGCTGTTCTGGCGCGATATTCGCGCCACCGGCCCCCTGCCCTACAACACAGTCGCCGCCGCTATGACCGTGAAAGGCGAGCCGCCGGCCACCTTCGCCCTGGTGCTGGCCGCCCTGCTGCGCGAAAAGGTCGATCAGGTATGCATCACCTTTGATAAGGGCGAAACCGAACTGATGGCCCTCACCGAGCAATTTCGCCTGGCCCATGCGGACGAAATCGACATCCGCTGGCAGATCGTGTATGAAAAAGGCAAGCGCAAGGGGCTAAAAGCCGCCATTGAGATGGTCGAAGGCATGGAGATCATCATCGCCATGGACAGCGATACCATCTTTGGCGATGGCGTGGTGGAGGGCATCAAGCACGCTTTCAGCCGGCCCGGCATCGGCGGGGTCACGGTGGCGCAGCGGGCCTACAACCCGCATCATCTGGTGCATTACCTGTTCGATATTCGCCTTAAGCTGCGCTACATCGTCGATATTCCCGGTCAGGCGCTCGGCGGGCATGTGTCGTGTTTGTCCGGCCGCTGCTCGGCGTACCTGGCGGAACCGCTAAAGCGCATCGTGGGCAACCTGGTCGAAGAACGCTGGCTCGGCATCAAAAAAACCGGCGGCGGCGAAGACAAATGCCTGACGACGTTCCTGATGGACGAAGGCTACCATTGCGCGGTGGTGGTGAACCATACCGTGTACACCCGCCCGGAAGCCAGCCTCCAGGTCTATTTTTCGCAAAGCCTGCGCTGGGCCCGCAATTCCTGGTTTTCTGACCTGCGGGCGCTGGTGACGCGCCGCCCGTGGATGGTGCGCGACCCCATCATGCTGTTCTACACGCTCGACCGCATGATGAGCACGTTCACGCTCATCCTGGCCGTGTGGTTTATGATCCTGCTGCTGATGACGCAGCGCTACGAAGCGGCGGCGCTGCTGTTCGGCTGGTGGCTGTTCAGCCGCGGCCTGAAGCTGATACCCTGGCTGCTGGAGACGCGCAAATTCTGGATGGTCATCCCCTATGCGCTGTCCACCTTCTGGCTGTCCTTCCTCAAAGTCCATGCGCTGGTCACGCTGTGGGAAACCGGCTGGCTGACGCGCGGCAGCAGCCAGGCGGCCGCCTTCTCCAAACGCCTGCTCACCAACACCTACCGCCTCATCACCGCGACCATCATTGTGGGCCTGGGGGTGTTCTTCGCCCACAATAACAACATCTGGCTGGCGGATATGCCCGTCATCGCCGAGGCCGGCCGCTTTTACCGCCCCGGTGAAGATGGCCTGGGCGTGGTGCAGGATGTCTTTGTGAGTGAGGTGCCGCAGCGCACGCTGCTGGTGCTGAATGACCCGGACAATTTCGCCAGCCTTCAGGCAGCGCTGCCCGTGCTGGCCCGCCTGGGCGATGAACTGGCCGGGGCCGCCGGCCCGCTGGAACTGATCCGCGCGGCCGACCTGACCGAGGAGAGCGCCCGCCGCGCCCATGTGGTCTTTCTGGAACGGCCGCAGCCGGCCACCCCGCTGCTGGCGCAGGTGGCCACCCTGTATGATCGCCCGCCCCGCGGCGACCGCCTGTTGAACAGCGACCCGCTGACCGCAGCCGCGCTGCCGCCGGTGCGCGTGGTGCCCGCCCCCTGGCGCGAGACCGCCCGCCTGCTGCTGGCCGATCCAGCGGGCAGCATCAGCTATCGTATTGCGGGGGAACGGGTGGACAGCACGCGGGCACAGGCGCTCTTTGCCAGCCTGCCGGCCGCTGCGCCGCTGTTCGCCGCGCCCGCCCTGCCGCCGCAGGCGCAGTCGCTGGCCGCGCTGGAAGCCTTCCAGCCAGAATTTGTGCCGGAGAATGACCTCACCCGCGCCTATCGCTTCATCCTCACCCCGGATATTGACCCCGCCGGGCTGAGCCTGACGCTGGAAGCCGCCGCCACCGCCACCCTGCGCCCCGGCGCAACCCTCCGTACCGCGCTCAACCTGCGCGATACGGGCCCGCTCACCGTGGCCGAGGGGGCCGCCCTGCGCCTGCCGCTGCAAGACCTGCTGCCCGCCGGCGTGGAGCGCAACCGGCACCCCCGCGAACTCATCCTCACCCTCACCGTCGATCAGTCCGACCTGCGCGACCCCGCCCTGCCCGCCGGCAGCTTCTGGCGACAGCTCGAAGCCAGCAGCCACATCGCCTGGCAGCGCACTTTCCGCTGGGCGCAAACCGGGCTGGATCAATTCCCCTACCCCTTCATCAGCCTCACCGGCACCGACCCCATCGTGCTGCTGCTCAGCGACGCGCCCACCCCGCTGGAGCGCAACCTGGCGGTGCAACTGGTGCTGCAACTGGCGGCCAACGGGGTCAGCGCGGAACGCCTGCACCTCATGCGCCCGGCCGCGCTGGATGAAGCCCTGCTGGCGCAGGCGCATATCATCGTCCCCGCCGGCGACCGGCGCAGCGGCTTTACCGCCTTCATCGAAGCCCGCGCCCGCCAGAACCGCGACAGCGGCGTGCTGGACATTCTGCCGGATGACGAGGCCGGTTTTGTGTGGATGAGCGCGTCACCGTGGAACCCGCAGCGCAGCATCATCATGGCCGGCGGCCTCACCACCGCGGGCCAGGCCCTGGCCGGCCGCCAGTTGCTGGCCCTGCGCCCCATGGCCGATATTTATACCGATGTCGTCATCATCCAGCCGGACGATGACCGCGTGCCCTATGATGGCTTCGCCCGTGACGCGCTGGAAGCCGGCCGCATCGCTTTTGGCGGCACCCCCACCCCACCCTGACCCTGACCCTGATCTGTTGACCCGAAATGCTGATGGAGACTGTCTGTGAGCCAATCCCCCCTCCCTTTTGACCGCCGCGATTTCTTAAAAGGCCTGCTCGGTGGCACCGCCGCCGCCACCCTGGGGCTGGGGCTGGCCGCGGCCGCCCCGGCTGCTGCTCAGGAGGTGGGCGGCAGCGTGTACAACGTGCGCGATTTTGGCGCACTGGGCGACGGCCGCGCCGACGATACCGCCGCCATTCAGGCGGCCATCACCGCGCTGAACGTGGCCGGCCGCGGCAGCCTGTACCTGCCCGCCGGCACCTACCTGGTCAGCCAGGCGCTGGAACTGCTGAGCAACACGAACATGTACGGCGATGGCATGGGCGCGACCATCCTCAAACTGCCCAACGGCCTCACCACCGATGTGATCGGCCTGGTTCGCACCTCCGGCATTTCGGATCGTTTCATCAGCCATGTGTTCGTCAGCGATCTGACGCTGGACGGCAACCGCCAGGCCCAGACCCAGGGCGAGCACTTCGGCTTTTACTGCGGCGTGAAAGACCCGCAGCGCCACGCGAATATCGGCTGCTGGCGCGTGGAAATTCGCAATTTTCGCGGCTACGGGTTCGACCCGCACGAAATCAC
>JALOOI010000297.1 GCA_025454495.1 Anaerolineae bacterium
GCATCCCCCCGTGCCACCTCTGTTCTTAGCGTCTTACCGGCGCTTTGCAAACCATTTTCCAGGCTTCACGGCGAATGTCATTCGTAATGTGTTTAAATGTTCCTACCCGCGCCCGGGCGAAAATCAGGTATGATGACGGTACCAACCGGCCAGTGCAGGGTTAGACATCGTGGTGGATGCGCCGCCCATTCGAATCATCGTCATCAATGACCAGCAGGATGTGGGCTTTTTGTGGGTGCGGCTGCTGAATACCATGCCCGGCATGGCCTGCGTGGCCTTCGGCAAAGATGGCCGCGAAGCGCTGCAACTGGCCCGCGAACATCGCCCGGATGTCATCCTGATGGATGTGATGATGCCGGTGATGGATGGTCTGGAAGCCACCCGCCTGCTGAAAGACCTGTACCCCGGCCTGCTCATCATCGTCTATTCGGCCTACCTGGGGCGCAACGACAGCGCTTTTGAAGCCGGCGCAGATGAATTTATCCTCATGCCGGTTCACCCCACCCGCCTGGTCGAAACGATCCGCCGCGTGTATGCGGCCGCCCGCAACCACACCTGAAGCCGGCCCCGCCGCCCCCGGATGATTGACAGAGCCGCCTGCCTGTTCCTACAATAGACCGGCCGGATTGCGGGGAATAAGCAGCGCCATGAGCCTCCATGTGATGATTACCGCCGATGACTGCGGCCTCTCAGAAGCCATCAACGATGCGGCGGTGGCGCTGCACCGGCAGGGCATCGTCACGGCGGCCAGCGTGATGACCAATTTCCCGGCCACACAGCACGCGCTGGCCCTCTTTCGCCAGCACCCGGCGCTGGAAGTGGGCGTGCATCTCAATTTGTCCGATGGCTTTCCGCTGACGGCCATCCCCCCCAACTCGGATCTCACCCGCAGCGATGGCCAGTTTCGGGATCGCTATGTGCTGCTGGCACGCGGGCTGCTGCCCCCCCAGGCGCTGCTGACGCTGGCCCGGGCCGAACTGCGGGCCCAGATCGATGTGCTGCTGGCAGCCGGTTTTGCGCCGGCCCACCTCACCACCCACTGCCATTTTCACGCGCTGCCCGCCCTGCGTGACCTGGTGTACAGCCTGGCGGATGAATACGGCGTGGGCTGGGTGCGGGCGACCGATTACCGCGCGACCTCGCTGCCGTTTAACCTGCTGCTGGACAAAGCCAGCCGCGCCAGCCACCCCCACGCCTTTCAGGTGCCGGATTACCTGGTGTCCCTGAAGCAGTGGCTGGAAAAACCCGCGCCCGAACTGCTGAGCGAACTGCTGAGCCTGGGCGGCACGGTGGAGATCGTGCTGCACCCCGGCGCAAAGCACGATGCCACCTTCCCGCCGGAGGTGCGCTACACCCCGGCCGAGCGTTACAAAGAAGTGGTCTATATCGAACAACTGCACCGGCTGCTGCGCCACGGGCAGCATAACATCGTCATCCGCCGCCTGCTGCACCATGACCGCCCGTGAGCCGGCCCGGTATGAACCCTTAACGCCTGCTGTTAACTCTGGCGATTGACAGGTGGCCGCTGTGCCACTAGAATCCTGTCCGTTCACCCGCCGGGACGCGGCCCGCCGGCCCGGCACATAAGGATCAAAACGACTGATGATTAGCGAAAAATCCATTCATACGCTGGAACTGACCAAAATCCTGGACCAGGTCGCCCGCCATGCTTCTTTTTCGGCCGGGGCCGCGCTGGCGCGTGACCATCAGCCGACCACCAGCCTGGAGGAGGCCCGCATCTGGCAGCGCGAAACCGGCGAAGCGCTGGCGCTGCTGAACGACAAAGCGCCCCTCAGCGTAGCCGGGGCGCGGGACGTGCGCGAAGTGGCCATCAACGCCGCCCGCGGCGTGCTCATCGAAGCGCCGGTGCTGCTGGATATTCGGCAAACGCTGCGGCGGGCGGGCATTGTACGCCGCACCCTGGAAAAACAGCAGCAGCATTACCCGCTGCTGGCCGAACACGCCCGCGAGATCGAAGAATGTCGCACGCTTCAGGAGAGCATCACCGCCTGCCTGGACGACAACGGCGAAGTGAAAGACAGCGCCAGCGCCCGCCTGGCCATCATCCGGCGCGACCTGAAAGTGGCCTTTGAACGGCTGCAATCCAAACTGCGCCGCATCCTCAGTTCCCGCACCAATGAACTGTATTTGCAGGAAGCCCTCGTCACCACCCGCAACGGCCGCTACGTCATCCCCATCAAAGCCGATCATAAAGGCAAAATTCCCGGCATCGTCCACGATTCGTCCTCCTCCGGCGCGACGCTGTTCATCGAACCGCTGGAGACGGTGGAACTCAACAACGCCTGGCGCGAATTGCAGCTTGAAGAAGAAAAAGAGATTCGGCGCATTCTGGCCGCCCTCACCGACCAGGTGGGCGAAGAGGGCGAAAATATCGTGCGGGCGGTGGAAATCCTGGGCTACCTGGATTTTGTGAATGCGCGGGCGCTGCACGCGCAGCACACCCGCGCCGTTCAGCCGCGCCTGGTGAGCTTTAGCGGCAAGGAAGACCCGCGCCACCCCGGCAGCACCATCTACCTTAAATCCGCCCGGCACCCGCTGCTGAGCGGGAATGTGGTGCCCGTTGACCTGGAGTTTGATGCCCGCACCTGGATCATGGTCATCACCGGGCCCAACACCGGCGGTAAAACCGTCTCGCTGAAGACGGTGGGCCTGCTGGCGCTGATGGCGCAATCCGGGCTGCATGTGCCCGCCGAAGAAGCGGCCTTCACCGTGTTCGATGGCATCTATGCCGATATTGGCGATGAGCAGAGCATTGAGCAATCGCTCTCCACGTTTTCGTCGCACATGACCAATATCATCGGCATTCTGCGCGAATGCAGCCCGCAATCGCTGGTGATTCTGGATGAACTGGGGGCCGGCACCGACCCCGCCGAAGGCTCCGCACTGGCGCGGGCGCTGCTGAACCGGCTGCTGGAACGCCGCGTAACGACGATGGTCAGCACGCATCACCCGGAACTGAAGATTTACGCGGTGGAAACGCCCGGTGTTCGCAACGCCAGCGTGGAATTTAACCTGGAGACGCTGGCCCCCACCTACCGGCTGATGGTGGGGCTGCCGGGGCGCTCCAACGCGCTGGCCATCGCCACCCGCCTGGGGCTGGACCCGGACATAGTGACGGCCGCGCGGGGCATGGTGGCCACCGAAGACCTGGTGGCCGATGACCTGCTGGACGAAATTCAGCGCACCCGCCACGACATGCAGCAGCAGCGGGGGCAGATCGAAGCGCTGCACAGCGAATTGCAGCAGCAGCGCGATGACTTACAGGCGCGGCTGGACAAAATCGAAGATGAACGGCGCGACGTGGTGCGGGCCGCCCGCCGCCACGCCGAAGACGAACTGGAAGGCTTTCGCCGCGAGATCAAAAAATTGCAATCGGAACTGCGCTCCGCCGGGATGCCGCTGGAACGGCTGCGGGCGGTGCAGGAGACGGCCGAAAAGCTCACCACCTGGATGCAGCCGGAAGATGCCGGCGAAGTGGAGCGCGTCGTCGATACCACCTGGGTACCCCGCCTGGGCGATACGGTGTACATGGATTCGCTGAACACCGAAGGTACCATTGTGGAAATGGATGGCAAAGAGGCCACCGTGCAGGTGGGCAATTTGCGCGTGCGGGCCAAATTTAGCGATATTCGTCGCCGCGACCGCAGCGAGCGCCGGGCGGAAAAACGCGGCCGCAAAGTGTACGCGCCATCCACCGCCACCATCCCGCCCACCGTCAGCTCGCCGGGGATTGAGCTGGATTTGCGCGGGATGCGCATCGAAGAAGCGCTGGAAAAGCTGGATCGCTACATCGACTCGGCGTATTTGTCCGGGCTGCCTTTCGGGCGCATCATCCACGGCAAAGGCACGGGCCGGCTGCGCGAGGCCATCCGCGAATATGCCGAAGCGCACGCGCTCATCAGCAAAATCGTCAGTGCGGATACCAAAGATGGCGGGGCCGGCGTGACCATCATCCACATGGTGCCCACGTCATAATCATCAGGATTCGGCCGCGCGGTCACGATCAGGGTCAGGATTCGGTTGCGCGGCCGGGGCCGGCGGCTGTTGTTCCAGCGCGTCCGCTTCCTGTTCCAGCGCCGCCACCAGCGCGTCGGTATTCGTATCTGCTTCGCCAAAGGCATCCACATTGCCGAACAGCATCAACTGCATGGCGTACAGGCGCAGCACTTCCGGCGTGCGCTCACAGGCCAGCCATTTTTCCAGCATTTGCTGCCGATCCCCCGCCAGCAGATAATAGCCATTGTCCAGCGCCAGCGTGCGGCGTAAGATTGCCGGGTCGGTACAGGCGGCCAGCAGATCCCGAAAGCGCTGCAACAGCGCCGGGTAGGCCTTAAAATGTTCCTGGGT
>JALOOI010000004.1 GCA_025454495.1 Anaerolineae bacterium
CGATTAATAAACCGGACAGCGGCGCATCCAGCATTCCACTGCTGATGACCCCGCCGGTAATAACCAGTACCATGAGGAATGCCAGAATTCCGACACGTTTCACAGCGTATTTCTCCTTATGCCACAGGCAACGCGCCGATTGTACCCGCAGGAACAATCGCTTGCAAGCATCAGCCGGGGCCCGCCGGTGGGCCCCGGCCCGCGTCTTTTATGCGGGGCGTTTGGGCGGGGTCGGCCGCGCCGGCGGGGTAGCCGGGCGGCTGACGGGCGGCAAATCCAGCCCGGACAGTTCCCTGAGCCGGCCGCCGGCCACGTCAATTTTGGCCCGCGCCTGCTGTATCTCACCGTCGATCTGTTCCAGGCGATCCTGGGTGGCTTCGAGCTGGCGCAGCACGCGGGCCCGCAGCGGCGCTTCATCGCCGGTGGGCTGGAGGGCGCTCAGGTTCGCCCGGTGCTGTTCCTGCTGCGTGTGCAGCGTTTTAATTTCCTCCTGCCAGCCCACCAGTTGCTGGTTCAGCCGTTCCACTTCGGCCAGCGTATCCAGAAGTTCTTTCAGCGTGGTATGCAGCGCGTCATCCAGCCAGCCATGGGCCAGCGCTTCGCTGAGGCGCTGGTAGCTCAGGCGGCGCACTTCCTCCTTGCGGAAGGTTAACCGGCGGCGCTGCACCACAAATTCCGTCTTCGACCGGGGCGGCAGCGGCACGCGCCAGCGATGCGTGGTGAGCGTTTCGGCATCCGGCGGTCGCGTTTCAAAATAGGCGGCATCCGGCCCGAATTCGTTCAGCGCCGGTGCTTCCAGGGTGACGGTTTGCGCCTGGCCGGTGGTGTTTTCCAGGGTGTAGCGCGTGTTTTCATAGCGATATTCTTCATACAGCACATAGGCCAGCTCCAGGTGCAGCCGCACCACCTGCTGCGTGGTGTGCTGCTGTTCGGCGATGCGAATGCCCTGCTCCACCGCATAGGGCACGTACACCTGGCCTTCCTCGCGGGTGAAGGGAATGACCGCCTCACCGCGATAATCGCCATCAATGACCACCGTCACCGGGCCGCGCTCCAGCGTTAGCCCGGAAGCGTTGTGGAAGCGCAGCGCCGCCACCGGATGCAGGGCCAGTTTGGAGCCGTTGTACAGCAGTTCGCGCTCACAGGTGATCTCGCTGCCCAGGATGGGCACCAGGGCCGATTCGCCGCGTTTGACCGTGACCGGCGTGGTGACGCTGTACTGAAAGGTTTCGCCGGTGGCTTTCGTCTCGGTCGCCGGGATGGCCGACTGAGCCATGGCGGCCATCTCCATGCGGGGCGCAGGCGCGGCCACCGCCAGCGACGACAATTTCCGCGCCCGTGCATCGCTACCCCCGGCAAAACGCATCCCCGGCGCAGAGTCGTCATCCAGGGTGATGCCGCGTTCATACTCTATGTCGAATTCCACCGGGCCGGGGGCGACGCGGGCCTCATCTTTCACCGTCGGGCGGTGGGGGATGCGCGATTCGTACAGATCGTAGATGAAGGAAATGGGCTGGCCGGCCACCAGCGTCACGCGCACCTGGTTTAAATCTTCTTCCAGGCGGTTATCGAACAGCCCCCACCCCTGGAGCAGCGCCCGGCCCTGGTCGGGCTGGTCGGCGCTGGTGTGGGCCACCAGCCGGTAACTGACGCGCCAGGTGGGCGACGGAGCCACATAATACACCACCAGGTCATGCGCTCCTGCGTCCATGCGCACCTGCACCGTCCGGCGATCCGTTTCACCCACCGCCGTCTCCAGCACATAATGCAAATCGTGCAGGGCAAGATCATCCTCAATCTTCAGCGAGCGCAGCGTGTGGAACGGGAACGAATAAATTTGCCCGTTGTCGGCCATCAGCGCCACATTCAGCGGCGGCGCGGCCTCATGATCATAGCTCTCCGGCTCATCCAGGCCAATCACCAGGCCGCTGATGCTCTCCAGCTTGTCAGCGATGCGCTCAAAGGTCAATTCTGCCCGCCGCCCGCGCAGGTCGCGCAGCAGGTCGCCCAGGCTGCGCCCGGCGGAAAGCTGGATGGAACTGGCCGCCAGCCGCGCGTCTCGATCCATCGGGGTCTGGTAATACATCCCGCGGATTTGCCCGCCGGCCTGGTCAAAGACCGCCAGGCTTTTCAGCACATCGTTGATCTCGTCGCGGCGAAACGTGAGCGCAATTTCTTCGCCCTCGAATGCGCCCTGGCGCACGAAAAACCCCACCCCGTGCTTGTACAACACCATTTCGCGTACTGGCAACATCGCCACAGGTCTCCTCCTACCGGCTTACAGCGCCCATGCGCCCTGCATTAACTATTATCGCTGTTCAGGCTGTCGTTGGAAAGCAGCAGCGCCTCATCCACCCCATCGGTAATGCCGGGTGACAGTGTTTCCAGGTACGCCAGCGCCTCGGCCACCGAATAGACCATATGATCGTTGTTTTTCTTCAGAGATAATTTTTCAAAAGTTTCCACATACATCCCGGTAGACATGCGCTGGCCATAAGCGATACCGCCGCCCCAGTGCGGGTGCAGCGTCATCTGGCCCAGTTTCCACAGGGTACGCGGGCTGGTGATGTGCGCCTGGCGCAGATCGGACAGGAAATAAACGCGGCCGGGCGCGGCCTCCAGCGCCTGCTGCATCGCAGCCAGGAAAGCGGCTTCGCTGCTGGCCGTATCTCTGGCAGTGGTGCTGTACCAGCGGATGAAGATCAGGCGGTCGGAGAGGGCCCACATTTCGTAACGCATGTCAGCTTTCCTTACAGCGCTAAACGACGGATAAGCCGGCAAAAACCCGGCGTGCAGAAAAAACAGCTATCACCGGACTCTCAGATAAGGCATACTTAGTCTATAACGATTTAGCAAAGCGACCGGCACCCGGCCTAAAATTTAACACAACAGGAGGTTTAGCCCGTGCACATCCTGATCGTGACTGCCGCCTTACCCTATCCCACCACTTCAGGCGGGGCCCTGCGCGTGTATGGCCTCCTGCGCGGGCTGCACCAGGCGGGCCACACGCTGGCGCTGCTCAGTTTTCACGACGGCGCGGCCAGCCCCGCCGACACCCCGCTGGCCGAATACTGCCAGCACATCGAAGTGCTGCCGCTGCCGGCACGCTCGCGCAGCGCCCGCCTGCTGAACCTGGCGCTGAGCAGCACCGCGGACATGGAAAAACGCCTGGACAGCGCCGCGTTCCGGGCGGCCCTGCTGCGCCTGCTGCGCGAACACACTTTTGACCTGGTGCAGTTTGAAGGGCTGGAAGTCGCCCGCTACCTGGAAGATGCCCGCGCCGCCGGCACCGCCGCCCGGCTGGTCTACGATGCCTTTAATGCCGAAGCCCAGCTTCAGCAAACCATGTACCAGATCGACCGGGGCACGCCGGGGCGCATGGCCGGGGCGTTCTATTCCCTGCTCCAGAGCCGCCGCCTGGCCGCGTTTGAGGAACGCATCTGCCGCAGTGCCGACCTGGTGATTGCGGTGTCGTCCGAAGATGCGGCCCTCCTGCGCCGGCACCGCCCGGATGGCCGGGTGAGCATCGTGCCCAGCGGGATCGTGGTGGAAGATTACGTCACCCGCGCCCGCATCACCGGCGAGCTATCGCTGGAGCGCCCGGCGGACATGGAACGCCCGGTGATTTTGCCGGAGCGCTCGCTGGTGTTTTCTGGCAAGATGGATTATCGCCCCAATGTGGACGCGATGACCTGGTTCAGCCATCACATTCTGCCGCAAATTCCCGATGCCACGCTGATTATCGTGGGGCAGCAGCCGCACCAGCGCATCCAGCAGTTAATGCAGCGCCCCGGCATTCGGCTGACCGGGTACGTGGAGAGTGTGCAGCCGTACCTGCGGGCCGCCGAGGTGTTCATCGCCCCGCTGCGGATGGGCAGCGGCACGCGCCTGAAAATTCTGGAAGCCATGGCCTGCGGCAGCGCCATCGTGGCCACCTCGCTGGCCGCTTCGGGATTATCGCCAGAAGCCCGAGAAACCATGCTCATCGCCGATACCGAAGTGGGCTTTGCCGATGCCGTGAACCGGCTGCTGAATACGCCGGAACTGCGCGAGAGCCTGGGCAAACAGGCCACCCGCGTCGTGCGGGCCTATTATGACTGGTCGGTCATTATTCCCCGCCTGCTGGATGCCTATAAAACCCTGTGAGGCGCTGCCTCCACCTGAGTCCGGCTATGGATCGAGAAACCCTGACCACCCGTAATCGCCAGCTTGCCGAAGCTTTCCACAGCCCGCCGGTGCGTCATCGCCTGCGGCGCACCCTCATTCAGGCGGCGGCGCATTTTCCCTTCACGCCCTGCCCCACCGCCCGCGTGCGGCGGGTGCTGTTCATCCGGCCGGATCACCTGGGGGATATGCTGCTGGCCACGCCGGCCATCCGCGCGTTTAAAGCGGCCCGCCCGTTTGTGGAAGTGCATGTGCTGGCCGGGGCCTGGGCCGCGCCGGTGCTGGCCGGCTACAGCGAGATTGACCGCGTATTGACCATCCCCTTCCCCGGCTTTAACCGCCACGAAACCCACCGCAGCCCGCTGGCCCCCTATACGCAACTGGTGCGCGTCTCGCGCCAGCTCCGGCTGATTGGTTATGCGGCGGCGGTGCTGCTGCGCCCGGATCACTGGTGGGGGGCCATGCTGGCCCATGCCGCCGGCATTCAGGAGCGCATCGGTTATGATCTGCCGGATGTGGCCCCCTTCCTCACGCAGCGGGTGGCTTTCCGCCATGAGCACGTCATCCGGCAAAATTTGCGCCTGGTGGAACACTGGACGGGCAAAATCGACGATGAAGACGTGCCCTACAGCCTGCCCGTGTTTGACGATGACCGCGATTTTATCCGGGCCTATCTGGAAACGTGCGGCATCCCGGCGCGGCAAACGGTCATCTGCCTGCATCCGGGGTCGGGCACGTGGGCCAAGCAGTGGGACGGCGAAAGCTGGGCCAAGGTGGCCGATACGCTGATTGAACAGGCGGGTGCGGACATTATTTTCACCGGCAGCGACCATGAACTGCCGCTGGTGACTTCCATCATGAACCGGATGCGTTACCGGGCCTTCACCGTCGCCGGCGATTTAAACATTGGTCAACTGGCGGCGCTGTATGAACGGGCGCAGGTGGTGCTGGGGCCGGACAGCGGCCCGCTGCACATTGCGGCGGCGGTGGGCACGCCCACCGTGGCCCTGTATGGCCCGGCCGACCCGGTGGAATTCGGCACCTGGGGCAGCCGCCAGCAGCATCTCATCCTCACCGCGCCCATCGCCTGCCGCCCCTGCCGCGTGCTGGACTGGGGCGACGATGCGCCGGATTTTCATCCCTGCGTGCGCGATATTTCCATCGGTCAGGTGCTGGAAGCGGCCCGCCGCCTGCTGGCCCACCGCTAATCCGGGATGACCACCTGCGCCAGCCCGGCTTCGGCCGCGGGGTACTGCGGCGACATCTCCCGAAGCTGCTCCACCACCGCCCGCATGACCACATAATTACGATACCATTTGCGGTTGGCCGGCACGATGTGCCAGGGTGCATGGTCGCGGTGGCAGTGGTGGATGGCATCGCTGTAGGCCTGCATATACTCGTCCCATTTTTCGCGCACGGGCAGGTCGCCGGTGGAAAATTTCCAGTGTTTGGCGGGGTCGGCCAGGCGTTCTTGCAGCCGTTCCCGCTGTTCATCCTTGCTGATGTGCAGGAAAAATTTCAGGATGCGCGTGCCGGCATCGCTGAGGGCCTGCTCAAAATGATTGATATGCTCATAGCGTTTGCGCCACACTTTTTCCGGCACCAGGTGGTTCACCCGCACGATCAGCACATCTTCGTAATGGCTGCGGTTAAAAATGCCGATGTAGCCCCTGGGCGGGGTTTGCTGGTGAATGCGCCACAAAAAATCGTGCGCCAGTTCTGCGGCAGTGGGCGCTTTAAACGCGGCGATCTTCAGCCCCTGCGGGTTAACCCCGCTAAAAACTTTGCGGATGGTGCCATCTTTACCGCCGGTATCCATCGCCTGGAGGACGATGAGCAGCGACTGTTTTTGCTCCGCGTATAATTTTTCCTGAAGCTCCACCAGTTCCGCCCGCAGCGTTTCCGTGGTGGCTTCGGCTTCATCGCGGCTCAGGCCGCCATCGTCATCGCAGGGGTAATCCCGCAGGTGAACGGGCTGGCCGGGCGACGGGGTATAGGGATATTTAACCATGTTTCCAGTGCTCCTCACTGCGGGGGGCGACGGTGATGGTGGTTTCGTTGCGATACGTGACCATCCCGGGCCCCGCGCCTTTAATTTTACGGACATATTTACAGCGCGTCACATCCACGATCACTTTCGCCTCATCGCGGCGGGCGCTGTAGTAGGCGGCCAGGGCCGCGCTGTCTGCGATGAGGGTATCGGGGATGCGGCGGCCATCGCTGCGGATGATGACGTGTGCGCCGGGGACATCGCGGGCGTGCAGCCATATATCCTGCGGGCCGGCCTCTTTAAACGTCACCTGCTCATTCTGGCGGCTGTTGCGCCCCACCCGGATCACAAAACCATCACGGGTGAGGCGCAGCGGGGCGCTGCGGGCGCTGCCGCCACCGCGCCGGGCCATCTTCGCGTCGCCGGCCAGGTCACGCGCCTGCAACGCCTGAATCACTTCATCAATTTCCGGGTAATTTGCCGCCTGGCGCAGATCATTTTCAAGCTGGGCCAGGTAATCCAGTTCCACGCGGGTGGCGGCCACCAGGTGCGGCACACCCGTCCGGGCCCGCTTCGCCCGGTTGTACCGGTCAAAATAGCGCTGTGCGTTCTCCAGCGGGGTAAGCGCCGCGTCCAGCTTAATCACCAGTTCCGGGGCTTCCAGTTCATACTGAGCGCGTAATTCGGTTTGCCCGGGCCGCAGGGTGTACTGGTACGCCAGGATCAGTTCGCCGCTTTGCTGCAAAAACAGCATTTCGCCGTCATCCTTCAGGCCGCTTTCCAGCGAAGCCAGTTTGGCGCGGTAACGTTTTTTGCCCTCCTCCAGCGCGGCGAAGACCGGCTTTTTCATTTCGTTATAGGCTTCCGCGCCGGCCGGTGCGCCAAAATAAGCATTGATGGCCGCGCTGAGGCTGTCGGCGGGCTGCCAGCCGGGCAGGTGCGTCAGCGGGTACACGCTGAAGGCCTGCGGCAGGCCATCGCTGTGGGCCAGGCCGGGCTGCCACTCGCGGCGCGTCAGCGGCAGCAGCAGCGCCTGCAACGCCGCATACAGCGCGTCCGGCTGCGCCGCGCTGGCTTTTTGCTGCACATCACCCCCGGCGCGGAAGACCACTTCCCTGGCCAGCAGCGGGCTGAGTCCCAGCAGATGCTGTGTGAGCAGCGCGGCCGTCTTTTGCCTGGGGTCGGTGGCGGCGGCCAGCAGCGCGGCCAAATCAGCCGGACTCAGGTCGGCCGGGTCGCGTTTATCGGTCATGGGGGGCGGCAGTTTGTAGGCATGGTTGGGCAGGCTGAGGCGGTAACGATTGTCCTCCGGCCCCACCCGCCACAGGCAGTCCTGGATGATGCCGTCACGCAGCAGCAGCAGGTTGCTGCGGCGTTCCATCGGTTCCACCACGATGGTAAACGAACCTTCCGGGTGCGTCACGTCCAGTTGCAAAATGCGCTCATAGGGCGGCTGATGCACGCCGGTGAGGCGGCCATGTTCCACGTAGCGGCGGAACATCAGCCCGAGCTGCGTGGGGACGGGCAGCCCGCGGCGCAGTTTTTCGGGCATCACCTGCACGCGGGGCTGCTGCTTATCGGCGCTGAGGTACACGTAGTGGCGGCGGTGGCCGGCGTACACCTCCAGACCGATCCCGGTGGCATCCACATCCAGCACATCCTGAATTTTGCCCCCGACCAGGGTGGACGACCATTCATCGGCCAGGGCGGCCAGGGTAAAGGCATCAAAATACACGGTGGCTCACTCCGGGGAGAGGGTTTCGGCATGAATCTGGGCATCCACCAGGCGGCGGATTTTTTGCCCGGTTTCGTACCAGCTAATTTTGCTGAGGCCCAGTTTCTCGCGGATGGCTTCTTCCTCCATGCCCGCCCGCCAGTCGCGCACGGCGCTCGTCCAGCGCAGCACCTCAAACGACAGTTTGAAGGGAATGGCAGCCTGCTCGCCGACTTCGGTGAGGATATACTCCAGGTTGCGGGTGGTGCAGGTGAACAGGGTGGTCGCGGGCTGGTACTGCGCGCTGTAAGCGTCGATCAGCGCGGGCAAAGCGGCCTCCAGCGCGATGCGCCGTTCTTTGTAAATATCTTTGGCCTTCTGCCGCACGAACAGCGTGGGCGACTGCGGGTTGGTGCGATCAATATCGGTCAGCAGCAGGCGTTCCGTTTCGCTCTTTTTGATGCCGGTTTGCAGCAGCAGTTGCAGGATCAATTCCGGGCGATAATCGTGGTCTTCATCGCGCTTCATGCGGCGGGCGGCCAGCAGCGCGGCCTGCACCTGCGCCGGGTTCAGCGCTGCGGACAGCGGCGCGGGGCCGGAACGCTGCAAGACCGCCTTCGCCGGGTCATGCGGCACCGCGCTCAGGGTATACAGCCAGCGAAAGAAGACTTTGAGCGTGGTCACGCGGCGGGCATAGGTTTTGCGGCTGCACGGAATGCCGCGCTCAAATTCCATCCACGCTAAAAAGTCATTCAGGGCACCCGTGGTATAGTCACTGACCGGGGTAGAGCCGCCGGTGCGCTCCAGCAGCAGCTCCATATCCGCCATGAAGGCCTTCACCGTATGCTCGGATTTGCCCTCTTGCGTCAGGTGCCGGGCAAACAGGGCCAGCGTTGCGCCGATGGGGGTCTTTCTGGTGATGTCCTGCGGCTGCTGCGGCGCGGCCGGAAACAGCGGTAGCTGTTTGTTCTTCACGGGGGGCCTTCCTCAGCGCTTCAACGTCCAGGCAGGGCTGGCATAGGTTTCCTGGTACAGCCGGTCGGCGGTGTGCTGTTCGTCGGCGCTGAGGGTGCCGCATTGCAGCGTCAGGTCAAACGTTTCGGCAAAGCCCTGCACCAGCGCATCAGCGGCGGTCTGCCAGGTAATTTCGTGGCCGGCGATTGCGCCCAGGGTGGTGGCGCGTTCCCGCACCTGCTGCCTGGCGGCCTCGCGGTCAGCTTCCTCTGCATACACCAGCGCATCGCAAATGCGGGCAATATCGCCGCACAGGGGCAGCGTGCCATGCTGCAAAATGCCCTCTTTGCGCCGCACCTGGGCACTGCCGATCAGCTTTTTGCCGCCGGCGGTAATTTCGTAGTGGGAGGGCACTTCAAAGCACACCGGCCCCACGCTGCGCCCATCTTTCTCCTGCTTTTCCGAGGCGGGCACAAAGCCCATCGCCTGTAACATGGTCAGCAGCGCCGTGCTGATGCGCCGGTAGCTTTCCACGACATCGCCCTGGGCCAGGTCATGCCCGGCGGGCAGGGCCACGCTGTAGGTCAGTTCGTCGCCATGCAGGATGGCCCGGCCGCCGGTGGGCCGGCGCACCATGTGCCAGCCCAGGGACTCCATCCGTGCCGCATCCGCTTCGGCGGCCCGCTGGCCATAGCCCAGGGACAAACACAGCGGCTGCCAGCCATACACGCGCAGCGTGGGCGGCTGCGCCCCGGCCGACACCGCCAGCAAAATCGCTTCATCCACCGCCATGTTCTGCGCCCCGGTTAATGGTGGATCGTAGAGTAAGCGCCATTGACGCATATTTCTGCCCCGCATATACTCAAAAGATAACGTCACCATTGTAGACCATTTCATGACGGGAACAAAACCCGATGTCCGATCTGTTCACTGACCAGAACGCGGCCACGCCGGAGCCAAAGGCCGGTACGCCGGCCGTGCCGCAGGCATACAGCACCAGCTACTATTCCCGCCAGCAGTCGGCCCCGCCGCCCCCGCCCCCCCTGCGCGAATCCGCCGCGCGGGAACGGGTGAAGCGCCGCCGCACGGGGGGCACGCCCTCCGGCAGTGAGTGGGCCTGGGTCATCATCGCGGGGACGCTGTTCGCGGTGGTGCTGGTGGTCAGCGTCAGCGCTCTGGTGTTCATCCGCGCGGCGCAAAATAATGTGGAAGTGCTGCCCACCGCCGATTATCTGGCCGACCTGCCCACGCCCTTTGTGGCCCATACCAGCTTTGGCGACAACATCGAACCCGGTGATGCTCTGGTGCTGCCGGATGGCAGCAGCATCGCCCTGGTGCCGTGGGATGGCCAGTCGCGCTTTACCATGATTCTGGCCGGGCTGGATCGCCGTCCGGGCGATACCGGCCTCAATTACCGCACCGACTCCATGATGCTCATCAGCCTGGACCCGGCAGCCAACTCACTGGGCATCCTGAGCATCCCGCGTGACCTGTACGTGCAGATCCCCGGCGCGGGCGATCTTCAGCGCGTCAATACGCCCATGGTCTTCGGCGAATCGCGCTGCCCCGGCTGCGGGCCGCGCCTGCTGATGCAAACCGTGCAGCTTAACCTGGGCATTCGCGTTAACGATTATATGCTGGTGGATTTTGACGCGGTGATTACCCTGGTGGACATCCTGGGCGGGGTGGAAGTTGAACTGGATTACACCATCAACGATCCGCAGTACCCCAACATGTACTACGGCTACGATCCGTTTTACCTGCCGGCCGGCACCCACCTGCTGAACGGCTACAACGCGCTGCGCTTCGCCCGCACCCGCCACGGCAGCAGCGATATTCAGCGGGCCGAACGCCAGCAGCAGGTGATTACCTCCATCCGCCAGAAAGTGCTGGATGGCAACATGATCCCCACGCTCGTCCTGCGCTCGCCAGAAATCTGGGCGAACCTGGCGGACAATATGTATACCGGGCTGTCGCTGGAACAGATCATTCAGCTTGGGCTGTACGTGAAAGATGTGCCGCTGGAGAACATCAAACGCGGGGTGATCGACTATAAATACCTGCGTTCCTACGAAACGAATGAAGGCGCTCAGGTGCTCATCCCCAACCGGGCTTCCCTGGGTACGCTGATGACAGAAGTCTTCGGCGCGAATTATTCGCAGTAGCGGCCGGCAAAGCAAAAAGCGCATCCAGAATGAGGGATGCGCCAATAAGGCCGACCTGCCAATGCCGTGTGACGGTGTATTTTAGGTCCTGCGGTGCAGGTGGGAACACGTGCGATGGTTCGGCATACACCTCAGCATCGTCATTGCATTCCCCAATTGAGTGAGTGTTGGCCCAAAATGATTGTCACATCATCACGCACATTGCAGGCTGCCATCACTTTAGCAGAGCGCCCCGGTGGTGTAAAGCCTTAATCAAATTCAGCCATAACAATCTCCTAACGCTGAGCTTATCTTTGTGACAGCCACATTAAAGTTTGTGGGCGGCGGTGGTGGCGGCCCGGCCGGGGCCGTTATAATGCCCCGCAGGATTAACCTTACGGAAGGAATGACAGAATGCGGGCCCTGCTGGCAGAATTCTTCGGGACATTTACGCTGGTGTTCATTGGCACCTTCGCCGTGACGATTGCGCCACAGTTCGGCGTGGTGGTGCCGGCGCTGGCACACGGGTTGATTATCGTGGGGCTGGCGGCGGCCTATGGGGCCGTCTCCGGCGGGCATTTTAACCCGGCCGTCACCCTGGCGATGATCGTGGGGGGCAAAATTAACCTGGTGAAAGCGGCGCTGTATATGGCGGTGCAGTTCGGCGGCGGCATCGTGGCGGCCTTCCTGCTGGTGGCGCTGCTGCCGGACGCGGGCAATTTTGGGCAAACGACCGGCAGCCTGACGGCCGGCAGCGTGTGGCAGGCGGCGGTCATCGAAGCCGTGCTGACGTTCTTCCTGGTGAGCACCATTTTTCAGGCGGCGGTGTACGGGCATGGCGGGCCGGTGGCCCCGCTGGCCATCGGGCTAACGCTGACGGCCTGCATCCTGGCGGGCGGGGTGTACACCGGCGCATCGCTGAACCCGGCGCGGACGCTGGGGCCGGCGCTGGCCGCCGGCGACCTGAGCTACCTGCTGCCCTACCTGGTGGGCACATTCGGCGGCGGGGCGGTGGGCGGCGCGGTGCACACCTTCCTGATGAAGCCAGGGAAATAACCGGCGGCCGGGTGCGGCCCCGGCCGTACCCGGCACCCCCGGCGGGCTTACGCCTGCGTTTCTTCTGGCAGCACCACCTGCACGAACAGCTCGGCAAGCTGCTTCGCTTCGGCTTCGGACGGTGCGCCGGCCATGATGTCGCTGCCGGTTTGCGTTTTGGGGAAGGCGATCACCTCACGGATGTTCGGCTCGCCGGCCAGCAGCGCCACCACCCGGTCAATGCCCCAGGCGATGCCCCCGTGCGGCGGCACGCCGTATTCAAACGCTTCCAGAATGTGGCCGAACTGATCTTTCGCGCGTTCCATCGTCTGGCCGATGAGGGGGAAAATTTTCTCCTGAAGCGCCCGGTCATAAATGCGGATGCTGCCGCCGGCCACTTCAAAGCCGTTGCACACCATATCGTACTGGCTGCCCCGCGCCGCGCCGGGGTCGGTTTCCAGCAGCGGAATATCTTCCGGCATGGGCATGGTAAACAGGTGCTGCGACGGATCCCAGCGCTGGTTTTCTTCATCCCACAGGAACATGGGGAAATCGATCACCCACAGGAAGGCCAGCACATTCGGGTCGGCCAGGTTAAGCTGTTTCGCCAGGTGCGGGCGCAGGGTATCGGTCACGGCCCACACAATGTCGCGCTTATCGGAGATGAACAGCAGCATATCCCCCGGCTCAGCCCCGGCCTGCTCGAACAGGGCCAGCTTTTGCTCCACGGTAAAGAATTTGCCGATGGGCCCCTGCACCTCGCCGGCTTCTTCCAGCGGCAGGGCCATCCACGCCAGCCCTTTCGCCCCGGCCGTCTTCGCCAGTTCTTCCAGTTCGGCGGCAATTTGCTTGATGCGCGTCTTGCTGTCGATCGCGGCCAGGCCGGGGGCGCGGATCACCTTCACCGGCTTACCGGCGGCCACGTTCTCCACGAACACGCGGAAGCCACTTTTGCCGGCCAGTTCGCTGATGTCGATGGCGCGTAAATCGTAGCGAATATCCGGCTTATCACAGCCGTACAGTTCCATGGCATCTTTGTACAACATGCGCGGGAACGGCTTTTGCAGGATCGTCTTCTCCGGTGTCACCGCCTCCACCAGCGCCGTCATCAGGCGCTCGTTGAGCTGCATCACATCTTCGCGCTCCACAAAGCTCAGTTCCATATCGAGCTGCGTAAATTCGGGCTGGCGCTGGCCGCGCAGGTCTTCATCGCGGAAGCAGCGGGCGATCTGGAAATATTTTTCCACCCCGGCCACCATCAAAAGCTGCTTAAGCTGCTGCGGGCTTTGCGGCAGGGCGTAAAATTTGCCCGGTTGCAGGCGGCTGGGCACCAGAAAATCGCGGGCACCTTCCGGCGTGGTTTTGAACAGAATCGGCGTTTCGACTTCGATGAACCCCTGGCTGTCCAGCGCATCGCGGATGAATTTGATGGCGCGGTGCCGCAGTACCAGGTTGCGCGTCATGCGCTGGCGGCGCAAATCCAGGTAGCGATGCTTCATCCGCACGCTTTCATCCAGCCCTTCCTGCTCGATGCGGGCATCGTCATTCATGTAAAAAGGCGGCGTTTTGGCCGCGCTGAGGATGCGAATGCTGGCCGCGGCGACATCAATGCTGCCGGTGGGCAGATCATTATTTTCGGTGCCGGCCGGGCGGCGCTGCACCAGCCCCGTCACCTGAATCACATACTCGTTGCGTGCTCTATCGGCGCTGTCATGGGCCTGCATATTCACGTTTCGGTCAACCACTACCTGGGTAATGCCCCAGCGGTCGCGCAAATCTATGAAGATGATCCCGCCCTGGTCGCGGCGGCGATTTACCCAGCCCGCCAGGGTGACAGTTTGCCCGGCATGGTCAGCCCGCAGTTCGCCACAGGTATGTGATTTCAACATGGTGCATTTGTCTCCTCGGTCACGAATAAGGTGCTTAAGGGTTCACAAAAGATCATAACAGGGTTTCGCCGCCCTGTCAAAATGATCCAGGCTGGCGGCCGGCGGGGGATGCCTGCCGCAACAAAACGCAGGGATCATAACACGCCGGCCGCCAGGGTACCAGACGGCATTCCGGGGCGCGGCTTTTTGCTATTGCAGGCCCTGCCGGGGCCTGTTTATACTGCCCGCCGCTGTTATACACGCCGGGAGGCCCATGAACACGCCGTCTATTCATTTGCGCCACTGGCTGAGCCGGCATTTCACCGTCAGCCGCCGTGTATTCGGGGCGGCGCTGCTGCTGGCCGGCGGTGGGGCCGGCGCGGCCATCCTGGCCATTGATGTGCTGAATGTGGGGCGCGAGGGGGGCATTGGCCCGGCCCAGGGCGCGGCGCTGGCCCTCATGCTGACGCTGGCCCTCATCGGCGCGACGCTGCTGCCGCGGCCGGATGCGCCGCTGGCCGGCATCCCCGCCGACGCAGGCGGGCCCGCCGCCGCGGAACCGCCGCCGGCCGGGATCGTGCGGCTGCATCGCGCGGGACTGCTGGCCGCCGGGGCGGTGCTGCTGTTTGCGCTGGTGGTGTACACCGTGTACGCCGTCAACTTAATGCAGTTCCCCTTTGATTATGACCAGGGAGAAGGGTTTGAACTGTTCGATACCATCCTGCACAGCCGGGGCGAACTGCCCTACCGCGATACGGAAGTGTTCCCGTTTTACGCCAGCAATTATTCACCGCTGTACCACATCATCGCCGCGCCGTTTGTGTGGTTCTTCGGCCCGGCCTACTGGTACGGCCGCCTGCTCAGCTTCCTCAGTACGCTGGTGACGGCCGGGCTGATTGCGTATGCCATCCACCGCGAAGAAAAACACCGCCCGGTGGCGCTGCTGGCCGGGCTGGCCTTCCTGGCTTCCAATACGGTGTATCACATCGGGCCCCTGTTTCGCCAGCACATCAGCATGGTGATGTTCGAGACGCTGGCGGTGGTGCTGCTGGCGCGGGCCTTCCCCCGGCAGCAGCCCTGGCTCATCGCGGCCGGGTTTGCCGCGCTCATCGCCGCCGGCTACACCAAGCAACTGGCGGCCATCAGCGCCATCGCGGTGCTGGCCTGGGCCCTGCTGGTGAACCCGCGGCGGGCGCTGCTGTGGGGGACGGGCTTCGCCCTCTGCGGCGGGGCCATTTTTGGGGCGCTGAACGTGGCCAGCGGCGGCGAATGGTGGCGGCAGGCCATCGCGGCCAATGTGGGCGGCATCAATCCGTTGCAGGTGTTCGGCCTGTTCGACCTGTGGTTTAAGCTGCACGGCTTTTTGCTGGTGCCGGCCGGGCTGCTGGTGGCCTATGAGCTGTACCTGGGGCGTTTATCGCTGTACAGCGTGTGGCTGGTGGGCGCGGCGCTGCTGGGCGGCACGGCATCCGGCACCTGGGGCGGCGGCGATAGCTATTTTGCCACCTCCATCGCGGCGCTGTGCCTGGCCGGGGGCATCTTCGCCGCACGGACGCTGCGCGGCACCTGGGCCCTGCCGCCGGCGCTGACGGCCCGCTTCAGCACGACAGTACGCCGGCCGGCCACGGCCGCGGCCTGGCTCATCGTCCCGCTGCTGTTCCTGGGCTATGGCCTCGCCACCTTCAAAATGCCCACCCACGGCCCGGTTTTCGAGACGCTGGCGCAGCTTTTCAACATCCAGCCCAATATTCACGGGCGCTTTTACGATTCCGCCAGCTTCAACGTGGGCGGCTATGCCCGCATCGGCTACCTGACCACCCCGGCCGACACCGCCGCCGGCTACCAGATCGTTGATCTTATCCGCGGGACGGATGGGCCGGTGATGAGCGAGGATGCCGGCTTTAGCCTGGTGGCCGGGCGCGAGGTCATCACCAATCCCACGCAGTTATTAAACCTGTGGCGGGCCGGGCTGTTCCAGGGCGACGCGCTGCTGGCCATGCTGGAAGCGCGCGAATTCGGGCTGATTATCCTGCGGGCGCAGTTTTACCCGGTGCCGGTGTTGCAGGCCATTGACCGCCATTATGAGGTGTATACGGTCATCCGTATGAACGAATTTGATTATCGCCTGCTGAAGCCCCGGCAGGATTAAGCGCCACGCTTAAAAATCGGTGGGGCTGCGCCGCCGGCCGCCATTGGGCGAGGGCGTTTCCAGCCCCAGGGGGCGGCGCTGCGCCAGAAAATCGCCCTCCAGCCGCATTTGCTTCAGCAGGCTGTTGACCGAATCTTGCAGCATGGTCGCGGTGACTTCCAGCTTACGCTCATGCGCGGCCAGCATCCGGGCATGGACGGCCACTTCGCGCACGAAGGCCCCCGGCTGGCCCAGCAGTTTGGGGACGACCACGGCATGGTCAGCGTGCCACTGTTCGGCCATGTAGTGCCGCAGCATCTGCTCCGCCAGGGTGGCATCCTCAATCGGCGGGATGACGAAAATACGATCCAGCCGCCCGGGCCGCTTAAACACCCGGTCATCAATGGCATCGGGATAATTGGTGGTGGCCAGCAGCAGCGTGCCGCCGCTGTTATTGGGCGATTCTACGCCGTCCAGCACATTCAGGATGCGGGCCTTGTCTTCGCCGCGCAGGTAGGCATCAATCTCCTCCACGATCAGCAGCGTGGGATACCGGGCCGAGGCCACCGCCTGAAAAGCCCGCTGAATCTTCTCAAACGTGGCCCCATCCCGGTCCGACCCGCTGACGTAGACGACGATGCGCCGGCGGGAGAGCGCGTGCTTCGCCAGGGCCGCGCACAGCATGGTTTTGCCCGTGCCGGGCACGCCGGCCATCAGCAGTTTGCGAAAAGGTGTCAGCTTAAGCTGGCGGTAAATGCCCACCCCTTCGCCGAAGAAGGCTTCAATATCTTCAAAAATATCGCGCTTCAGGCTGTCTTCCAGGATCACATCCGGCCAGTCCACCGTGGGGTCGAAGAAGGCATCGGTACCCCCGATGATGTACACATCGCGGCGGCGGCGAATGCGCGGCCGCACCGCCCGCGAACACACCACCTCGAAGGCGGCCCACGTCTCCAGGCGGGACTGCGGCACCAGCGCGATGGCGGTTAAATCCTGCACATCGTCATCAAAATAGGAACTGGCGTAGATCACCTCAAAGGGGGTGCCATCGTCCGCGGTGAAGCGGAAGATGAACGCGCCGGCGGTGGCGGTGAGCACCATGCGCCGGCCGCGTGCGCCATAATCGCTGATGGGCACAATCACCGGCGAGGATAATTCGGCATAGCCATCGTAGCGGGCCTGCTTCAGTTTGCGCCCGGCCCGCACCTGCTGAAGCGCGATGCGGTTGCTGCATTCTGAGGAAGCCCACAGGGTGGTAAAAGGTTGTGCCGGGTAGCGTTCCTGCCACAGGGCGGCCGCCCATTGAACGAGCCGTTCATACTGCATGGTCTCATCCTGTATCACTCGCACTTCATTATAGCACAGCAGGCTTGCCTCATCGGGTAATCACGGTACGATAGTGCCAGAGCGATTCTGTGCGAAAGCGACCCTGCATGACCATCTTTTACGCCACCCACCCCCGCTGTACCGCGCACCGGCTGCCGGGGGAATATCACCCGGAACGCCCGGAGCGCCTGGAAGCCGTGTGGGCGCTGCTGCAAGAAACGGGACTCCATGCCCGCCTGAACGCGATTAACCCGCTGCCGGCCACGCGGGCCCAGATGGAAGCCGTCCACAGCGAAGACCACCTGAACACCCTGGCCTGGATCGCCGGGCAGGAACGCCCGGTAAAAATCGGCTATGACAGCTATGCCGTGCCGGAATCGTATGACATTGCCCGGCTGGCGGCCGGGGCGGTGGCGCAAACGGTAGCCGCCGTGCTGACCACGCCGGGCAGCCGCGGGCTGGCCGCCGTGCGCCCGCCGGGGCACCATGCCACGCCGGATACCCCCATGGGCTTTTGCCTGCTGAACAATATCGCCCTTGGCGCGGCCCACGCCCGCCAGCAGCACGGGTTACAGCGCGTGCTGATCGTGGATTATGATGTGCATCATGGCAATGGCACGCAGGATATTTTTTACGAGGAAGCCGGCGTGTTGTTCATCTCCGTCCACCAGCACGGGCGCATGTTTTACCCCGGCACCGGCAGCCTGAACGAAACCGGGCGCGGCGCAGGGCGCGGGTACACGCTGAATATTCCCCTGCCCGCCAGCGTGGGCGATGCCGGTTATGCGGCCGTGTTTGACCGCATCATCGCGCCGGCGGCCCGCCGCTACGCGCCCGAACTGATCCTGGTGTCGGCCGGGTTCGATGGCCACTTTGTCGATCCGCTGGCTTCCATGCGCCTGTCGCTGGCCGGCTATGACCGCCTGGCGCGGCAGCTCATCCGGCTGGCCGAGGAATTATGCGGCGGGCGCATCGTCTTCGTCATGGAAGGCGGCTATGACCTGACCGCGCTGAGCCATGGCATGGCCAATATCGCCCGCGCCCTGCTGGGCGAGGCCGATTACAGCGATCCCCTGGGGATGCCCGGCGGCACCGAACCGGACATCAGCCCGGTGCTGGCCCAGGTGCAGCAGCAGCACGGGTTGTGACGCGCCCCGGCTGAGTTTACGCGCCGGGGGTCTCTGCCGGCGGCGGGCGGTGGTGCACACGGGGGGAACGTTCCATGCGGATCGCCCCCCATTTCACCACTTCCAGAATCAGCCAGATGATGACGGTGACGGCCATGGCCAGCAGCCAGGCCCCGGTGGCCACCGCCATCCCGATGGCCGCCGTGGCCCACAGGCTGGCCGCGGTGGTCAGGTCATGCACGCTGCCATGCCGCTTAAAGATGACCCCGGCCCCCAGGAAGCCCACGCCCGTCACCACGTTGGAGGCAATGCGCCCCGTATCCGACCCCGGAAACGCATACAGCGACAGCAGCGTAAACAGGCACGCCCCCACGCCGGTGAGCATGTGCGTCCGCAGGCCGGCCGGTTTATGATCGTATTCACGTTCCAGCCCGATAATCATACACAGGAACGCGGTGAGCAAAATTTGCAGCGTGGCCACCGCCTGTTGTTCCAGCGACATACGTTCATCCTCCTCCGTCGCCGCCGGGGCAGCGCGGGCTGCCCCGATGAATCTGGTCATGCGTGGCTGTGGCGGGGATGCAGGCGGCGACGGCAGCCAGGGTTAGGGTGGGGGTTACAGCGCTTCGATGCGCCCGCGCAGATCGGCAATGTCTTTCTGGTGCCGCTGAAGCTGCGTTTGCAGGTCGCTGCTGCGTTTGGCCAGCACTTCCAGGCGGCTGAAGATGGGTGTCAGAATCTGGTTGCCGTACTGCGTCAGGCGGTTACGTTCTTTTTTGGTCAGTTCATCCAGCGCCTGATGATAATTGGCGATGAGGGCATCCACCCGTTCATTGAAGGCCAGTTTGGCCTCGCGGGTGATGCGCCGCCAGTAGCGATAGGCCGGCACGCTGCCCACGGCAAACAGGGCCGCCCCGGCGATGAAGGCCGGCAGCGCCAGCGGGGCCGCCCCCACCCCGATCAGGCTGCCGGGCGTGAGGAAGGCGATTAACGCCGTCACCAGCCCGCCGGCCGAGACCGCCGCGCTCAACTGAAAGCCGTTCACGTTGCTATCGAACAGTTCTTTCATCTCGGCGATCACTTTACCGCCGGAATAGGTCTTCAGTTCGCTTTCGGCCATGCGGATGGCTTCTTCCAGGCTGGCCCGCTGCTCGGCGTACATGCCGGCATCCAGCCCGGCCGGTTCCTGCTCCATCAACCCTTTAAGCTGGTTCAGCCGGTCGATGACGCTGCGCCAGTACAGCCGGCTCTGATCCACCACGGCATTGATATACTGCCCGGTGGACTCATTAATTTCGCGCAGCGAGCGCCCGATGACCATTTCCTGAAAATCTTCCTGCAACTTCTGGCGGTCGGTGGTCTGGCGCAGGTTCCGCAGGGTGAGGCGGCTGTCAATGAACTGAAGGCCGCGCTGGCGCACGCCTTCCAGCACCAGATCGACCGAGGTGCCCGCCTGCTTCATCTGCGTTTCCAGCCCCAGGGACTGGCGCACCAGTTCCTGCTGCACATCGCGCACGCGGGTCACATCCAGCGTCACCGTTTCGCCTTTCTGGCGCACGTCTTCCATGTGCCGTTGCAGGATGCGCCCGGCCGTATCAAGCTGGGCCAGCAGTTTCTGGCGGGCCGGCGGCGCGGACTGGTACACCCCGGTGAGGTGCGCCCGAATCGCGCCCATGCCGCCATCGCCGGCGGGGTTGTCTGTGCCCAGGGCATTCAGCCCATCCCGCGCGGAGACCATGAAGATCAGCGGGTCTAAATCCAGCGTTTGCTGTGCCTGCGTTTCGATGAAACGGCGCACTTCCTGCTGTTCGGCCGGGTTCAACAAATCCACCTGGTTCACCTCCAGGATGATCTTTTTACCATACTTCTTCGCCAGTTCCAGGTACAGCCGGTCAGCTTCGGCGAAGGCCTGCTTGGCGGAGATGAGGAAGATCACCAGGTCGCTGCGGTGCAGGAAAGCGGTGGCGGTGCGCTCATGCTTCTGGAAGATGGAGCCGGTGCCGGGGGTATCCACAATGGCCACCCCCTGTACCCCGATGCCGGGGTGCTTCCATTCGCGCAGGCCATCCTCGCGGAGGAGGGGTGTGCGTACCGGCGTATCGTGGTAGCGAATCAGTTCGATATATTCGGTGGTGGGGGTAATGCCCATCGGCAGCAGTTTTTCACCGATCAGCGCATTCACAAAAGTCGATTTGCCGGCGTTAAATTCGCCGATCACCGTGACCATGAAGAACATATCGCTCAGGTCGCGGGCGACATCGCGCAGTTTCTGGCGGTCTTCATCACCGGCTTCAGTGAGCGCGGTGGCAATATCGTTCAGCAGTTCAATCTCTTTTTCGCGCAGGGCAGCCACGGGACCTTCGATTACGGGCGCATTGAACATGAGCTTCAGCCTCCTTTCGGCTGTGGTTACATCGACATGCCCAGGAATTTGCGCTTCCCGAAAGCATTTAAATCCGTTTCAATTCTGGTGATGGCCGTCTCCGAGGTTTTCAGTTTGTTCAACTGCTCATCCTGGATGGCCACCTGCGCCTCCACCAGGCGCGTGAGCGGGGCGATGGCATCGCGGCGCAGCTTCATGCTGTATTCAATCTGCCGGTCGGCCGCGCGGGTGAGCAGGTCGATATAGTCCGCCTTCACTTTGGCCAGGCGGGCCGCGTACCCGTTGGCCATGATGCGCCCGCGCAGGGGCAGCAGGATGAAGCCGAGCATCACGCCGGAGAGCAGCAGGATGAGGGCGATGATGGGAAAGGGCGAATTGCCGCCATCGCCCAGGGCCCCCCAGGCGTTAAACAGCGCCACCAGGCAAATGACCAGCACCAGTTGCCAGGCCGCCAGCACAATCAGCGTATTGCGGCGGGCATCCTCCAGGCGATCCACTTCCACCACCCGCGCCTGGGCTTCCAGGCGCTCCAGGTCAGCCCGAATATCCTGGAACATGGAGCGATCATATTTGGCCGGGGCCTGGATGGTGCCGATGATCTTATCGCGCATGGAGGCGGGCAGCGCGTTCATTTCGCGCTGGCCATACTTCACCAGATCATCAATATCCTGCATATCCTGGCCTTCCAGGCGCGGCGGCAGTTTTTCCACCACCCCGTTTAGCTCAGTCACCGGCTCAAACACCTGCCGCCGTAAAAACGTGGCATGGGTGGGCAGCGGCGTGCCGGGGCGCTGGAAGAAGCGCATCAGCCCGATCATCTCCAGCAGGCCGCGCCCCAGGGAACTGAGCGCCCGGCTGAGCTGGAAAATTTCGTGCAGGGCGGTGGCGCTGCGTTCCGCCACGGAGCTAAAGCGATAATCCACCTCTTTGAGCGTATCTTTCACCCGCGCTTCCTGGTCGCGTTTTTGCGCCTCAAGCTGGCGGTTCACATTATCGGTAATGGCGCGGTAGCTGTCAAAAGCGGATTGATTTTCGCGCACGGCCACCAGCGCCGCCTGATGCACATTCTGGAGGATTTGCAGCGGGGTTTGCAGCTTCTGGCGCAGCCGGTCAGCATCGCCCAGGCTTTTTTCGATGTAGGCCTCCACCTGCGCCAGGCCGCTGGCCTGCCAGCCCTCCACCTCGCGGCCGCCCTCCGGCGTAACGGCCGCCAGCCCCTGCCGGGCCGAAACCAGCCAGATTTCCGGGGTCACGCCCAGTTTATCCTTGCTTTGCTGGTAGACGTAATCGCGCACGGTGGCGCGTTCTTCCTCCGTCAGCAAATCCACCTGGTTAATGACCACGATCACCTTTTTGCCATATTCCTTAAACGTCTGGAAGTATTGCAAATTGCTCTGCGTCATGGCGCGGGTGGCCAGCATCACCAGCAGCACGCAATCCGCCCGGTGCAAAAATTTACGGGTGATCTCCTCATGCGCCTGCACGGTGGATTCCAGCCCCGGCGTATCCACAAAGCTCACCCGCTTCAGCAGCGGCGACGGGTGAAACACAGTATCCACCTCGCCGCCGGAGTTCATCACCTGCGGGGCATCGCCATAGCGCAGGATGCTCACGCGGTCGGTGGTGGGGGTGGGGCCACTTTTTAACAGGTCAGGGGTACCAAGCAGCGCATTGATGAGGCTGGATTTACCGGAATTGAACGGCCCGACGAACACCATCAGAAAAGGGTGATCGGCGTGGAACAGGGCATCGCGCACCTGGTTCAGGCGCTGTTCGCCCACTTTGTCGATGCGGGGCAGCACATCCAGCAGGCCGGTAATCAATTCATACTGCCGGTGGCGGATAGATTCGTATTCCTGAATGAGCCTGGTTTCGGGGAGTGCCTCAGCCAAAATGACCCGCCTGTTCTCCATGTGAATCCGGTTTTGCTTTCAGCATAGCCTGGTTAGCCATGCGCTTCAATACTAACTATAATAGTTCGCAGGGGGCAGGCAGCGCCACCAGCGGCCTGCATCTAATACGTTCATTCACCCTGTTCTGTTTCAGCCCGGATCACGGAGGCGCATGTTAACCCAACCGGAACGCCAGATTGCCCTGTTGATGGCGCTGGATGCCGCCCGCGACAGCCTGAAAGATGATACCGATCCGGTGGCCATGTTCACGCGCATTGTGCGGCTGCTGTGCGACAATTTTCACGCCGGGGCGGGGGCCATCTACATCACCGACGACACCACCGAAGATACCGCGCTGACGATAGCCCTGGGGCTGGACGAAGCCGCGGCACGGGCGCTGTGCCGCCAGGCGCTGACCTTTACGCAGCCGCAGCCGCTGGCCGCCGCGCCTTTCGCGCAGTCGCTGGCCGTGCGCGTGCTGATTGATAGCGAAAATCACGTCACCGGCAGCATCATCCTGGGGCGGGAACAGCCGCCCTTCACCGCGGCGGATGTGGCCCTGCTGGCGCTGGCCGAAAGCCAGATCGATTCTGCCGTGGCCCAGGCCCGCAGCACCTGGCGGCTGGCGGAGCGTAACCGCGAACTGGAAGCCATCTTCCAGATTGACCGCCTGCGCGACAGCGCCACCGACGAAGCGGCCCTGCTGAACCATTTTACCGGGGTGCTGGTGGAGCATTTCCAGGCGCAACTGTGCCTGCTGCTGCTCAGCCATATTGATACCGGCGAACTGGTCATGCGCGGCATGGTGGATAAGCTGAATGTGCCGGTGGCCACGCTGAACGCGCTCAGCGAAGCCAGCCGGGAACTGGCCACCACGCAACGGCTGGCTTCGCCGCTGCCGGGGGTGGCGCTGCTGGCCGCCCCGCTGATCGTCTCTGGCGTGCGCCTGGGCGCGGTCATCATCGGGCGCAAACGCCCCTTCCGCGCCGGTGATGTGCGGCTGCTGAACGCCATGAGCGCCCAGATGGATACCGCCATCGCCAAAAGCCGCACCGAGCAGCAGCTTGCCCAGCGCACCCGCGAACTGGAAGCCATCTACCGCATCGACCATATCCGCGATCAGGAGAGCGATTTTGACCTGATGATGCAGCAGGTGCTGACGGAACTGTGCCGCGCCGTGAGCAGTGAAACCGGCTACCTCATCCTGTACAATGCCGCCCAGGAAGAACCGCTGGAACTGAAAGCCGCCACCCGTGAGAACATCCTCACGCAGCCGGAATACCGCGAAGCCATTTTGCGCGTCTCCCGCGAGGCGCTGGAAAAAGCCGGCGTGGTGGCGCACACCCTGCCCGGCGGGGCCATTCGTTCCATCATCGCCGTCCCGCTCATCCTCAACGAGACGATTATTGGCGTATTCGGGGCCATCAACAGCCACAGCAGCCGCGGCTTTAACGCCGAAGATGCCCGGATGCTGGTGGCCATCACCAGCCAGGTGGATACCGCCGTCTTTGAACGGCTGGAACGCCGCCGGATGCGGGCCCTGCTCAGCCGGTCGGTGGACCCCAAAGTGCTGGAGAAGCTGCTGCAAAACGCCAGCGATAACCTGCTGGCCGGGGAACGGGTGGTGCTCAGCGTGCTGTTTGCGGATTTGCGCGGCTCCACCGAATGGGCGGAGCGCACCGCGCCGGAAGAACTGGTGGCGCTGCTGAACACCTTCCTGGGAATGATGACCGATGTTATCTTTAAGCACGGCGGCACGCTGGATAAATTCGTCGGCGATGAGGTGATCGCGCTGTTTGGCAGCCCCGTGCCCATGGAACACCATGCCTGTTCGGCGGCCCGGGCCGCGCTGGAAATGCAGCGCGTCCATGAAGCCATCCGCAGCGACCTGCGCCGCCAGGGGCGCGAAATTCCGCCGATGGGCATTGGCCTCAGTTCCGGCGAAGTGATCGCCGGTGAATTTGGCCCGCCCATCCGCACCGATTTTACCGCCATGGGCCGGGTGATGAACCTGGGGGCGCGGTTGTGTGGCAGCGCCCCGGCCGGCAAAATCATCGTCAGCGAAACCACCCGCCAGGCCCTGGGCGACCAGGCGCAGGTGCTGCCGCTGGAACCCGTCAGCCTCAAGGGTATCGGGCTGGTGAACGTGTATGAACTGCTGGCCATGACCCTGGCCGGATGAGGGCCCGGGGCCCCGATCATGGTCATGCGCCAGCGCTGATGACAGGAGCAGGGTGTGGCACTGCACGATTCAATCCGTTATGAAAACGGCACGCTGATGATGGACGCGCTGCCGATGGCCGACCTGGTGGCCAAAACCGGCACGCCGGTCTATCTGTACAGCCTCAAACGGGCGCTGCACAACCTGCACGCCATCCGCACGGCCTACAGCGGGCTAACGGTGGAGGTGCATTACAGCGCCAAAGCCAATGGCTGCCTGGCGGTGCTGCGGGCGCTCATCCAGGCCGGGGCCGGCATTGATGCCGTCAGCGCCGGCGAAATTCACCGCGCCCTCACGGCCGGGGCCACGCCACAGCAGATCGTTTTTGCCGGGGTGGGCAAAACGCCGGACGAAATTCGCTATGCGGTGGGCCAGGGCGTGGGCTGGTTTAACGTGGAAAATGTGGACGAACTGCACCAGCTTCAGCAGGCCGCCACTGACCTGGGCCGGGACGCGGTGCCGGTGGCGCTGCGCCTGAACCCGGAAGTGACCGCCAGCACCCATCCGTACATCGCCACCGGGCACGGCGGGGCCAAATTCGGGCTGACGGCCGAGGTGATCCGCCATGTGCTGGCCCACCAGGCACAGTATCCCCGGCTGCGCTTCGGCGGGCTGCACGTCCACATCGGCAGCCAGCTTGGCGACACCGCGGCCACCGTCGCCGCGGTGAGCCGCGCCCAGGAACTGCTGGCCCCCTACCCCGCCCTGCGAATGCTGAACATCGGCGGCGGGATGCCGGCCGTGTATCGCCAGGGGCAGGCGCTGCCCGCCTTCAGCGATTTTGCCGCCGCGCTGCGGCCGCTGCTGCGCGATTATCACGTCATCCTGGAACCGGGCCGCGCCATCATCGCCGATGCCGGCGTGCTGGTGACGACGATCCTGTATGTGAAAAAGCAGGCCGGCCAAACCCTCTACATCGTCGATGCCGGCATGACCGAACTCATTCGCCCGGCGCTGTACGAAGCCGTGCATGAGTTTGTGCCGCTGCGCTCGTTTGAAGGCAACATTCATCGAGCCGCGCAGGTGGTGGGCCCGGTGTGCGAAAGCAGCGATGTCCTGGGGCAGGAGGTGATGCTGCCAGAACTGCGGCCCGGCGACCGGCTGGCCATCCTGACGGCCGGCGCGTATGGCATGGTGATGGCCAGCAATTACAATGCCCGGCCGCGCCCGCCGGAGGTGGTGGTCACGGCGCAGGGCAACAGCGCTTTCGTGGCCCGGGCCCGCGAAACCTGGGAGGATCTGCTGCGGGGTGAGGTGTAAGGGAAGTTGTTGAACGCTGCTATCAGGGGATGGTGTGGATGAAAGCGCCGTTTGAGTCGTATTTGCTCATTAGCGATGTCAATTTGATGGCTTATGATCGCCAGGTGCGGGGCGGGGTGCTGGCGGCCCTGGCCACGCACACGCAGCCGCGGCGCATCGTCCTCAGCCGGGTGGGGGCCCTGCTGCGCCCCGGCAGCCAGCCGCCTTACGTCTACCATGCCGATCAACTGGGCCGCCAGGCGCTGCTGTGGGAGCCGCCCACCACGCACCTGGTCGCCTTCAGCAATGTGCATACGTGGCTGGCGCAAAATCTGCTGCCCTTCCCGCTGGCCGGCATCGTGATGACGCACGCCCTGCCCCACGCCATTCGCAGCGCGGCCGCCGCCAGCCTGCCCATCGCCGGCTTTGCCGATTATTACCAGGTCATTGACCGGCTGACGCAGCAGTACGGCACCCGCATCGCCCTGGTGACGGAACCCGCCGCGGCGGATTTCGTCGTCGCGCTGCTGCAACTGCGCGACCGGCACGCGGTCTACCACCCGCAGGACTGGCAGCCGCAGAGCAAACGGCTGGCCGTCTTCGCCTGCGACCGGCCCGCGGCGCTGCGGGCCGGCCTGCGCGATTTTTTCGCACAGCCTTAAGCGCACCGGCCCCCGGTGCTGGCCGGCCATAGAATGCAAAAACCCGCTTTGCAGCGGGCTTTTTTTGGTGATGGCTGGGCTCGAACCAGCGAACCTGTTCATTATGAGTGAACCGCTCTAACCAGCTGAGCTACATCACCTTGAGTCGCGGGGGCGCGATTCGAACGCACGACCTCCGGGTTATGAGCCCGACGAGCTGCCTCTGCTCTACCCCGCACCATGTTAACTGTCTGATTGCTCAGCACGATGGTCATCATACCAGCGGCGCGGGGCGCTGTCAACGGTCAGAAACCGTTTTATGAGTTTTATACAGCCTCAGGCATCATCGCTGTCGATGGCCGCGTGCGTCACCTGGTAAATGGATTCCAGCGAGGCCCCGCGTGCGCCTTCGATGCGGTTCATGCGCTTCTGGAACTGCATCATGGCATACTGAATAAATTCATCCAGGTCCAGCCCGAAAGGCATGGGGTCATACTGCGCGAAGTTCTCCTGAATGATGCCCACCGCCGGCAGCAGCAGCGTGTTCATGGTGTCTTCCGCCACCGGCCACAGCGCCGGATTTTCTGCCACCAGCCGCGAAATGAGGAAGATGCCATAGGCAATATGGCGCGATTCATCCTGTTTGATTTTGTTCACCCCGGCCACCACCCCCGGCATCAACTGGTGGCGCTTGAGCATGGTGAAATAGGCGTGGTAGCCGGTTTCGGCCAGCACCCCTTCCACGATCATATTGTAAGTGATGGAGGCGATGAGCTGCGCGTGTGGCGAGCGATCCTGCATCAGCCGATCCAGCGCCGCCGGCAGCGCTTCGTAAAACACCTGGCTGTAATGCGGCGTATGGAAGCGCGGCAGGTCAGCCTGGCTGTCCACGCCGATCACCTCATGCAGCACGCGCTGGAAAAAGTCGGTATGCTTGGCTTCTTCCCACAAAAACGTGGTGAGGAACATTTCTTCTTCGGTGCGGTTTTCGCTGGCAATCGCCAGGATCAGCGGCAGCAAATCCAGCGTCACCGCTTCTTCGCCGGCCACGAACTGCGCCGTGAGGTGCGTCAGAATGCGCTGTTCATCCGGCTTCAGGCGCAGCCAGTCCTGGCGATCCTGCGTCATATCCAGTTCGGACGGGTTCCAGATGCCGTATTTTTTGGCCTTCTCGAACAATTTCATCGGTGGCAACTGGCGATTTAACCCGCGGGTGGTGGTCACAAAAGCGGTATGTTTTTTGGTGGCAACCTCGGTCGTCATCGTCGGTATCCTCCCGGTATCCGCAGCCTCTTCAGCTTTCATTATAGCCCCTTTCACCGGCCGGCCGCAGCCCGAAATGGCCAGATTGACCATACTCAACCACCCGCAAACACGCTATAATTTAACGTCCACACCGAACAGGTATTCTACCCAGGAAGGATCGCCAGCATGACGGCCTTTAAACTGGTTGCCGACCATCAGCCCACCGGAGATCAACCCGCGGCCATCGAAAAAATGGTCGCCAACCTGAATCAGGGTGTCCGGCATCAAACCCTGCTGGGGGCCACGGGGACGGGCAAGACCTATTCCATCGCCAATGTGGTGCAGCAAACGCAGCGCCCGGCCATCGTCCTGGCGCATAACAAAACGCTGGCCGCGCAGCTTTTTGCGGAGTTCAAAGAATTGTTCCCGCAGAACGCGGTGGAATACTTCGTCAGCTACTACGATTACTACCAGCCCGAAGCCTATGTGCCGCGCCATGATCTGTACATCGAGAAGCAAACGCAGATCAATGAGCAGATTGAGCGCCTGCGCCTGTCCACCTCGGCCTCGCTGTTCACCCGGCGCGATGTCATCATCGTGGCCTCCGTCTCCTGCATTTATGGCCTGGGCGACCCCAATAGCTGGAAGAATGCGTCCGTCGCGCTGAAAGTGGGCATGGAACTGCGGCGTGATCGCCTGCTGCGCGACCTGGTGGCCATCCAGTACAGCCGTAACGACCAGGTGCTGAAGCGCGGCAGTTTTCGCGTGCGGGGCGATACGCTGGAACTGATCCCTGGCTACAGCGAAACAGCGCTGCGCCTGGCCCTGTTCGGCGATGAAATTGAGCGCATTACTGAATTTGACCCCTTCACCGGCGAAGTGCTGCAACAGCATCAGGAGATGATGATCTTCCCGGCGCGGGAATACATCTCCGACGATGCCAACACCCGCCAGGCGCTGCACGATATTGAGCAGGAACTGGACGAGCGCCTGAAGCAGTTCCGCAGTGAAGGTAAGCTGGTGGAAGCGCAGCGGCTGGAACAGCGCGTGCGCTATGACCTGGACATGATCCGCGAGGTGGGCTACTGCTCCGGCATTGAAAATTATTCCCGCCACATGGAGCAGCGCCCGGTGGGCAGCCCGCCCTATACCCTGCTGGATTATATGCCGCCGGATTACCTGCTGGTGATTGATGAAAGCCATATGACCGTGCCGCAGTTGCGCGGTATGTACAACGGCGACCGCCAGCGGAAAACGGTGCTGGTGGATTATGGCTTTCGGCTGCCCTGCGCCATGGACAACCGCCCGCTGAAGTTTGACGAAATCGAAGCCCGCATGAACCAGGTGATTTACACCAGCGCCACCCCGGGCCCCTATGAATATGACAAAAGCACGCACATCGTCGAACAGGTGATTCGGCCCACCGGCATCCTGGATCCCATGGTCGAAGTTCGGCCCACCACCGGGCAGATTGATAACCTGCTGCAGGAGATCGCCGCCCGTGTGCAGCGCAAACAGCGCGTGCTGGTGACGACGCTCACGCAGCGCATGTCCGAAGAAATGGCCGGCTACCTGAATGAAATGGGCATCAAGGGGCAGTATCTCCATGCCGAAGTGGAAACGCTGGAGCGCGTGGAGATTCTGCGCGATCTGCGCCTGGGGGTGTATGATGTGCTGGTGGGCATTAACCTGCTGCGCGAAGGCTTAGACCTGCCGGAAGTGTCGCTGGTGGCCATCCTGGATGCGGACAAAGAAGGCTTCCTCCGCAGCGAGTCCGCGCTCATCCAGACGATTGGCCGCGCCGCCCGGCACATCGAAGGCCGCGTGATTATGTACGCGGACAAAATGACCGACAGCATGAAGCGGGCCCTGGACGAAACCAACCGCCGCCGGGCCAAACAGGAAGCCTACAACAAAGAGCGCGGGCTGGAGCCGAAAGCCATCGTCAAGCAAATTCGAGATTTGACCGACCGCGTGAAAGCGCTGGCGATGGACGAAAGCGACCAGGACACGCCAGCCGCGGCCGCCGCCGGCACCGGCCTGCACGCCCTGGGCAAAGAGCAACTGCATAAGATGCTGAAGGAACTGGAAGCGGAGATGAAGAAAGCCGCCCAGGCGCTGGAATTCGAGAAGGCAGCGGCCCTGCGTGACCAGATTTTTGAGCTGCGCGGGCTGATGGCTGACCAGATCGACCCGAAGAAGGATGCCAGCCTGCTGGTGCAGTAGCCGGCAGCCACGCCGGGGCCCTGGCGCTGGCCGGGCCCCGGCGGCCGGTTACACCACAAACGCGCCGTTCTGGTAGAACAATTCCCCATCCACCCGTATTTCGCTGTCCTGGCGCATATCGCAGATCATATCCCAGTGGACGGCGCTGGTGTTCTGGCTGCCCGTCTCCGGGTAGCCCATGCCCACCGCCATATGCACCGTACCGCCGATTTTTTCATCGTACAGGATGCTGCCGGTGAATTTATTGATGCCGAAGTTGGTGCCGATGGCGAATTCGCCCAGGTAGCGTGCGCCGGCATCGGTATTCAACTGCGCCTGAAGCAGATCATCATTTTGCTCGGCGCGGGCGTGCGTCACCCGCCCCTGCTCAAAGGTCAGTTCAATGCCGCTGACGGCCCGCCCGCCCACGATGGACGGGTAGCTAAAGCGCACGGTGCCGTTCACGCTGTCTTCCACGGGGCCGGTAAAAATTTCGCCGTCCGGCATATTCCGCAGCCCCTGGCAGTTCACAAAGCTGCGCCCGTCGATGGACAGTTGCAGATCAATGCTGGGGCCGCGCAGCACAATGTGCTTTTTGCCCTTCAGCCAGTCGATCTTGTCCTGCTGCATGGTGCCCAGGGCCTGCCAAGCGGCCGCCGGATCCTCCTGGTCGCAGAAGCAGGCGCTGTAAACGAAAGCCTCGTATTCTTCCAGGCTCATGCCGGCTTCCTGGGCGAAGGCTTCGGTGGGGAACATCGCGCCCACCCAGCGCATGTCGCCGCGGGCGGCCCGCTGTAAGCGCGTGTTCAGCCAGGAGCGCCGCGCCGCCGCCACCTGCTGCACCCGCGCCCCCGGAATGCCCGTCATGGCGCGGGTGTTGCTGCTGCCGGTCACGCGGATGTAGACATCGGCTTTGTCGTAGTACAGCGTTTGCATCGGGTCCAGCCAGGCGATCTGTTCGGCGCTGGCATGGCGCAAAAAGTCGCGCGTCATGGCTTCATCGTTCATGATGAGCGACGGGTGACCGCCGGCCACCAGCACCGCATGATACACCTCGCGCAGCACGGGCAGCGCCAGCGCCTCGCCCAGGATGCCCACCCAGTCCCCCGGTTTTACCGTGGTAGAATAATTGACCAGCAGGTTCGCCAGTCGCTGCGCCCGAATGTCAGTCATGCTTACTCCCCTGTTCAATCAATGAAAAAAAGCGTTTCAGGCAAGCTGCCGGGCCGCGGCCAGCGCCGCCGCAAAATCCACTTCCTGGCCGATCACCGGCACATATTCCACATGGCGCACGATGTTATCTTTGTCCAGCACGAACACCGCCCGCTGGCAGGCCCGCCACGCCACATCGTGCACGCCATAGGCATCGGCAAATTCCATATCCATATAAGTGCTCAGCGTTTCGCTGTTTTTGATGCCTTCATTGTCGCAGTAGCGGCGCAGCGCAAAAGTCGTATCGGCGCTCACCGTTAGCACGACGATATTTTCCCCCAGAGAGACGGCTTCTTCGTTAAAGCGGCGCGTTTGCGCGGAACAGACGCGCGTATCAATGGAGGGGATGGTGCTGATGATCTTCACTTTGCCGGCGTAATCGCTCAGGCGGCGCTCAGAACGATCATTCGCCAGCAGCTTAAAATCCGGGGCGCTCTGCCCGGTCATCAGCATCTCGTAGCGCACCGGGTGTTCCAGCGTCCCCACCATCATACCGGGGCGGTTCGTCATAACCTCACACTCCCTCATCGACTCGTGCGTCGATCATGGTTAAAATCAGGCGGTGCTGCAATCATAGCGCAGCGAAAATGCCTTTGCAGTGTAGAATAACCTTATTCACAAACTGCTCATGCAGAGAGGCCCCTATGACCCGGAACACTCCTTCGCGGCCGCCCGCCCGGCGCGCTGCCAGTCGCCCGGAAGCGGCCCCGGCCGGGCCGCGCCGCCCGGCTAATTTGCTGGGGCTGCGTACCCGCACCGGCGGCTTCAATTTTAACCGGCTGCTGGTGTATCTCATCGTGGTGCTGGCGCTGATCGCGGTCAGCTTTCCCTTCTGGCGGCCCATCGCCTTCCCCGACCCCGTGGAAGTGAGTTTTGCGGAATTTACGCCGGAGCAGCAAACCTACGTCCGCACCCTGCCGGCCGACCGGCTGGCGCTGCTGCGGCAGATCGTGGCGGAAAACCCGGCCCGCGCGGCAGACATCATCACCGCGCTGCAACGGCCCATCGCCACCTTTGATGATCGCCTGCCGCCGGGAGACACGGTGCGCCTGGCGGAAGGGGGCTTTACCACGCTGGATGCGCTGCGCGGCGCGGCCGGCACGGCTGTCCTGTACCGGCTGGAGGGCATCCATTTCCTGCGGCTGGAAGCCATGAACGTGCTGCCGGGGCCTGCGCTGCACGTCTTTTTGTCGTCACAGGCGGCCCCCACGGGCGTGGCGGCGTTTGATCGTGACCTGGGGCCGCTGAAAGGCACCGCCGGCAATATGCTCTACCGGCTGGACTTCGCGCCGACGGGCTTCCTGAGTGTGATGCTGTACGATGTGACCTATCAGCAGGTACACAGCAGCGCGCCGCTGGTCTTCCGTTAGGCACGGCCGCGGTTACGGTTGCGGTTATGGTTGCGGTTGCGATTTCAGGCTCCCGGCATATCGCCGTAACGCCATTCGCCGCCGGTCATGGTCGCCAGGATTTGCGTGCCAGGGATGGCATCCGGCAGCACCTGCAACAAATCCCGATCCACCACGATCAGGTCAGCCAGGTAGCCCGGCCGAAGCTGACCCAGGCGGTCTTCCATGCCGGCGGCATAGGCTGCGCCGGTGGTGAAGCCGGCCAGCGCTTCGGTCATGGTCAGCCGCAGCTCCGGGTACCAGCCCTCCACCCCCGGCGCACCATCGCGGCGGCGGCGGGCGACGGCCGCATGAATGCCCAACAGCGGCTCAAACGGCTCCACCGGCGCATCTGACCCGAAAGCCACCGTCACGCCCTGGTCGATTTGCAGGCGGGCGTTATAACCCAGGCGACAGCGCTCGCCCCAGTATTTCGTCGCCCGTTCCATGTCCGACGTGGCATGGATGGGCTGCATGGACGCGATCACCTGAAGCTCCGCCAGGCGGCGGGTATCGTCCGGGTGGATCAACTGGACATGCTCAAGGCGGTGCCGGCGCTGCGCCGGGGCGATGCCGCGGGCGGCTTCTTCCTGGCGCACCGTGGCATACACATCCAGCACATGGCGCACGGCCTTATCGCCGATGGCGTGGATGGTGGACGGCAGCCCGGCTGCGCTGGCCCGGCTGACCAGCGGCAGCATCTCCTCTTTGCTCACCACCACCATGCCGTAATTGTCCGGTTCGCCTTCATACGGCTCCACCATGAGGGCGGTACGCGGGCCCAGGGCCCCATCGGCGAACAATTTTAAGCCGCCGAAGCGCAGCCAGTCATCGCCAAAACACCAGCGAATGCCGGTTTCCAGCGCGTGTTCCAGCCAGCGCTGGTTAATTTGCTTCACGACGCGCAGCTTAAGCTGGCCGCGCTCGCGCAGCACCTGGAGCGCCTTCAGGCAGGAAGGATCATCATAATCGTGGAAGCCGGTCAGCCCGGCCGCCAGCATGAGGGACTGGGCCTGGGCCATCATGTCCGCCAGGTGTTCGGGGGTGGGGGCCGGGATGTGCTGCGCGACCAGGGTCATGGCGGTTTCCAGCAGCAGGCCGGTGGGCTGGCCGGCGGCATCGCGCACGATGTGGCCGCCTTCGGGGTCGGGCGTGCCGGCGGTGATGCCGCAGCGGCGCAGGGCCGCGCTGTTCACCCAGGCGGCATGGCCACTCTTGGCGGAAAAATAGGCCGGTTTTGCGCCGGTCACGCCGTCAAGATCCGCCGCGGTGGGAAATGCGCCATCGGCCCATAAATCCTGGGCCCAGCCGCGCCCGGTGATCCAGCCCTCCGGCGGGGTCTGGTCGGCGCGGGCGGCGATGCGGCGCACCGCTTCCGCCCGTGAGGGCACTTCGTACAAATCCACCGCCTGCAACGCCCGCGACAGCCATTCAAAATGCAGGTGGGCATCGGTGAGGCCGGGCAGCACATAGCGCCCGTTCAGGTTATCGCGCTGTGTGAGCGCCCCGGCCAGCGCCAGCATCGCCTCATCGCTGCCGGTAGCCACGATGCGCCCGCCGCTGATGGCCAGGGCGCTGACGCGGGGCGTGTGGGCCCCGGTGTAAATGCTGCCGTTGAAAAGCACCCGTTCCACCAGCATCAGCCATCCTTTACCATGTCCAGCGCGGATTGCACTTCCGCCGGGGTGACGGAATTTTCTATGCCGGCCCGGGTGACGCAGGCCGCGGCCAGCCGGGCGGCCACGCGGCTGGCCCGGCCCATGTCGTGGCCCACCTGCGGCAGGCAGGCCAGCAGCGTGGTGGCAAACACATCGCCCGCGCCGGTGGGTTCCACTTCAGTTACCGGGTAGGCGGCGTAGGGCTGCGGCACCCCCTGATGATAATAAGTGCCACCGCTGGCCCCGTCGGTGACGAACAGATGCTTCACCAGCGCGGCAAATTCCGGTTCCAGTTCCGGCGCAGCCACGATGTCCTGGCGGCTGAAGACCACCACATCCGCCCGGCGCAGCACGTCTTCATCGTAAAAGCGCTTAAAATGCACCCGCCCGTCAGCATCCATATGGCGCATCCACCCCTGCGGGGTCAGCAGCACCAGCGTTTCCGGCGGCAGGCGGTGGATGAGGCGCGGATCCACTTCGGCGGCGATGGGCCCCAGGTGGACGAAGGGCGCATTCAGCCAGCCGGCGGGAATATCGTCCCAGGTGAGGTAGGTGGCGGTGCTGTGGCAGTATTGAATGCGCTCCGTGCCCCGGTAGATATTCTCAAAGGTGGTGGTATGGTCGGCCACCCGCACCGACAGCGCGGCATACTGCGCCAGGGTGGCCAGCAGCGTTTCGCCGGCGGCGGTGGAGGTGACAATGCCCACCCGGCGGCCCAGGGTATGCGCCACCTGGGCCGCGTAGGACACCGTGCCGCCGGGGGTGCGGCCGTGGGGGGTTAAATCCGCGGTCATATGACCGAGCAGCAGATAATCAATGGCGGTCACGGGCGCTCACTTTACCGGTGAAATGGTGACTTTGCGGCCGTCACCTTCGCCAATGCTGCGGGTGGTGACATCCGTCCGCGCCCGCAGCGCCAGATGCACGATACGGCGTTCATGCGGCGGCATCGGCTCCAGGGTGATGGTGCGCCCCTGGCTGAGGGCCTGCTCGGCCATGCGGTTGGCGAGCTGCTTCAGCCGGTCTGACCGGCTGGCCTTGTAGGAACCGGCATCCACGATGACATTGGCGCGGGTTTGCAGGCGGCGGCTGATGATGAGCCGCAGCAGATATTGCAGCGCGGCCAGCGTTTCGCCGCGGCGGCCGATCAGGCGGGCCACATCCTGCCCCTTAATATCCAGAATCCAGTGCATCTCCTCGCCTTCGCGGGTGGATTCGGCGCGGTGAATGGTGATGCGGGCCGCAATCTCCATGCGCGTGAGCAGTTCCCCCAGAATTTCGCGGCCGGCCAGGGCCACGGCATCGGCCTGGTCATCGGGGATTTCGTCGCCCTGGGGGGCGGCAATATCATCTTCCACTTCATAATCAAAATGTGGGCCGGCAGCGGGCGCGGCCGGGCGTTCACGCGGCGGGCGCGGCTCACGGTCGCGGTCACGGTCGCGGTCACGGCGCGGTTCCTGATTACGGTCACGGTCACGGTCGCGGCGCGGCTCACGGGGGGGGCGCGGGGCTTCGGCGGCCGGTTCGGCCGGGGGGGGCGGCGGTGGCGGGGGCAGCGGGCGGCTCATCACCACCAGGCGCACCCGCGCCGGCCGTGCGCCAATGCCCATAATGCCCCGGCTCGGTTCATCCATCACTTCCACCATCACATCGGTTGACGTTAAACCCAGTTCCGCTAAACCGGCAGCAATGGCCGCCTCTACTGTATCCCCGGTTTTCTCAATAGATTGCATAATCATCCTCTTTAGCAAAACCAGGCGGAATGCCATCGCAATCCGCCCGACTGAATACACGCACATTGTCGCGCGGCCCTCGCGGAGCCGCGGGCCGCCCCTAGCGGCGGGTCTTTTTCTTCTTGCGGGCCGTGGCCCCGGCGCTGCTGGCCGTGCCGGCCGCATTCGCCGCGATCACCCGGCGCGGGGCCGGGGCCGGCGCGTCGTCATCATCTTCGGACGGCACGGGGGCCGCTTTGGCTTTGCCGCCAAACAGGCGATCCAGCACATTTTTACCCCACGGGCTGTACTGCACAATGCCGATGACGTTGGAGGTGATGAAGTAGACCGACAGCCCCACCGAAAACGACAGCGCGAAGAAGCCGAACATGATGGGCATGATCGTCGTCATGGAGCGCATGGTGGCTTCCATCTGGTTCGGCGGGCCATCAGACGGCGTGCTGGTGGTGGGCGGCTGCGATAATTTCATCTGCACGTAGGTGGTGGCCATCACCAGCAGCGGCAGCACCAGCGCGTAGGCCGGGTTCACCGGCGGCGTGGGCGGCTGCGTCAGGTTCATGCCCAGCCACATATTCTGCATCGGGATCAGCCCATCCAGCCCCGGAATCAACAGCCGTTCGGAAAGATCGACCAGTTGATAGGGCGTGTTGGACAGGGCGAAATAAATGGCCTGGTACAGCCCGATGAGGATGGGAAACTGGATGAGCAGCGGCAAACAGCCGCCAAACGGATTCACCCCGGCTTCGCGGTACAAATCCATCTGCGCCTGGGCCAGCTTTTCGCGGTCATCCTTGTACTTTTCCTGAATTTTCTTCAGCCGCGGCTGAAGTTCCTGCATCCGTTTGGCCGACTGCTGCTGTTTGGCCAGCAGCGGGTAGGTGATGATGCGTACCAGCACCGTAAAGATGATGATGGCCAGCACAATATCCCGGTTGAGGACGGAATACATCCACGTCAGCAGCGTGACAAACGGGTTGAAAATCAAATCCCACATCGCGTCTTCTCCACTCGCTGCCTAACGACTGTAATTCCAGCCAAAATTGTCATTGGTGTAATCCAGCGGCACGGCCACCACCAGATGCGCGGTGTTGGTGGTGCTCACCAGGATCAGCGGTTCGTCGATGTTCTCCGGGTTGCTGCGATCCTGCGGCTCGCTGGCCGGGATCAACACCAGGTCGGACAGGATTTCCGGCCGGCTCTGAATTTCGTAGCTGTCCAGCACGTCCCCCGTCTGACGTGAGAGCCAGTACACAAAGCCATCGCGGGAGGCCACCACCACCATATCCTCCGTCACCAGCGGGCCCGGGCGAATGCCGCGGGTGGCGGCTTTCGTCGCCCACACCTGGGTCATATCCTCCGGGTTAATGGCGAAGACATAGCCGCTGAGATCCGTCACATACAGCAGGCCGTCGTACAGCACCGGCGTGCTCCACACCCAGTTATTGGCCTTAAAACTGGCGACGATCTCGCCGGCGGTGGAGATTTTATACACATGGTGCGAATAGCTGCCCACGTATAAAAAGCCGTCGTGGTACAGCGGGGTCGCGCCGGCCAGCCCCTGCAAATTCACCGGCTCCTCCCACACGGCCGCGCCCGTTTCGGCATCGAAAGCGTACAGATGATGATCCACCGAGGACACATACAGCACGCCATCCACCAGCAGCGGGGCCGACCACGCACCATCGCGGGTGATGGCCGTCCAGCGCTCGGCATACGTATCCCGATCCAGCGCCACCACGCTGCCGAATTTCAGCGGCACATACAGCGTATCCTCGCTCACGGCCACATCGGCAATGACGGGTGCCGGCAGCGGAATGCCGGCGGTGCTATCGGGGCGGGCCCGCAGCATGTCCACCGTCAGCAGGCGATTGTTATACGCCGGCAGCAAATACAGCGCCTCCCCCAGGTCCAGCCCGCGGGCGAAGAACTGGGCATTTTCGTACTGGTGCCCGTCCAGCGTCCAGAACAGCGGGTTGCCGCTTTCGTCGGTACGGGGGTCGCCGCTGGCATCTTCCAGGCGGGCCAGGGTGCCATTGTGCGGCTGGATGAGCGTGACCACCTGATTGTAGGCCACCAGCACGCGCAGCTTACCGTTCAGTTCAATGGGCTGCATCACCGGCCAGCTTACGCCGATGCGCGTCGGCGCACAGCCGGTGGCCACCAGCAGCACCGCCACCAGCACCATCAGCAACGAAGAAAGTCCACGTTTGCGGGTGTTCAAACCTCACTCCTTGGGGGGTACCGGATCAAAACCGCCGGGATAGAAAGGCTGGCAGCGCCACAGGCGATACAAGCCCAGCCGCAGCCCGCGCAGCAGTCCGTGTACTTCGATGGCTTCGTACATATACTCAGAACAGGTCGGTCTAAACCGACAGGCAGAGGGCAAAAGTGGGGAGAGAAAACGTTTGTAAAAGCGGATAGATTTGAGCGCGAGCCACTTCATCACGTCGTATCTTTCACTATGCCAGCCTGTTGACACAGCCTGCTGAGGCGCTGCTGGATGGCGGCCAGCGATTGACCGGCCACGGCCGGGCGGGCGATGACCACCACATCATACCCCTGGTCCAGGCGGGCGTGCAGCAGGCGCAGCGCTTCTTTCAGCAGGCGGCGAATGCGATTGCGGGCCACAGCGCTGCCCACGCGCTTCCCGGTGATAATACCGTAACGGTTGTGCGGGAGGGTGCCAGGCGCAACATTGATGATGAGCCAGTGATCCTGGCAGGTGTGGCCTGTTTCCCGCACCCGCTGAAAGTCGTCACGCTGCCGAAGCCGCAGGTGCTGCTGCACAATCCAGCCTTCAGGATGCGTTCCAGTTCACTTTTTTGACGTGATTGGGATTGACGGTCAACTGATGCCGGCCCCGGGCACGGCGGGCCTTCAACACCTTACGCCCGCCTTTGGTGGCCATGCGGGCCCGAAAGCCATGCACGCGCTTGCGCCGGCGAATTTTCGGCTGCCAGGTACGTTTGGTAGACATGCGATTCTTAGCCTCTGGTTACTCAATCACAGGACAGCACAACGGGCTGCATTATAGCGGCCCCCTGTAGCCAGGTCAACCCGTGCCAGGATGCAGTTTGGCCGCCGCACTCGCCATTAACCCTGGCCTCCTTTTTGTGATATACTCGCTGCGATGCATACGGAGTTACCTCTGCCAGCAAACATTGAACACAACAACCTGGCCCAACAACAGCACACCACACCGCGCTTTTTTACGCTCACCGGCCACCAGCGCGATGCCTTATCCCCTGTACCGGAACACTGGAGGGTTATAAGAGCCTATGCCTGCTCATCCCCTGGCACGCAATTTTACCATCACACCGGACGACATCGAGTATTTAACCGGGGTACTCCTGGAGCAGGAAACCCCCATGCTCACCGAAGAACTGGCGCTGCTGCTGCTGGATAAACGCCTGACCGATGAAAAAGAAGCGCTGGAAGCCCGCTACCGCGGCACGCGGGTGTATCACCCGGTGGCGCATTACGAAACCGGCGAGCGCCTCATCTTCACCGAAATGGACGATGCCACCGCCACCGTGCGCGCGGTGCGCCCGGGCGACAATGCCGATTATGGCACCTACCGCGTGATCGCCGTGGATTTTGACGATAAAACGCTGAACCTGGCCGGCGGCCTGCGCGAATTTGCCAGCGATTTCGTGCCCGAACACCCGCTGAACCAGGCCCGCATCGGCCATGCGCTGACGGCCGACGGCAGCAGCGCCACCAGCCGCGATATTCTGCACTCCGACTATAAAACGCTGATGATTACCATGCACGAAGCGCTGCAAAAAAGCGGTGTCCTCATGCGCGTGGCCGGCTACTGGTTCCCCCGTGACCTGGTGATGGATATTGACGTGGGCACGCTGCACCTGGCGGAAGCCGTGCTGGATATGGCCAGCGGCGGCCCCCTGCCCACCCGCGACATCATCGAGCAGGTGGGCGGGGTGGGCAGCGCCCCCATGACGCTCCAGGTCTTTTCGCTGAACCTGGCCATGAGCCGCGATAACCGCTTTGATGAGGTGGGGCCCGCCGGTGAGGTGCTGTGGTACCTCAACCGAATGGAACCCGACCCCGTGCGCCGCATCCCCGACCTGCTCCAGTACCGCGCCATCACCTACAACGAAGACCTGCTCAGCGATGAGATGGACGACCTGGAAACGGAACTGGATGACGAGCTGACCGATATTGATTTTGAAGGCACGCTGAAAAAAGCCACCTCCACCCTGCTGTACCCGCACCGCCGCGCCGGCACGCTGCCGCTGAATGCCAAAACACGCACCATCTTCCCCACCGGGCGCACGCCGCGAATTCATGTGGCGCTGGTGGATGCCACCGACGGCGAACATTTCCCCGGCTGGGTGGTGCATGAGCATAAATATGTGTACGGGCTGGAGCCGTACTACGCCAAACACCGCCTGCCGGTGGGCGCACGCCTGAGCGTGGAAAAAGGCGAGCGCCCGGGCCAGATCATCCTGAGCTACGAGGGCTACAAACCACGCACCGAATACATCAAAATCTTCATCCCCGGCGACCAGATTCAGTTTGAAAATCGCCGCCGCGCCATCGGGGCGGCCTATGATGAACTGCTCATCTTCGGGGTGGATGACCTGGCAGCGCTGGATACCATGGTGAAGGCGCACCAGAAGCAAAGCATGGTGGCGCTGCTGCGCCTGCTGCTGGCCGAACTGGGCCGGCTGTCGCCCCAGGGCACCGTGCATGTGGTCACGCTGTACAGCGTGATGAACGTCTTCCGCCGCTGCCCGCCCGGCCCGGTCTTCGCGCTGCTGCGGGCCAACCCCGAATTTGAAGATGTGGGCGATCATTACTGGAAACTGAGCCAATAGCGGCGAAAGGTCTTTGCATCATGCAGCCAGGCAAACCCAATATTCTGCTGAAACCCACGCTGGATACACGCTTCCACATTGATTATGAGTGGTGGCAGCGCGAGCAGCAGCCGGGCGATTTGCGTACCTACATGCTGACGCACCTGCCCCCGGACAAACGCGATTATTTCCAGAAGCAGGAGCAGGATCGCGTGCTGGATTATGTGCATCCGCAAACCGGCGAAGTGTTCCGGCTGGATGAACTGGGGCTGGCCATCCAGGAAGCTGCCCGCCAGCCCGATTTTATCAACCCGCAGACATCACTGGTGGAGAGCATCTTTCGGGTGTTTCTGGCCAATGGCAATATCCCGCGGACCCCGCGGGAACTGGCCAAAGACACCGGGCGCGATGCCATGACCATCCTCAAAACTGTCGGCGGCATCAAGGTCTATAAAGGCATTCGCCCCTATCAGCCCGAATCGTAGAGGAGAATCGGTACATGGCCCGTGTCATCAACACCAACAGCCCGCAGAAGCGCCGCAATCATTTGATGCGTACCATCGCGGAGATTTTGCGCGGCCTGGGGCAAAAACACAGCATCGACGACGAAGCCCGCGATATGGCCGCCACCATCGTCTTTTGCCTGCGCGACATTGACGACACCATCAACGAATCGATCCAGGCGTGGGAAAAGCGCAATTACTACAAAAAAGCGGATGACTTCCAGGAAAAGTGGTGGTGGGCGGCCCAGTATGCGCTGCGGGTGGAAAAGCTGGTGCGCGAGGCGAAATGGGAAGACCTGCCGGCGGTGATGATGAAGCTGTTCCCCTATTTTGCCGAAATCGAAATCAACAAGCCCATGCGCGATGAAAAAGACTGGCTGGGCGGTTACGATAAACTGATGGCAGAACCGCCCCGCGCCTGATGTGCGGCGGGGCGCAGCCGGGCCTAACCCGGCGGGGTGAGGGCCTGCCAGGCGGATTGGGTGCGCTGCTGGCGCAGGCCCGCCGCCACATCCAGCAGCGGCCGGTCACGCTGCCAGCGCTGCGCCACCGCCGCCGGCACGGTTGACCAGTCCACCCCGGCCAGCAGGTGGCCAAACTGGCGCAGGGCCCCGGCCAGCGCCAGATGCACGCCCGGCGTGGTGACGGTTTCGCTGTGGGCCAGGGTGTTCAACAGCACCAGCAGCGCCAGCCAGTCCTCCTGCTGCGCTGTGGGCCAGCCATACAGCCGCGCCAGCCGGCACAGGTAGCCCGCCAGCGCGGCCAGCACATGCACATCTTCCAGCGTGCGAAACGGCTTCACGTAGCGCGTGTAACCATCGCCCTCCAGCACATCCGCTTCGGTGACGCGCACCGCCTCCAAATGCAGTTCACCGTGGCTAATCTCCGGGATGAAGGGCAGCGGCGGGTTCATCGTCACGGTCAGCCCGGCGGCCGGGCGTTCCAGCCGCACCAGCACGAGATGTTTGTGCGCCGCTTCGATCACCCCTTCCACCGCCACCACCAGGAACACCTCCGCCTCCTGTGCCCCGGTGACAAAGGTCTTGCGGCCGCCCAGATGATACTCGCTGCCGTGCGGGGCCAGGTGCGCCCGCAGATCACGCGGGTGCTGGCCGCCCGTCTCCGTCACACACAGCGCCACCAGGCGTTGCGGGGGCAGCGCGGGCACCAGCCGCCGCAGCGCCGCCTGATAGCCGGCCATAAACGCATAGCCGGCCCGGTCAGCCAGAAAACCGCCCCGCGCGGCCATGAGGATGGTGTTCAAATCGTGGCGCGGGCTGTGCTGGCGATACATCTGCCACCAGTCAGCGCAGGCGGGCATGTCCGGGGCGCTGCGGGCAACCGGCAGCAGGTCGGCAAAGAGCTGCAAAAAGCTGTTGGGCATGGCAGGTTAGCCTCCCTGATTGACCGGGATCATGGTGGGTATGGGCAGCGGCTGGGGGCCGGCCGGGGCCACCAGCCCTGGCACGCTGCTGCTGTATTCGTTCCAGTTCACGCCCCCCGGCAGCAGCGCGAAAATGCTGCCCGCCGGCTGGCTGAGGAAGATCGACCCATCGCGGGAGGTTTGCACCTGCACGCTGTAGGGCTGTTCGTATTCCATCACCCCCCAGCCCAGGCGGCCGCGAATGATCTCGCTGCTGCGCCACACCAGCCCGAAGCCCCGGCGCGGCTGCCACAGCCCGGCCGCCGGGGCCTGCAAATATTCGCCCACCACCTCCGGCATCCCCTCGTTAAAATAATCGCGGAACACCTGCCAGCGCGGCTGTGCGGCATCATCGTACAGCACATAAATGGCATCCTGGCTCTGCACCCACATCATATGCCCCGCCTGAAAGCGTTGATACACCGCCTGCGAGGCATTGGGCGGGTTCAGCGGGCAGGCCGGCGGGCGCGGCTGGATGAAAAACCAGGTGCTCTCACACACTTCATTGGCCGCCACCGCCACTTCCCGCGTGATGGGAATGATGACGCTGGTAGGCAGCAGGAACGCGGTGGCCGTGGCGGTGACGGTGGTCGTCGGCGTGAGCGTTTGCGTGGGCGTGAGGGACTGGGTGGGCGTGAGGGTGGGCGTTTTACTGGGCGGCAGCGTGGGCGTGACCAGCACAAAACTGGCATCCACCGTCACCGCCTGGAGCACCGAAGGCACCTCCAGCGTGGGCAGCGCCGGCGTGGCGCTGAGGACGCGGGTGGGCAGCGCGGTGCCTGGCGGGGCCAGCGTCACATCCCCCACCAGGCGCGGACCAATCGCCGGTTGTTCCCCGGCACAGGCTGCCAGCAGCACCAGCAGCAGCAGCATCCCCCCCCACCCTCTCAGCATCAGCGTCTCGTTTCAGCACCGGTATGCAGGTTGTTGGTGTCTATTCTAGTGACGTGCGCCCAATGTGCAATAATGGTTCCGCCGGCATGGCCCCCCGCGGCGGGCAAAAACGAGTATACTGAAGATGGGATTATTCAATGTGCCCAGGGCCACCAGCGCAGGAGTCGCCAGTATGTCTCGCAAAACCGGTAAAGAAGCCCGTGCCGAACGTATCACCTGGTTTGCGCTGATTCTGATCTTCATCCCGCTGAATTTTGGCGACTGGCTGAGCACCATCCCGGCCTACCTGTTCCCCTTTGCCGTGGCGGTGGTGCTGCTGTTTTCTGGCATTTACCAGTGGCGCAAAGACTGGCGCGTTAGCCCGATTGTGTGGATCGTGGCGGCGCTGATGCTGGTGGTGGGGGGCGTGGAAATTTACTATCCGGCCTTCATGCCCTTTGACCCGGTGCTGGCCGCCTTGATTGCCGCCGTCGGCATCATTCTGTTCGGGGTGCTTTCCAATGAAAGTTAGCCGATTTTACTGAGGACTCTTTGTGCATATTGACAGAATCGGGGTCATGCGCTACAAGTTGATTGGACAAACTCCCGATTTTTGTGAACAAAATGACTGACTCAAACAACACCATTCATGTGGAAGATATACGGAAACTGGCGCTGCCGCTGGGTACGCGGGTGGTGACGGGCGAAGGCGCACTCAACCGCCCGGCCACCTGGACGACGGTGATCTATCCCGAAGACCAGCTCGGCGGGAAAACGATCCAGCCGGGCGAAATTGTGCTGGTGGCAGCCCCGGAGAACAAGACGCGCCCGCTGGTCTCCGAGGTGGACATTATCCGCTGGAGCGCCACCGGGCAGGCTTCGGCAGTGGTGTTCTGCACGGCGGTGTCGCCGGCGGCCATCGCCGAAGCGCGGGCGGTGAACCTGCCGCTGCTGGTGCTGCCGCCCGGCCACCGGGTGCGGATGGTGGAGAAAACCATCGTCAGCCTGCTGGTGGATCGTAAGGGGCAGCTTGAACGGCGCGGCACGCAAATTTACCGCCAGTTGACGCAAATTTCCTCGCGCAATGAGGGCATGTCCGAACTCATCAACGCCATGGCCCGGCTGACCAACAAGGCGGTGGTCATCCAGGACAAGCGCCTGCGCCTCACCGAAAGCACCATCCAGCCCGGTTTTGCGGCCATCTGGGATGATATTGAAACGTTCCTGCGCAAGCTGGATAACCTGCCGGTGGAGATGCAGGATCGGCATCGCGTGAGCGAGATTGATGTGCCGGTGCTGATGCAATCGCTGCCGGTGCCGGGCATCGCCCGCCTGGTTGCGCCGGTCATCACCAGCGGCATCGGCCGCGGCTATCTGTCCATCATCGGCTATGACAGCGAGATTGATGATATTGACCTGCTGGTGTGCGAACACGGCGCGGCGGCCTGTGCGCTGGAAATGGCCAAGCTGAAGGCCGTCAGCGAGACGGAGAAACGCCTGCGCGGCACCTTTCTGGATCGCCTGTTGATCGGCGATGTGAGCCAGCAGGAAGCCGTGCGCCAGGGCGAGCGCTTTGAGCATGATATGACCCGCGTGCATGTGGCCATGGTGCTGTCGTGGCGCGGCGACAACAGCCCCTCCATTCGCCGGCTGGAGACCACCATCAACAGCCTGCTGGAGGCGCACCGGGCGGCGGCGCTGGTGTGGCAGCGCGAAAAAGAACGCGAGGTGGTGGTCTTCCATGCCACCGATAACGAGCACCCGGTGGATAACAGCCTGAAGCTGGCCACCACCTTCACCCGCGAGATTAACCGCCAGTATCCGGGCAGCCGGGTGGCGGTGGGGCTGGGCCAGCCCGCCCGCGAGATTAGCTCCTGGCGCACCAGCTACCGCGATGCCGTGCAGGCCATGGAGCTGGCCGTGCGCCTGCAAACCGATACCCCGCTGTTCATCGGCGACCTGGGGGTGTACCAGCTCATTCTGTCGCTGTCTGACCGCGAAAAGCTGACCGATTTTTGCCACAGCACCCTGGGCAAGCTGATTGATTATGACGTGCGGAACAATGCCGATCTCATCAAAACGCTGGAGGCCTTCTTCAACTGTCATGGCAACCTCAGCCAGACGGCCGATGTGCTGATCGTGCATCGTAACACGCTGCTGTACCGCATGAACCGCATCAACGAAATCGCCGCCATTGACCTCAACCGGCCGGAAACGCGCCTGGCGCTGCATCTGGCGCTCACCATCCGGCGGCTGCTGAATATTTAAGCCGGGCCCGGGCCGCCCCGCCCGGCCCGCCGCACTTTTCCCCTGGCAGCCGCCCGCTGCCTGTACATTGTGTACAAATCCCCGGAGTGATTTTGGTATAGTCTGTCTATTTGCAATCGGTTACAATGGCGGTGGGGAAACGCCAGTTGTGCTCTTTTATCAGTTCTACGCTGTATGTCGTTCGGGTTTACACCATTTCAGTAGTAATCCGGCACAGCGCCGACTTTTTACGACATTAACGACAAATCAGCAGGTTTGATTATGCAACCTGCCCAATTCATTTTTACGCCGGGAGATGATTGACCAATGAAGAAAGCTGCAAAGAAGCCCCATTGTCCCCCCCCTGCGCCCACTCTGCTGAGTGATCTTGACTTACACCGAATTGACCGGGAAGAACGCGATGCCTGTGCGCTCATCTGCGCCGTCCGCAAAGGCGGGCAGCCCACCCACGGCAACGTTAAAAGGACGATTGAAGCCCTGGCCCGCATGGGCCACCGCACCGGCTACATCAATGGCGAAGGCGATGGCGTGGGGGTGATGACCGACATCCCGCGCCAGTTGTGGTCTAAATGGCTGTCGCAGTCCGGGCTGATCGGCTCGCTGGCGACCGACCGCAATTTCTGGGTGGCGCATGTGATGATCCCGGCGCGGGATCGGCCGCGGGCCCGCCACCTCATCGACCAGATTTGCCGCGTCATCAGCGAAGCCGGCCTGCACATCCTCATTGATCGTCAGGGGCAGGTGAACAGCCGCGTGCTGGGCCCCAATGCCGAAAAGAACGAACCCGTCTTCTGGCAAATCGCCGGCATTAACGGGCAAATTCCCCCGCTGGAACTGGAGCGCACGCTGTTTGAATTGCAGTCCAGCCTGGAAGATGACCTGGGCGTGCATTTCCCGTCGTTTTCGTCGCACAGCGTGGTGTACAAAGTGCAGGGGACGATTGAAATTTTACGGCGTTATTACCCGGAGCTGCGCGACCCGGATTACGCCTCCACGGTGACGATGGGCCACGCCCGCTACAGCACCAACACCAACCCCATCTTTGAACGGGCACAGCCTTTCAACATCCTGGGCCACAATGGCGAATTTAACACCATTTCGCGCTTTCGCATGGAAGCCGCCATGGTCGATATTCCCATGCACGTCAACGGCTCGGATTCGCAGGATGTGGATCGCCTGATTCAGGGGTTGTGCGCCCGTTACGGGCTGGACCTGGTGGAGGCGATGGAATACGTCTTCCCGCCCTACTCGCACGATCTCATCCAGAATGCGCCGGATATTCACCGCATGTACGACGAAATGCGCCAGGCGCTGGGCCACTTCGCCCAGGGGCCGGCGGCGGTGGCCGCCCGCCTGGGGAATCTGTGTGTGTTCAGTGTGGATGCCCTGGGGCTGCGCCCGCTGTGGTTTGGCGAAACAGAAAAGGAATATTTCGCCACGTCGGAACGCGGGGTGTACCATCTGGATCAGATGGCCGCCAGCCCGCGGCCGCTGGCCCCCGGCGAAAAAATCGCCCTGCGCGTGCAGCCGGGCCGCGGCATCGAAGTGCTGGATTACCCCGCCATGCAGCGGCATGTGCTGGCCCGCTACCATGAACGCCAGCCGGCCGGCCCGGCGGATGCCCCTTCCATCTGGACGATGAGCACCCGCGATGCCGCCCCGGCGGGCCTGTTCCCGACCGGCGGCGGTTATCGCCAGGGCGGCACACAGCTTAAGACCGAAACCGCCCCGGCCGCGGT
>JALOOI010000298.1 GCA_025454495.1 Anaerolineae bacterium
CACCGGCTTCACGGTGCGCCACACGCCGCAGCCGCAGCCGTCCCTGCCGGACGACAGCAGCGACAGCGGCACCCTGTCCGGCATGGTGGAGCGCATCACCTTTTACAATGATGATAACGGCTGGTGTGTGCTGCGGGTGCTGCCCGATACCCCGCAGTCGGGGGCCATGGCCGCCGATGGCACGGTGACGGTGGTGGGCACCATGCCGGAACTGGTGCCCGGCGAAGACGTGGCCTTCACCGGGAAATGGGTGACGAATGCCCTCTACGGCCGCCAGTTTAAGGCGCAGACCGCCATCCCGCGCCAGCCGGAAAACGAAACCGGCATCGTGCGCTACCTGAGCGAAAATGTCTTGGGCATCGGCGAGAAGACCGCCCGCCGCATTTATGATTACTTCGGCAACCAGACGCTGCAAATTTTAGATGCCAACCCGGCCAATATTTACCAGGTGCCGGGCTTAAAGAAAAGCCTGGCCGAAAACCTGATCGATGCGTGGACGGGCCAGCGCAGCGAGCGCCAGGTGATGATTTACCTGCAAAGTTACGGCGTGAGCAGCCGCCTGGCGCGGCGCATTCTGGATAATTACGGCGCGAATACGCTCAACATCCTGCGCCAGGACCCGTATCGCCTGGCCGAGGACGTGGACGGCATCGGCTTTAAGCGGGCGGATGCCATCGCCGCCGGCATGGGCCTGGAGCGCGACTCGGTGCAGCGCCTGCGGGCCGGGCTGGTGTATGCGCTGCTGCAACTGGGGCAGGAGGGCCACACCTTCGCCCCGCGCGCGCTGCTGCTGAACACCGTCACCAGCCTGCTGGGCATCGCCGAAACTGACCAGGAGCACATGCAGGCACACCTGCGCGAACAGCTTTTGCAGGGCAAAATCCACGCGGATAAACTGGTTTACCAGGGCGAGCCGTGCGAGGCCATCTACCTGCCGATGTATTACCACTCGGAGCGCGGTTCGGCCGACGGGCTGCGGCGGCTGGCCGAAACGCCGTCCGATTTGCAGCAGGTGATGAAGAAGAAAGACGGCCCCGCCTACCTGCGGGCGCTGGCGCAGCAAAACGATGTCATCCTGACGGACGTGCAGCAGGGCGCGGTGCTGGCGGCGCTCACCCGCAAGCTCTCCGTGCTGACGGGCGGCCCCGGCACCGGCAAAACCACCACCCTCCAGATGGTCATCAACGCGCTGAAGCAGGAGAGCATCAAATTTGAGCTGGCCTCGCCCACCGGCCGCGCCGCCAAACGCCTGGGCGAGGCCACCGGCGAAAAAGCGCAGACCATCCACCGGCTGCTGGGCTGGGGCGACGGCCATTTTACCCACGATGAAGATGAGCCGCTGAAAATTGATTTTCTCGTCGTGGATGAAGCCTCCATGATTGACCTGGTGCTGTTCTACAACCTGCTGAAGGCGCTGAAGCCCACCACCCACCTGCTGCTGGTGGGCGATGTGGATCAGTTGCCCAGTGTGGGGGCCGGCAACGTGCTGAAAGATGTCATCCACAGCGGGCTGGCCCACGTCACCCGGCTGGACCAAATTTTTCGCCAGGCGCAGCACAGCCACATCGTCACCAACGCGCATCGCATTAACCACGGCGATATGCCCTACCTGGAGAACCAGAGCGAAGATTTCTTCTTCTTCGGCAGCACCGAGCCAGTGACCGCCGCCGACCTGGTGGTGGATATTGTCGTCAACCGGCTGGCGAAAAAACTGGGCCGCTACGATCCCATCAACGATGTGCAGGTGATCGCCCCCATGTATCGCGGGGCCATCGGCGTGGATGCGCTGAATCAGGCGTTGCAGCAGCGCCTGAACCCGGCCAGTGACCGCCTGGCGGAGAAGCGCGTGAACGGGCTGGTCTTCCGCGTGGGCGATAAAGTGATGCAGACCAAAAACAATTACGAAAAAGAGGTGTTCAACGGCGATATTGGCCGGGTGCGGGCCTTTAACCCGGACGATGACACCATGGAAGTGCTCATTGATGGCGTGATCGTCAGCTACGATGCCAGCGACATCGAACAGTTGATTCATGCCTACTGCATCAGCACGCATCGCTCGCAGGGGTCAGAATACCCGGTGGTGGTGATGCCGGTGATGAAGCAGCATTTTATGATGCTCCAGCGCAATTTGCTGTACACGGCCATCACCCGCGCCCGGCGGATGGTGGTGCTGGTGGGCGATAAACAGGCGATTTACCTGGCCGTGAACAATAACAAAGTGGCCGAGCGCTACAGCGGGCTGGCGGCCCGGCTGAAAAAATGAGCGCCCCCGGCCGGCGACCTTTCGCCCGAAGACACGGGAGGCCCGCTTGATGGAACCGCTGCTGGTGGTGCTGGTGCTGAGCGCGGCCGTCGTGGGGGTGGGGTATGCGGCCGGCCGCGAAGCCCGGCGCGTGCGTCGCCTGCTGGCCCTGGTCTACCGCACGCAGTCCGGCGTGCTGTATACCGATGTGCCGTGGTCGCCGCTGACGCGCTGGCGGGTGGTGGCCCCGGGGGCGCAGCGCCTGCCCCGCCCGGCCGATGGGCTGCTGGTGGTGACGGAAAACACGCTCAGCCTGTATCAACCGCAGTCCGAAACGCTGGTGGCGCTGGCGACGTACCCGCTGGCCGACCTGCGCGGCTTCTGGCGGCCGCAAAAATACCAGCCCGGCACCAATGAGATGTGGCTGCACTGGCACCATGCCGGCACCTGGCAGGTGCTGCACGTGTATCAGGAACGCGGCCGTATGGCGGCGCTGGTGGCGGCCCTCAAGCAGGTGGCCACGCCGGAACAGGTGAAAGCGTATCGCCGCCAGCGCCCCTACATCCACCGCGAGCCGGCCGCCGCCCGCCCGGCGGTGCAAAATCTTCAGGGCGCGTGGGAACTGGCCGCCCCGGTGATGCTGTACCTCATGCCGCTGTTCCTGGTCATCATGCAGGGCGGGCAGGTGCAGCGCTGGATCGACCTGCACCAGATTCAGTTCATTACCGCGCTGCCGCGGCTGGATGCGCCGCCGGGGGAAGGGCTGCTGCGCTTTAAGGACGAAGCCAGCGGCGACACGCTGGCCTTCGCCGTGGCGGAGTATGCCGCCTGGGCCGAAGACCTGGCGCAGGCGGCCAAACGCACCCTGGAAGAACCCGTCTTCCGCAAGCAGAAGGGCAAGGAGGAGGAGGAATAGCTTACACCTGCTTCAGCGGCAGCTGCACGTAAAAAGTGGTACCTTTGCCGCGCTCAGAATCGAACCAGGCTTTGCCGCGATGCAGCCGCACCAGTTCCCGTACCAGCGTCAGGCCCAGGCCGGTGCCCACCACGCCCAGGGCCACCGCATCTTCTTCGTAACGCTCAAAACGCTGCCACACGCTGTCTTTCATCTCCGGCGGAATGCCCACGCCGCTGTCCTGCACCTGGATCAGCAGGTGCCGGCCGTCATCGGTCAGCCGGGCCAGCACATCCACCCGGCCGCCGGGCTTCGTATAATCCAGCGCGTTATCCATGATGGCCGTCATAATTTGCACCAGCTTTTCATGATCGGCTTCCACCGTATTCACCGCGTCGGCGATGTGCAAACTGGTGTTCATATTCTTGCGGGCGTGGTGCGGGCGGTTGAGGCACTGTTGCAGCGTGCCGGCCAGCAAATCGGCCACGTTCACGCGCTCAATGTTCATGGCCAGGGTTTCGCCCGCGTCCAGCCGGCTGATGTTGAGGATGCCGTTCACCAGCACCAGGATGCGGTCGGCACCATCGCGGATATTACGTAAGAAAACGCGCTGCATTTCGTTCATCTCGCCCGCGCCGCCCATCAACATCAGGTCGGTATAGCCGATCAGGGGCGTGAGGGGGCTGCGAATCTCGCGCGATAAATCCATGGTAAAGCGGCTGTATTTGCGCTCGGTCTGTTGCAGGCGGGCGATGTGGATGGCATCTTCAATTTTGCTGCTGACGAGGGTCGCCAGGTGCAGATCGCTGTCCTGAAAGCCGTGGCTGCTGCGCAGCACCAGCACGCCGAAGGTGGTTTTGGGGCCCTTCAGCCGCACCGCCATGATCGACTCGGTGGTATTGATGTAGGTGGTTTCGTCCGTCCGCAGCAGCGCGGCCGCAATATCCAGCAGCACCGGCGAGGTGTCTTCGTGCAGGCCGGTGTGCAGGTGCAGCATCTCGCCCCGGTAACGCAAATACGCGCCATCCTGCGCCCCGATGGCTTCGGCCAGCAGTCGGACGGCGGTCTGGATCAGCCCGCGCATATCCGCCATGCCGGCCAGCGCAGTCATGATGCCGGCCGCCTTTTCCAGCGCGTTATCCATCGT
>JALOOI010000005.1 GCA_025454495.1 Anaerolineae bacterium
GGTGACGGGCGACCTCACCATCATCGAAACCACGCTGCCGGTGACGTTTGACGTGACGCTGACGCTGGACACGCCGGAGATGCTGCTCGGCACCGCGGCGACGGTGGTCAACTGGCGCGATTTTAACATCACCATCCCGGATGTGCCGGGGGTGGCCAACATCACCGATGAGGTGCGGCTGGAGATTGATTTCCTGGCCCGCCTGGTCGATTCGCAGTAAAGGCGCTTTAACGTGGGCGCGGCGGCACCCTGACTCCGGCCGCTGCGTCCACGCCGGCGGCCGTCACCAGCACGCGGTCGGCCGCATAGGCCAGCCGGCCGGCGTGCGCCGGGCATACCGGGCCACCGGCCGGCTCATGCTCGTAACTCCGCCAGCAGGGTGGCCACGGTGTTCAGCCGCTGATCGTAAGTGTGGTGGGCGACGACGTGCGCCCGCGCCGCCCGGGCCATCTGCTCACGCTCGGCCGGGTGCGCCAGGTAGTAGGCCACCTTGTCGCGCAGGTCGGCCGGATCGCTGAACAGCGCCAGGTGTTCGCCGGGGGTGAACCAGGTGGCAATGCCGGGCCGGTCATCGCTAAGCTGGAACGCGCCGACGGCCGCGGCTTCAAACAGGCGCATATTGCCGCCGTAGCGCATAAAATCGCCATGGATGTTGAGCGAAATTTTGCAGGCATTCAGCACGCGGAACATTTGCTCGCCCAGGGCGGCACCGCGCAGGAAGGGGCGCAGCGTGGGCGGCACCTCATGCACACTCCACACACCGAGGTCCAGATCAGTATCGCGCAGGGCTTCCAGCGCCCGCACCCGTTCACTGTACAGGTTGTGCGGCACCAGCGTCCCCACAAAACCCACATCGCAGGCATAGCGGGCATATTCCGCCGCGGGCAGGGCGACCGGGTGGTGAAAATCCGGGTCGATGGCGGCGATGGGCAAACACACCATGCGGCGCGCCCCCAGTTCCAGCCACTGCATCCCGTGATAATAATCGTTCACCAGCACCAGATCATACAGGCGGGCCGCTTCGCGCTCGATGGCGTGCGAGAAGACAATGGGCGAGGTGCCGCTGGCATAAATGAGCGTGCAGCCGGTTTCGGCTTTAAGCTGCGCCAGCGTTTCGGCATAGACGACGGTGTTATCCCCCACCAGCCACACGATGTCCGGCTGAAAAGCGCGGGCCTGGCGCAGCAGGTTCTGGTTGCGCCGGCGCAGATCGGGGTTGAGGGCGGGCGGCAGGCGGCGCAGGGCCCCCTGCACGATTTTACCGGGGGTAAGGCGCTGTTGATGGCGCTGCGCTTTAAGCTGGCGCAGGTCGCCGCCGTAACCGGGCAGGTTGCGCCAGAAGACGGCCAGCGCATACCCCCGGCGGCGCATGGCACGTTCCCAGAAATGCTGGCCCATGCTGGTGGGGAACAGCGGCGGCACCGCGCCGGGGGCCACCTGCGCCAGCTCGCGCTGCAACTGCTCCGGGTGGTGCAGCGCGGCGATAAACAGCACGCGATACGTCATACCTGCTCCTGGCACCCTGCGTGAGCCGGCTCATGCGCTCTCATTTTTCACGCCGGCGCGGGAAATGCTATGGGCAAAATGGGCGGCGCGGCCCACCGGCCGCCGCCCGCCCTTAGATCACCCGGTTGGGCACCGGCTCGCCGCGCACATGGTGCAGGATGATGTTAAATTCATCGGCGCGATTTTTATCGGTGGCGGCGGCGGTGCTGGCCCCGGCGGCCGTGTGCGGCGTGAGCAGCAGGTTGGCCCCGGCCCGCGCCAGGCGCACCAGCGGGTTATCTGCCGGCAGCGGTTCATAATCAAACGTATCCAGCGCCGCCCCGGCCAGGTGCCCGCGCTCCAGCGCCTGCGCCAGCGCGGTTTCGTCAATGGTGCCGCCGCTGCCACAGCTTACCACAAACGCGCCCGGCTTCATCGCCGCGAACCAGTCGGCATTGAGGCGGTGAAAAGTCTCCGGGAAATAGGGCAGCAGGTTCACCACAAAATCGCTGGTGCGGATGAGCGTCGGCTCATCGACATAGAGCAGGCCCAGTTCCTCCTCCACGGCGGCCGGCAGGCGGCGGCGGCGGTGATACTGCACCTGGCAGCCCCAGGGCTTCAGGCGGCGGGCCAGTTCCGCGCCAATTTCGCCGAAGCCGGTAATGCCCACGGTCCTGGTATACAGCCCGCTGATGTTCTGGCGGTTCGACCAGTTGTAGGCGAAGGTGTTTTCGTCAGTGCGGCGGCTGTCGCCCCAGTCCGGGCTGGCGGCCAGCGCCACCGCCTGCACTTCGCCGGCTTTTTTGGCCACCGTCAGCAGTTGCAGCACGGTATGCTCGGCCACGTAGATCACGCCGGGGTCTGACCGGCGGCAGACGATGATGCCGGCGGCCTGCGCGGCGGCCAGATCAATATCATGCGTCAGCGACCCCAGGCGCAGGATCAGGCGCAGATGGGGCGCGGCGCTCAGCAGGTCGGCATCAATCACCCCCACGCGCTCCGAGATGAAATAAACCGCCCCGGCCAGGTGCTGCTTCAGCGTGGTGCTGTCTGGCTGGCGCAGCATGGTGATCGCCAGTTCCGGCGGCGCGGCCGACAGCGCCCGCTGCTGGTGAAATTCGCCGCGCTCGGTGGTAAACACTGTGGCATACGTCATACGCCCTCCGGGGACTGCCGGCGAAAGCCGTAACGTTCACCGCCATCGACCGTAATGTATTCGCCGGTGATGTAGCCGGCACGGATGAGGAACAGCACGGCTTCGGCCACATCTTCGGCCCGGCCCCACTTCTTCAACAGGGTGACATCGGCCGCGGCGGCCAGTTGCTCCGGCGTAAAACCGGGCGGCGGCAGCACCGGCCCCGGCGCGACGGCGTTCACGCGCACGGCGGGAGCCAGTTCCACGGCCAGTTGCCGGGTGAGCGCCAGCAGCGCGGCCTTGCTCACGCTGTGGGCGGTGTAGTGCGGCGCGGGCAGCCAGGCGCTCATATCCACAATATTCACGATGACCCCCTCCCCCCGCGCCAGCATCCCCGGCGCGACGGCGTTGGCGCAGTAAAACGCGCCATCAATCTGGATGCGCGTCACCCGCTGCCAGCCGGCCAGATCATCGGTGGGGAAGGGCGTGGCCAGGTACAGCGACGCGCTGTTGACCAGAATATCCACCCCGCCGAACTGCGCGGCGGCCTGCGCCACCAGCGCCTGCACCTGGGCCGGGTCGGCGACATCCGCCGGCAGGGCCAGCGCCTGCACCCCGGCCGCGCGGGCGGCGGCCAGCGTCTCATCGGCGGCGGCGGCCGAACTGTGATAATTGATGACCACATTGGCCCCGGCCTGCGCCAGCGCCAGCGTGATCGCCCGCCCCACCCGTACCGCGCCCCCGGTGATGAGGGCCGTTTTCCCTGCTGGATTCATACGTTTTTCCCCTGTTCGCTGAAAAAAATCAGACCAGGTGCAGCGTGATCGTCAGAGCCGGCCCGGCGGCCGTCACCGTCACCTGCTGCCCGTCCGTCACCGGCAGCGGCTGGCCGGCCAGCGCGGCCGCCTGAATGCGCTCCCCGTACAGCACCAGCACCACCTGCCCCGGGGCCCCGGTGACGGTCACGGTGAGCTGTGGGCCTTCGCGCTGCGCCTGGAGGTGGATGGCGGGCGCGTCTTCCGGCTCCACGGTATAGACCACGGTGCCGGCCGGGGCATACAGCTCCACCGTCAGCGGGTCATACGGGCCGGCAGCGGTATGCTGCATCAGCGGCGCATACGGCAGCAGGGCCCCGGCGCGGACGTACAGCGGCAGCGTGTCCAGCGGGGCGGTGATGCTGCGCCAGCCGCCGCCGGCCAGCCGTTCTTTCGTCCAGTAGTCGAACCAGTCCCCGGCCGGCAGGTACAGCCGGCGGCGATTCGTTTCGTCCAGGATGGGCGCAACCAGCAGCGCCCGCCCGAACAGGTATTGATCGTCCAGCGTGTACGTGTTCGGGTCGTCCTGATAATCCAGCACCAGCGGGCGCAGGAAGGGCGCACCGGTGCGGCCGCAGGCCAGCGCTTCGCTGTAGATGTAGGGCAGCAGCCGGTAACGCAGTTCGGCATAGCGGCGGAAGATGCTTTCCGCTTCCGGGCCGAATTCCCACGGCTCCCGCGGGGGGGTGCCATGGGCGCGGCTGTGCGAGGAAAACAGCCCCAACTGCGCCCAGCGCACATACAGCGCCGCATCCGGCAGGCCGCTGAACCCGCCAATATCGTGGCTGTAAAACGGAAACCCGCTGAGGCCAAAACTCAGCGCGGAGCGCAGCACACAGGCCAAATCTTCAAAGCGGGCCAGGCCATCGCCCGACCAGTGCACCGGGTAGCGCTGCGAGCCAGCCCAGGCCGCCCGCGCCCAGATGACCGCTTTCCCCGGCCCGAAGGTTTCTTCGCTCACTTCGTAGATGGCGCGGTTGTACAGCAGCGGGTACAGGCTGTGGGCCTCGGCCGGCTCCATGCCGGCGTACACGGCATCCGGGGGTGCGCCTTCGCCAAAATCCACCTTGATGGCGGCTACGCCCAGGGCGAACAGCGCCCGGAATTTGGCCTTCACCCAGTCCACGGCCGCGGGGTTGGAATAATCAATGAAGCCGGCGTGCCCCTCAAAGCCGGGGAACAGGTACGGCTGGCCGTTGCGCTGGAGCGCCAGGTAGCCGCCAGCCCGCGCTTCATGGAACATGGCCGACCGGACGACCATATTGGGCCACTGCCACAAACACACCCGGTAGCCCTGCTCGCGCAGGCGGGCCATCATCCCCGCCGGATCAGGAAATTTGGACGCGCCAAATTGCAGGTCACATTCCCAGTCGCGCTCATACCAGTCGGTATCAATGTGGATGACATCGCAGGGGATGCGCCGGGCCCGCAGTTCGGCGGCCACCGCTTCCACCTGCGCCTGGCGGTTGTAGCTGATGCGGGCCATCCACAGGCCGAACGTCCACAGCGGCGGCACGGCCGGCGCGCCGGTGATGGCGTGGTAGCGCGGCAGAATCTCCGCCAGGGTGGGGCCATACACCAGGTACATATCCAGCAGCAGGGTATCATCCACGATCAACGACAGCGCGGTATGCTCCCGGTCGCCCACATGGGCCCGCACGGCATGGGCCGTATTCAGGAACAGGCCATAGCCGCGGGTGCTCATGTAGAAGGGCACGCGCTTGTAGGTGGCAGGCGAAGCGTTGCTAAAACCCTCCTGAATCCATAATGGCTGCTGCGTCTCGCGCTTGTCCAGCCGGCCAAAACTCTCGCCGAAGCCGTAAATATGCTCATCATAGTGCAAATCGACGGAGAAGAAGCTGTGCCGGCGGCTGCCATAATCGGCGCTGCCCGGGGGGTAAGCGTAACGATGGTAAAAAATCCAGCGCTGCTGCGACGGATTCCACTGGAAATCCGGCCGGCGCAGCCCGTCAATATCCAGGGCGCGGGTCTGCCAGATGATCTGGCCGGCGGCATCCAGCAGGGTGAGCTGGAACGGTTCGCGGCGCAGCACCAGCCGCACCTGGTCGGTCGCCAGGGTGATGGCCGCCGCGTCTTCGGTGATGCTCAGCGGCACGGGGTCGGCGAAGTGGCCCACCACCATGGGCGTGGTGTGTTCCGGCACCTGGTCGCCGGGGCACATGCGCAGCCGGATGATGGCCGGGGTGCAAAAATCCAGTTGCAGCGTCACCGGCTGGCCGGCGGTGGGCGCGTCCAGCACGGTTTCCACCTGCGTCCCGTAGTAGTTGTACAGCACCGGCACATAGCGCCGGGTGGCACAGCGCACAATGACGCTGCTGCCGGCCACCTGGTACGCTTCCAGCGCGGCCAGCAGTTCCACCGGCACCGGCGCATCGTCTAAAAAGGGGGGCAGTTCATAGGTGCGGGGCATGGCTGTCCCTGTCCATGGCGGCGGTATCAAAATATTCCCGCCAGTAAATAATCTGGCTGCCGCGCAGCACAAAGATCACGGCATCATCGGCCGTGTGGCGCGTGCCCTGCGGCAGGCGCGTCTCGCTCCACGTCCATTCCACCGCGCCCGTCTCGCCGTGCAGGATAACGCGGGTAATGGTCACGCGCACATCCCGCGCCACCGCAAAGAAGCCGGCCGCCGCCGCCCGGATGGCCGCCGGGCCCTGCCAGCGCCCGCCCGGCGAAATCAACCAGCCATCGGGCGCAAAATCCGCCGGGATGGCATCCAGGTCGGCGCGTTCCCAGGCGCGGGCCTGGCGCTCGATCAGCGCGTGAATGGCCTCCGGGGTCATCATCGGGGTTGGGGTTGGGGTTGGGGTCACGGTCATGGGTATCAGCCTTTCACCGCGCCCTCCACCATGCCGCGCAGGAAGGAACGCCGCGCCGCCAGGAAGATGAGCAGTCCGGGAATCATGATGAGGATGCTGGCCGCGTTCAGCAGTTCGCTGTTATTGCCCTCAAGCTGGCTCTGGAAGTCGAACAGCCCCACCGTCGCCGTCTTCATATCGGTGCTGGAGAGCAAAATGAGCGCCGTTAAAAAATCGTTCCAGTTGAACACAAAATTGGTCAAAAAGACCGCGATCAACCCCGGCAGCGAGATGGGCACAATGACGTACAAAAAGGTCTGGACGGGGTTCGCGCCATCCACAGCGGCCGCTTCTTCCAGTTCCCGCGGAATCGTCTCGTAAAAGCCCTTCATCACCCAGATGCCAAAGGGAATGCCATAGGTGCCATAGACCACGATCATCACAAAATAAGTATCGCGGATGTCCAGATCGCTGGCGATTTTGAACAGCGGAATGAGGCTGGTGATGCCGGGCAGCATCATCATGGCCAGGATGAAGATGAGCAGCGAACTGCGGCCCACGAAGCGCAGCCGGGCGAAGGCATAGCCGGCGCAGGCGGTGACGAAGGTCGTCAGCAGCGCCCCGCCCACGCTGTTGATGCCGCTGTTGAGGATATTCCGCAAAAAGCGCGGCTGCGACAGCAGGCGTTCATAATGCCCCAGGTACAGCCCGTCCGGGTGGAACAGCTCCCGCGACAGCCCGAAGCCCTGCGGCCGCAGCGAGGTAATGAAGGTGTAGAGGATGGGGAACAGCATCACCAGGCACAGCAGCATCAGCAGCCCATGCAGCACATGGTTTTCGTGCCGGCGCAGCCAGTGGCCCAGGCTTTCCCGTTCGATCACTTGACGTTTCACCGTCATCGCCCCGCCCCCTTAATCAAAGGCGTGCTGAGCACGCAGCGTACTGATGTAGACAAAGGCCAGCACGGCATTGATGACGAACATCACCACGGAGAGCGCCGCACCATAGCCAAAATTGAAGAATTCGATGGCCTCGCGGTACATTTGCAGGCTCAGCACATCGGTTGCGGTGCCGGGGCCGCCCTGGGTGATGGACAAAAACATGCCCACGGCATTCACCGCCTGAATGGTGAGAAAGACAAAGGTGATCTGGGTGGTGGGCAGCATGAGCGGCCAGGTGATGCGCCAGAACACCTGCCAGCGGTTGGCCCCGTCGATCATGCCGGCTTCGCTGAGTTCTTTGGGCACGGTTTGCAGCCCGGCCAGCAGCAGCAGCATGGCAAAAGCCAGCGAGCGCCATAACGTCGCGCCGATGACCACGCCCAGCGCCCCGCTGCCCGTCGCCAGAAAGGTGATGTCCCCCAGCAGCGGCGACAGCGCATTTTGCAGCACGCCAAGCTGTGGCAGGAACATCCAGCGCCACATCACCCCGGCGACGATCTCCGAGAGCATCCACGGGATGAAGATGATGGTCATGTAGATGCCGCCGCCCTGTAAATTGCGATTGAAGACCAGCGCCAGCAGGAAGCCGAACAGCATCACCAGGCCCACAAAGAAAATGCCAAAGACGGCCGTCAGGCGCAGGCTGTTCCAGAAAGCATCGCTGTTGACGATCACCTCAAAATTGCGCGTGCCCACATATTCCAGCACGCCGCGCCGGTTGCGATGAAACGCCAGGTAAAAGCTGTACAGCGTGGGATACAGGCTGACCAGCAGCACCAGCAGCATGGCCGGGGCGATGAGGACATAGGGGAAAATTTTATACAGGCGGTGGCTGAGCATAGGGCTTCTCCCTGCGGGGGCAGGCCAGGCCCGCCCCCGCTGCTTGAATACGAAGGTCTTACCAGTAGCGGTTTAGCACTTCATCGGCCGCCTGCTGCAAGCGTTCCAGCGCATCAATGGACGGGTCCAGCAGCATTTCCTGCCAGGCGATGGCCAGCGCGTCCAGGCTTTCGACGTAGTACGGGCTTTGCTGCATGTACAGCCCCTGTTCGCCCAGGATGGTATCCACATTCTGGTAGAACACGCCGGAGAATTCGCTGGCTTCATAGGCGGCCCCGGTGGTGGGGATGCCGAACTGGGCGGCGGCCCAGGTGGCCAGGAATTCCGGTTCCATGAAGCCACTCAGCCAGGCGCGGGCCCCTTCGGGGTTGGCCGCGCCGGTGGGCACGGCCCAGCCTTCGCTGACCATGAAGACGTGCGGGGTGCCTTCACCGAAGGCCACGCCGCCGGTCATGCCCACTTCGCCGGCTTCCACGGAGTCCTGCAGGCCGGGGATGAAGATGGCCGACCAGCTTCCACCGCGGAACGAGCCGGCGGTGCCGTCCATCCAGGGGGCTTCGGCATCGGCAAAGTCGCCGGTGATGTTGGCTTCCGGCAGGGCCCCGCTGGCATAAATTTCACGGGCGAATTCCACCACTGCGGCCACTTCCGGCGTGGCCCAGGCGGGTTTGCCTTCTTCATCAAAGATGCTGCCGCCGTTGGAATAGATCATCGGCCACCAGGCAATTTCGATCGCGCCGTAGCTGCGGCCGGCGAACTGGGTGCTGAAGAAGCGATCCGCCGCGGTGAAGGTGCCGGCCGCGGCCAGCCATTCTTCGGTGGTCTGCGGGTAGCCATCGGGGAAATCGGCCACGCGATAGTAGGTCATGCCGCCGCGGACGTTGTGGGCCACGCAGTAACGCACCCCTTCGATCACGCAGGCCAGCCGGTCGCCGTCGCCCAGGTCGGTGACGAAGGCTTCATCGGCCAGCAGCTCATCCAGCGGGGCCAGGGCCCCGGCATCCAGCAGCGAGGGCACATGCTGGCTGCCCACTTCCACAATATCCGGCACATCGCCGCCGGCCTGCACGGCAATCGCCAGCTTGGTAGAAAGCTGATCCCAGGCGACCGTTTCGTAGCGCACGGTGATGCCGGTGGCTTCCTGGAACGCCTCAATGCGGGCGTTGAGGGTGACAGCGTTGTTATCGCTGGTATCGGCCAGGTCATAGCGCGACCACATCACCAGTTCTTCGCCCTGGGAGAGGGCCGGGGCCACCGCGCCCACCAGCAGCAGGATCAGCACAGACAGCATTGCAAGTTTCTTCATGGTGAAAGCTCCTTTAAACATCATCCATCGACATAACCGGCAGGGGTGCTGCACACACTCAATAAGCGCTCCTTTCACCCGCGGTACGAAAAAGCTCTCGATACTCGCCCGGGCCGGGCCCGGACGGGGATCTCACAGGGTTGGGTCAGCCGGCGGCCAGCACGGCCTGCGCCCGGCGATACGCGCCGGTGTTCAGCCCGGCGTACCAGGCAATGAAGCGGGCCGCGCCGACCAGATAACGCCAGCGGTCGGGATGGTCGCTGCCATTAAATTCGGCCGTCATGGCGTTCAAATGTTTCACGCTGTGCATCAGCGTGCCGTCATCGCTGCACGCGACCTCGGTCAGCGCGGCGATGAGGGGCGCGGGGTCGGCGTGGTGGCCGGCATAAGCCGCGACGGCGGCGGTGGCGGTGGCGTAATCGTGGGCCGGCAGCGCCGTATGCAGCCGGTCGATGAGCGCGGCCGGGGCCAGGTGCGCCAGGGCGGCCACCGCGGGCGCGAAAGGATAGGCCGCGCCATCAGCCAGGCAGCCACTCTCGAAGGGCACAAATTCAAACACCTCGCTGAGGATGCTGGGGCCGCGTTCCAGCAGGCTGCCGCCCTGGATGGCCGCCAGCGCCTGCGTGCGCGGCGACATGAACGGCAGCATCTTCCGCAGCGCGTGGGTGCTGGTGTTGAGGTGCATGGGGGCCACTTCGCGGCTGACGGCATCAAAATCCTGGTGCGGCACCGGCACCGCCCGCAGGTACATATCTGCGCCGGCCAGGGTGACGGCCGCCAGCACGGTGGCCGCCGAATAGCCCTGCTGCCCCATGGCCCGCGCGGCCAGCTCCGGCCGATCATGGGCGGGCGCGGCCAGCAGGGCCGCCCGCAGCGCTTCGATGCGCTCCGGCTGGTACGCGCTCACGGCCGCGCCGTCCTCCAGGCCATACTGTGCCCGCAGCGCCACCGCCCGGTCATAATAGCGAAAATCGCGCTGGAAGCTGGCGCTGTAGCGCAGGGCACAGCGCAGCATGTCGAAGCCGCGTTCCCACCCCACCAGGTCGATCAACCCCAGGACGAGCGACGGGGTGATGAGGGTATGGTCATCGGTAATCATGCCTTCCAGGCCAATATCCAGCAGCAGATCAATCAGTTCGGCGCGGGGAAGCTGCTGCTCCAGCGCCAGCAGGCGGGCATCCACGCGCAAATATTCGCCCAGGCGCACATCCATGCGCAGCATTTTCAGCGCGTCGTCCAGCGTGGCATCGTACAGCGGCCGGCCCGGCAGCAGTTCATAGGGCGACACGCACGGATCATGCAGGTCAAACACCACCTGGTGAATGGCCTGGATGAGCAGCAGATGGCGGGTGGCCGTTTTTTGGCCCTGCGCCAGGCAGCGGGCATCTTCGCAGGCGATCATGGCGTGGGACACAAAACCCAGGACGTTGTGCGCCTCATTTTTGATGTAATGGCAGGCCGTGAGCGCCGCCGCGGCCCACAGCACCGCTTCCGGCACGCCATCCCGCAGCCAGGCCGCCGCCTGCTCCACGATGGTCGCCGGGCTGGCCGCGCGAATCCGGGCGATATAGTCGTCCACCAGTGCTAAATCCAGCGTGCTATCCATTTCCCGAACCAGAGTCATAACCAGTACCTCCATACCACACAACGGATGATGATGATGGGGTGGGGCCGTTCCCGGCTTCAGGGCGCGGGAGCGGCCTCCCACCCGGCATAAAAACGCCGCAAATGGGGGGCCAGCACCCGGGCCGCCGCCAGCCCCGCCTGCCGCCCGCTGTCCTGAAGCTGGCGGGCCAGATCCGCGCGAATGGCATCGGCCAGCGCGTCCTCATCCACGGTGAGGCAGCGGCCATCGCGCACCACCCAGGCACCCTGCACCAGCACATGGCGCACATGGCGGCGGGTGGCCCGGTGCAGCAGGAAAGCCAGCGCATCCTCCGGGGCGGGGTGGCCCGCCGGCGACCAGCGCCCGCGCAGGGCCGCCCAGTCCAGCAGCACCACATCCGCCAGGCAGCCGGGGGCCAGCCGGCCCAGCGGGGCCCCCGCCCCCAGGGTGATGTCTGCGCCGCCGGCCGTGCCCAGGCGCACAATGTCCGCCACGGTGACGGCCGGGCTGGCCGCGCCGGGGCGGTTGGCCAGCACATACGCCAGGCGCAGTTCGCGCAGATAATCCTGGTCATCGTCCAGGGCATGGCCATCCAGCCCGATGCCCACGCGCACGCCGGCGGCCAGCAGCGCGGCCAGCGGGGCAACGCCGCTGCGCAGCCGTAAATTGCTGGAGGGATTGTGGGCGATGCCCACACCCCGCGCCGCCAGCAGCTCCAGGTCGGCTTCATCCACCCACACCATATGCGCCAGCGTCAGCCAGTCGCCCAGGGCCCCGATCTCGTCCAGATGCCGGATAAAACTGTGGCCCCACTGCCGGCGGGCATAGTGCGCCTGGTAGCGCGTTTCCAGCAGGTGCATCTGCACGCGCGTCTGGCGCTGCCGGGCAAAGTCCACACACGCCAGGATGAGCGCATCGCTGCACCACTGGCCCCCGGCCGGGCTAACCTGAATATGGGCGGTGTGGTCGGTGGCATCGTGGAATTCGGCGAACAGCGCCGCGCACAGGTCCAGATATTCGGCCGTCGTCAGCGGGACGGGCTGCACAAAGGGGGCGGCCAGGGCGCGGGTGGCCGCATCCGGCAGGCCGGCCAGAAAGGCCGCTTCATCGGCATACACCAGCGGGTTTTGATCCACCATCGGCGGGTGAAAAGCCGGCCGCACCCCGGCCGCGCGATAGCCGCGCAGCATGGCTACGCTGCTGTCGTACATCTGCGTCCACGCCGGCGGGATGTGGCTGTGCGCCGCCACGGTGACACCACTTTTCAGGAGCTGCGCCCCCTCCCACGCCCCGGCCAGGTAAGGCGCGGCGGCCATGCAGCCACTCAGCAGCGGCAGCCAGATTTCCAGCAGATCATCCGGGATGCCCAGCGAAGCCGAGCCGAAGGCCCGCCCGTGATCGTGGCTGTTGACGAAAGCCGGCAGCAGGAAGACATCGTTCCCGCCCTCCAGCGCTGCCTCCGGGTAGCGGCCACGCAGGGCCGCCAGCGGGCCGGTGGCCACAATGCGCGATCCCTCGATGTACAGCGCCACATCGCTCTGTACCCCCTCCGCCGCGTCTAACAGGCCGGCCGCGCCGTAGATGATCGTGCCCATCAGAAAATCCCCGCCTGCTGCCCGCCATCCAGCACGAACACCTGCCCGGTAATCATCCGCGCGGCCTCCCCGGCCAGGTACAGCGCCAGCGCCGCCACCTCTGCCGGCTGGATCACCCCGCGCAGCGGCTGGTACTGCCCCAGAAAAGCATCCCGATCCGCCGGCGGCACGCCTTCGGTCAGCGGGGTATCCACATAACCGGGGCACAGCACATTGCAGCGAATGTTATCGCGGGCGTAATCCAGCGCCACCGCCCGCGTGAGGTTGATAACCCCGGCTTTGGCCGTGGCATAGGCCGCTTTGCCGCGCACCGGCTTCAGGCCAAAGGTGCCGGCATTGTTCAGGATGACCCCGCCGCCGCGCTGCTGCAGCAGCGGGATGGCGTACTTGCAGCCCAGGAACACGCTTTTCAGGTCAATATTCAGGCATTCGTCCCATTCGGCTTCGGTGATGTCGGTCACGGTGCCAGAAGGGCTGATGCCGGCATTGTTGAACAGCACATCCAGCCCGCCGAAGTGCGCCAGCGTCGTCTGCATCAGCCGCTGCATGTCCTCGCCGCGGCTGACATCGACCGACAGCGGCAGAGCCTGCCCGCCCGCCTGCACAATCTCGGCGGCAACGGCTTCGGCGGTGGCGCGGGTGCGGTTGGCGATGACCACCTGCGCCCCGGCCTGCGCGAAGGCCAGCGCCGTCGCCCGCCCCATGCCCGACCCGCCGCCGGTGACAATGGCAATCTTGCCCTGTAAAGCGCTCATGGTCATGGTCACGGTCATGGTTACAGTTTCACCCACACAGATTTTAATTCAGTGTACATATCCATCACCTGCGACCCCAGTTCGCGCCCGTAGCCGCTTTCGCCCACGCCGCCAAACGGCACCGCCGGATCAAACCAGTCGTAGGTGTTGATCCACACCACGCCGGCCCGCAGGTGCTGCGCCAGGCGGTGGGCCCGGCTGAGGTTGTTCGTCCATACGCCGGCCGCCAGCCCGTAGCGGCTGTGGTTGGCGCGGGGCAGCACATCGGCTTCATCGTCAAAGGCAAACGCCGACAGCACCGGGCCAAAAATTTCTTCGCGGGCGATCACGCTGTCTTCGGCCACCCCGCCGAAGATCGTCGGTTGCAGGAAATAGCCGCCGGCCAGGTCGCCGCCGGGGCGCTGGCCGCCCGTGACCAGGGTGCCGCCGCCGGCCACCCCCTGCTCGACAAAATGCAGCACCTGGTCAAGCTGGCGCTGCGAAATGAGCGGGCCCAGGCTGGTGTCTGGCTCCAGGCCATCGCCCACTTTCAGGCGGCCGGCGCGGGCGGCCAGCTCGCCCAGGACGGTATCGTACACGCGCCGCTGCACATACAGCCGGGAGCCGGCCACGCAGTTCTGGCCGCTGTTGGCGAAGATGGCCCACAGCGCCGCTTCCGCCGCCGCCGGCAGGTCGGCATCGTCGAAGATAATCAACGGCGATTTGCCGCCCAGTTCCAGCGAAACGTGCTTCAGGTTGCCGGCGGAAGCCCGCACGATGGCCCGGCCCACGTCGGTGGAGCCGGTGAAGGCCACTTTGTTCACGTCAGGATGGGCGGTGAGGGCCGCGCCGGCCGTGTCGCCGAAGCCGGTGACGACGTTGAACACCCCCGGCGGAATGCCCGCCGCCAGCGCCAGTTCTGCCAGGCGCAGGGCCGTCAGCGGCGTTTGCTCGGCGGGCTTCAGCACCAGCGTGTTGCCGGTGGCCAGCGCCGGGCCGATTTTTTGCGTGGCCATCACCAGCGAATAATTCCACGGCGTGATGGCCCCGCACACGCCCAGCGGTTCGCGGCGGGTGTACACCAGGAAGCCCGGCGACGACACCGGGTAGGTTTCGCCGGTGAGGCGGGTGGGTGCACCGGCGTAGTAGCGCATCTGGCCAATGGCCACATTCACTTCCACGTTATAAGCCACGTTGAAGGGCTTGCCATTGTCCAGCGTTTCAAGCTGCGCCAGTTCTGCTTTGTGTTCTTCCATCAGGTCGGCAAAGCGATGCAGCAGCCGTTCCCGCTGTGCCGGCAGCAGCGCCGCCCAGGCCGGGAAAGCCGCCCGCGCCGCCTGCACCGCCCGGTCAATATCCACCGCCGCCCCCTGCGCCACCTGCGTCAGCGGCCGGCCCGTGGCCGGGTTCAGCGTGGCGAAAGTTTCGCCGGAGGCCGCCGGCACCCACGCGCCACCGATCAACAATTTTTGCTCGCGGCCTAAAAACTGCGCCACCGCCGGTAACAGTGCCACCCGCTGCCCCATCTTAAAAGCCTCTCTCCAGCATATAGCCGCCATCGACAAAGATCATATCGCCGGTCACATAGCGCGAGTCGTCGCTGGCCAGGAACAGGGCCACATCGGCCACGTCTTCCGGCGTGCCCATGCGCCGCTGCGGCAGGCGCTGGCTGAGCTGCCGCGCCCACGTCATATCCGGCAGCATTTGCGTTTCCACAAAGCCGGGCGAAATGGAATTGCAGCGGATGTTGTGCGGGCCATATTCCAGCGCGATGCATTTGGTCAGCGCCATCACCCCGGCTTTGGCCGCGCAGTAATGGGAAGAATTGGCAAAGGCGATGACCGAACTCACGGAAGTCATGTTGACGATGGCCCCGGGGTGCTGCGTGGCCAGCCAGTGGCGAATGATGGTCTGGCTGACCAGAAATACGCCGGTCAGGTTGATGTTGAGCATGGACTGCCACTGGTCATCGGTCAGCGCGTCGAAAGCGGCATTGAAGAAAATGCCGGCATTGTTGATGAGAATATCCGGCGTGCCCAGGTGCTGCACCGTCTCCGCCAGCAGGTGCTCCACGGACGGGCGGCTGGCAATATCGGTCGGCAGCGCCAGGGTTTTCACCCCCTGCTGCGCGGCCAGCGCGGCCGTCTCCTGCACGCCGGCCAGGTTCATATCGCACAGCGCCAGGTGGCAGCCCTCGGCGGCGAAGCGCAGCGCCATGCCGCGGCCAATGCCGCGCGCGGCCCCGGTGATGATGGCGATTTTGTTCGTCAGTCGGCCCATATTTGCCTCCCTGTGCCGTCGCGGCGGCACGGTGCGCCCGCCGTCACGAATGCCGCAGGCGCGGATCCACCACGTGATAAATAATATCCACCAGCATATTGATGACCACGTACACGAAGGCGACGATCATCACCGCCCCCTGCACCACGGGAAAATCGCGCTTGAGGATGCCATCCAGCAGCATTCGCCCCATGCCGGGGCGGGTGAACACAATTTCGGTGATGACGGCCCCGCCCAGCAGCGTGCCAAATTGCAGCCCCTGGAGCGTGATGATGGGCAGCAGGGCATTTTGCAGCGCGTGCTTGAGGATGACGCGCCGTTCCGACAGGCCTTTGGCGCGGGCGGTACGCACATAATCCGAATGGACAATCTCCAGCATGGCCGAGCGCGTGAGGCGGGCCACAAAGCCGGAGGAAGTGAGGCCGATGGCCAGCGCCGGCAGGATGAGATGATGCACAAAGCTGCTGAGGGCCGCCCGGTTGCCGGTGAGCACATGGTCAATGAGCATAAAATTGGTGATTACCTCATAATCCAGCCGGGCATCAATGCGGCCGCTGGCCGGCATCCAGCGCAGTTGCACGGCGAAGATCACGATCAGCATCATGGCCACCCAGAACAGCGGCAGCGACAGCCACAGCACAGCAAAGGTGCGCGTGGCGTAATCCACCAGGCGGTTATGCGTCACCGCGGATACAATGCCCACCGCCATCCCGATGCCGGTGCTGATGACCATGGCCACCAGCGCCAGTTCGATGGTGGGCGGCATCCGTTCAAAAATCAGCCGGCTGAGGGGAATGCCGGAACTCATCGAAAGGCCCAGGTCGCCGCGCACCAGGTCGCTCATGAAGGCGGCATACTGCTCCGTAATCGGCCGATCCAGCCCCCAGATGGCCTGCACCCTGGCGATCTGTTCCGGGTCTAAAATCTGGTTGGCGACCGATTCAATATAGTTGCCCGGCACAATGCGCAGGGTGATGAAGGTGAGCGTGGCCACGGCCCACATCACCACCGGCAGCCACAGCAGGCGCGTGAACAGGTATTTCACAGCCGTCTCCTCAGCTTCGGGTCGAGATGGTCGCGCAGGCCATCGCCAATAAAATTGACGCTCAGCAGCGTGAGCGTGATGGCCAGGCCGGGGAAAAACGGCACATGGGCGGCATCGAACAGCAGGCGCTGGCCGTCCGCCACCATCAGCCCCCAGTCCGGCGTGGGCGGTTCCACGCCCAGGCGCAAAAAATTGAGCGCGGTGGCGGTGGAGATGGCCACCGCCAGCATGGCGCTGGCCTGCACGATCATGGGGGGCAGCAGGTTGGGGAAGATGTGCCGCCGGATGAGCCACAGATCGCCCGCGCCCATGGCCCGCGCCGCCAGCACGTAATCCTGGTACACCAGCGTGAGGACGATGGCCCGTACCAGGCGGGCGAAGACCGGCACCATGAAAAACGTGATGGCCACAATCATATTGGCCAGCCCCGTCCCCAGGGCCGCCACGATCAAAATGGCCAGCAGCACCGAGGGGAAACTGAGCATGACATCCATCAGGCGCATGAGCAGCAGGTCAATCCACCCGCGATACAGCGCCCCCACCGTGCCGATGAGGATGCCCACGACGAGCGCGGCCAGCACCGAAGCAAAGCCGGTGAACAGGATGGGCCGCCCGCCGTACAGCACCCGCGCCAGCACATCGCGCCCAAAATCATCCGTCCCGAAGGGATGTTGCAGCGAGGGCAGCTTAAAGCGGCTGGTCACATTCGGCAGTTCCGGGTTATAGGGCGTGAGCAGGGGCGCGAAAGCGGTGGCGAAGATGACCAGCGCGAAGAACACGCCGCCCACCAGCGACAGCTCATAACGCCGCCAGCGGCTGCGCCGGGCGGGAACGGGGAGAGGCGGGGTGGGGATCGTCAAAGCCGGGATCACGCGACAGGTCTCCAGACACAGGTGAACGCCGTTCACAGCGGGCCACCGCCCACCATGAACGGCCAACAGCCTCAGTTGCTCAGGTACACTTCGCGCAGGGTGGCCCGGCCGGCCGCCGCTGCGCCCACCGGCACGCCCTGCACGCTGTCCGCCACGAACACCGGCGGCGTGAGGTATGCCAGGTAGATGTAGGGCATTTCTGCCAGCGCCAGCGCCTGAATCTGGCGATACAGTTCCACGCGGGTGGCGCTGTCCGTTGCCTGGAGGGCCGCATCCAGCAGGGCATCCATCTCGGCGGCGGTGGGCAGCAGTTCATGGCGCGTTTGCCCGCCGGGCGAGTTCACCGAATGCAGGATGCTGGTCTTGTCGTTGGGGTCGGGGACGAAGGTGGAGCGCTGGTTGATGCTCAACTGAATGTCGCCATCGGCCACCTTGCCCCAGAAGGAGCCGGAATCCAGCCCGGCCAGCGTCACCGTAAAGCCCACGGCTTCCAGGTCCGCCTTCACCAGTTCCGCCAGCACCGGCCAGAAACGATTGTTTTCATACGCCAGTTCAATGGCGATGGGCGTGGCCAGGCCGGATTTGGCGATGTGTTCGCGGGCCAGATCCGGGTTATAGGTGCTGATGCTGCGCCCGCTTTCGTCAAAGCCCAGGTCAGTGGGGGACAGGATGGAGGCCGGCAGTTCGCCGAAGCCGTTCAGCCCGGCCAGGATGATGTTGTCGCGGTTGATGGCATAATTGACCGCCAGGCGAATATCGCGGTTGCCGGTCACTTCATCGGCGACGTTCGCGCCAATGAATAGATCGACCAGGGCGGGGCCCACTTCCACGCGAATATTGTCCGACTGCTGCAAACGCGGCACGGACAGGAACGGCGCATTCGTGGTGAACTGCACTTCACCGGCTTCCAGGGCCGCCAGGATGGAGGCTTCATCCGGGAAGGCGCGAATGATGATCTGGTCCAGGAAGGGGCGGCCGGCCCAGTAGCCGTCGAAGGCGGCCAGCACGGCTTCCTGGCCGGGCACGAAGCGTTCCAGCCGGAAGGGGCCGGCCATCACCGGCGCGGTGCCGATGTTCGCGCCCTGGGCATCCAGCGCGGCCGGGCTGAGGATGTAAGCGGAAGGCCGCGCCAGGCGGTGGAGCTGCGTGGCATCCGGGGTCTTCAGCACCAGCGTCACGGTGCTGGCATCGGTGGCGGTGAGGCTCTCCCAGTTGGTGGTGCCATGGCCGGGGAACATGTACATGCCGGCGATGTAGGCCGGGTCACTTTCATTGCTGTCGCGGGTGAGGCTGCGGACGACGGCTTCGGCCGTGACCGGCGTGCCATCGTGGAACGTCAGCCCGCCGCGCAGGGTGAAGACGTAGGTCAGGCCATCTTCGGAAATCGTCCACGACTCGGCCAGGCCGGGGGTGGGTTCGCCGCTGACAAAATCGGAACGCACCAGCCCTTCGCCAATATTATCCAGCACATTAACAGTGCCGAAGCCGCTCCACAGCCCGTTTTCCAGCGAATCGCCCATGGATTCGGCCGCGACCACCAGCGTACCGCCGGTTTGCTGCGCCGAAACCGCCGGGACGAGCAGCAGGGAGAGCGCCAGCAGCGCCAGCCACCACGATAAAGTACGACGACGAGACATACAACCTCCAGGCAAACACTCACAGGATATGGATAAAACGCTTCAAGGATGGGCGGCACGCCCCCTTTACGCTTCTTCGATGTAGGCGATCACCGCGCCGACTTCCACCTCAGCCTCCACGTCGTGGCTGAGTTCCATAATCGTCCCGCTGACGGGCGCTTCCACTTCGGTATTCACCTTCTCAGTTTCGATCACCACCAGCTTTGCGCCGGCCGCGACGGTATCACCTTCGCTGACCAGCCATTCCATGATGATGCCGTGCGTCATGGTCATGCCGAATTTGGGCATATAGACCGGAACCAGTGCCATGGTTGCCTCCTCAGGCCGGTACCCGCGTGCCCAGCACCTGGCGCACGGCATCCGCGATTTCTTCCGGCGAGGGCACCACGGCTTTTTCCAGCTTCGGGCTGAAGGGAATGGGCACCGGCTTGCTGGTGACGCGCTTCACCGGCGCTTTCAGGTCATGGAAGGCCTTTTCGGCGACGGTGGCGGCCCATTCGCTGGCCGCGCCGCACACCATATGCCCTTCATCCACCGCCACAAAGCGCCCGGTTTTGGCCACGCTGTGCAGCACCAGCGCTTCATCCCACGGCTTCAGCGTCCGCAGGTCAATCACTTCGACATCAATGCCTTCTTTTTCCAGTTCTTTGGCCGCTTTCAGGCTGTGATGCACCATCAGCCCCACGCTGCACACGGTGACATGGCTGCCGCTGCGCTTAATCTCGCCCTGGCCAATGGGGATGAGGTATTCTTCGTCCGGCACCTCGCCGCGCTGGCCGCCCAGGGCCAGATGATTGAGGAAGATCACCGGGTTATCATCGCGGATGGCGGCTTTCAGCAGCCCTTTGACATCGTAGGGCGTGGCGGGCATGATGACCTTAATCAGCGGCATGTTCATGAAGAACTGGTGCACCGACTGGCTGTGATGATGCCCGGCGCTGGCCCCGGTGCCGTTTTGCACCATGTACACCAGCGGCAGCCGGGTTTGCCCGCCGAACATGTAGCGCATGGCCCCGGCCTGGTTGGCGATCTGGTCAAACGCCAGATACAAAAAGGTGCCGAACATGAGATCCACCACCGGGCGTAAGCCGGTGGCCGCCGCGCCCACGCCGGCCCCGGCCACCGCCAGTTCCGAAATGGGCGTATCCAGCACGCGCTTATCGCCGAATTCTTTGTGCAGGCCGCGCGTGCCGGCAAATACGCCGATCCGCACATCCTCACCGATGAGCAGCACCATGGGGTCGCGGCGCATTTCTTCAAAGAGCGCCTCATTGATGGCAGCAATATACGTTTTACGGGCCACAGTTTCTCTCCTTTGCGGGCCGCCGGGCCGGCGTTACACCCAGGTATCTTCGTAAATGGAGGCGATCTCCGGCTCCGGGCTGGTGCGGGCAAATTCCACCGCCGCGGCCACGCTGCCGGTAATGTCCTGATCGAGCGTTTCGAGCTGCGGCGGCGGGATAAGGCCCTGTTCCACGATGTAGGTGTGCAGCCGGATGACCGGATCGCTGGCGGCGGCGGCCTGCACTTCTTCCGGCAGGCGGTAATCCTGCCCGGCCAGGAAGGCGATTTCGCCTTCGGCATGGCCGCCCCGGCGATGGGTTTTGGCTTCCAGCAGGGTGGGGCCGTGGCCCTGGCGGGCGCGCTGGACGGCCGCCGCCGCGGCCGGGTACACGGCCAGCGCATCGGTGCCATCCACAATGACACCGGGGATGCCGTAACCGGCCGCCCGCTGCGCGATGTCGGTGATGTTCATGGCGTGGATGGCCGGGGTAAATTCGCCGTACTGGTTGTTTTCGCACACGAAGATCACCGGCAGCTTCAGCGTGGAAGCCAGGTTCAGCGCTTCATGAAAGCTGCCTTCATTGGCCGCGCCATCGCCAAAAAACGCCACCGAAACCTGGTCGGTGCCGCGGTACCAGGCGCTCAGCCCGGCCCCGGTGGCCACGCCCAGGCCGCCGCCCACGATGCCGCAGGCCCCCAGCATCCCGATCTCAAAATCGGCGATGTGCATACTGCCGCCCTTGCCTTTGCAGTAGCCGGTTTGCCGGCCGAACAATTCGGCCATCATGCGGTTAAAATCGCCGCCTTTGGCGATGACGTGCCCGTGCCCCCGGTGGGTGCTGGTGATGTAATCATCATCGCGCAGGGCCGCGCACACGCCCGCGCCCACGGCTTCTTCGCCGATGTACAGGTGCACAAAACCGGGAAGCTGCCCCTGGGCGAACAATTTGCCCACCATTTCTTCAAAACGCCGGATCCGCAGCATCCGGGTATACAGATCGAGGATTTTCTCCGTCGGGAGATGCGTCACTGTCATGCCGGTATCCTTCATCCTTATGCGTCTGCCGTACAAAGGGCGGCGGCCGTCAGTGCCAGCGTTTGCGCCGCCGTGATGATCTGCGCCACTTCAATCCGTTCATCCACCATGGGCCAGATGGGGATGAAGCCGGGGCCATATTCCACACAGGCGATGCCGTAGCCCTTAAAATGGCAGGTATCGGCCGTCGCGCCGATGCGATGCCCCGCCCCCACCACCGGCGCGGCCCCGGTGACGCGGGTATGCGCCTGCACCAGCGCCTGCACCAGTGGATGCGACGGCGGGGTGGCTTCACGGGCGGGCATGTTGGGCTGGCGGGCGCTCTGCGGGATGATGAGTTCGTAATGCAAATCCGGGTCGGCGGCCGCGAGGCCGGCCAGCAGGCGCTGCACATCCTCGCGCACGCTGTCTTCCGTCATGCCGGGGATGATGCGCAGGTCGAACATGAGCGTGGTGGTATCCTGAAAATGCTCAATGTTACGGACGGCCATGGCCGGGAAGCCGGGCAGCAGCGGGTGTGGCGTAAAGCGCAGCCAGCCGCCCTGGTCAGCCGGAGTCAGCGGCCGATAGGCCGGGCCAAAGGCGGCGATCACGGGCATGATTTTTTCGATGGGGTTGATGTAGGGCACGCGATGCTTAAATTCGCCTTTGACGCGCACTTTGCCCTGCACATACCCCACCGAGATGATGCCCGCGTCCAGGTTGCCGGCTTCGGTGACGATGCCGTAATCCGCCCGCAGGCCCTGCTCCATGAGGTGCAGCGCCCCCACCCCGCCGCCGGTTTCTGCCACCACACAGGCGACGATCAGATCGCCGGTGATGCGCCGGCCGGAACGGCGCACGGCATCCGCGGCGTGCAGGATGGCCGCCACGCCGGCTTTCATGTTGATGGCCCCCAGGCCATACAGATAGCCGTCTTCCAGGTCGCCGCTGAAGGGGTCATGCGTCCATTCCGCCTCGCGGAAGGGGCGGCCGCCCCAGTCGCTGGTATCGGTATGACCGCACAGCAGCAGCGCGGGCCCGCGGCCCTCCCCGCGCAGCCGGCCCACCGCCTGATGTGTGATGCCGCCATCGCGCAGGGGGACGGCCTGCAACTCCACCTCAAAATCGCGCTCGCGCAGCCAGTCTGCAATCCAGTGACCAATGGCGCTCTCCTGCCACAGGTAGGAGGGAATGCGAATCAACTGCTGCGTCAGCGCCACCACTTCCGCCGGGTGAACGTGGGCCAGCACCTCGCTCATGGGTCAGCGCTCACCGGGCAGCACGGCCCACACATCCAGCCCCACCTGGGCCCCGCCCCACAGCTCTTTTACGCCGATGGTGTTGCGGGTGGGGTACGGGGCGCTGAAATACTCGCAGTAGATGCGATCCATCTCGGCAAAGCGGCTGATCTCCGTCAGCGACACATTGACGCGCACCACATCCGCCAGGCTGCACCCGGCGGCGGCCAGCACGGCCCGCACATTGCCAATGGCCTGGCGCAGTTCGGCCTCAAAACCGCCCGGCACCACGCCGGAGCCATCCGGGTGGGTGCCCAGGTAGCCGGCCGTGACCACCATGTTCCCGAAGCGCAGCGCCTGGCTGTAACCGCTGGAGGGCACCGGCGCGGCGGTGGTTAAAATCACTTCAAAGCTCATACGCTATCCTCATGGGTGGTTTCCGGTTCAGCCTGGGGCGGCTCCGCTTCGGCCGGCCAGGGGTGCTGCTGCTGGCGATCATCGCGGGCTTCGCCCAGGTAGTTGTACAGCGTGGCCCGGCTCATGCTCAGGCGGTCAGCCAGGATGGGCACGGCTTTTTTCACCTGGAACACGCCCCGCGCATCCAGCCGGGCGATGAGATCAATCTTGTCCTGCCGGCTGAGGATGGGCAGCGCCCGATCCATCTCCGCCAGCGTTTCGGTAATCATCATGTCGATGGTGCGGTGCGGGTCATCGGAGAGCAGTTCCTGCACATGCGGCAGTTCACTGGTGAGAAAATCCCCCAGCAGGCGGCGAAAGCTGGCGAAAGCGGTGATGTCCATGTTCACGCAGAACGCGCCGTAGGCCTGCCCCTGGTCATCGCGCAGGAAGATGGTGCTGGATTTCATCACCTGGCCGCCGGGGAGCGTGGTGATGTAATTGTACAGGTCTTCATCCGTGGCACCGCTGCGGACGCGCTCCAGCAGCAAATTGGTGGCCGCCCCGCCGATGGAGCGCCCGGTCAATTTGCCTTCGATGTGCACAATCGAATGATCCAGGTCGCTAAAGTCGTGGATGACGACTTCGCACATGGGATGCATGACGCGGGCCAGCGCCTGCGCCATTTGCTTCATGAGGGTAAAAACAGCCGCCTGATCGGACATAATACTGTCTCAAAAATAGCCCCGCTGCCGTACACCAGCATGGTGTGGCCGGGGTGGATGGACGCACGACGGATCATGAACCGCTGCGGTGTCCTGTCCAAAAGATTAATAACTTCTCATTTTCAGGACACTTTGTACAGCTTTTGGACAAAGTGTACAGACAGGATACAATAATTTCTACGCCAGGTCAAACAAAATTTCGGCGATAATATTCGTGATGATCTACCAAAAAAGCCCCCGGTAAGGAGAACTGGCATGTCGGACACGGAGATTTTGTACATCCAGAAGCGCCCGCCCACGCTGACGGAGATGACCGGCGCTGAAGTGGCGGCAGCGCTGAAGCAGACCGATGTGCTGCTGCTGCCGGTGGGGGCGACGGAAAACCACGGTGCGCCGCTGCCCCTGGGCACGGACAGCATGGAAGCGCGGGAAATTTGCCGGCGGGCGGCGCTGCAACTGGAGCAGGCCGGCTGCCCGGTGGTCATTGGCCCGGTGATCCCGTTTGGCACGTCCAGCTTTCACATGGGGTTTCCGGGCACCGTCACCCTGCGGTCGCAGACGCTCATCAGCCTCATTAAGGAGGTGTGCCTCAGCCTGTACGCCAGCGGTTTTCGCAAATACGCGCTCATTCACGGGCACGATGGCAGCCTGCCGTCCATGATGGTGGCGGCCCAGGAGATCGTGGATGAAACGCCGGACGCGCAGGCGCTGGTGTTGAACTGGCTCACCCCGCTGAGCAAGGTCTACCACACCATCCAGACCTCGAAGAAGGGCGAGGGGCACGGCGGCGAAGGCGAAACCTCGCGGCTGCTGGCCACCCACCCGGAACTGGTGCACCCGGAACTGGGCGTGCCGCATCATCTGCCGCCGGAGGTGATGGCCAAAATTCAGGGGCCGGAGCATATTAAGACCGGGGGCGGCGTTTTTTACGCCACCCGCAGCTACCGGGCCCACACGCCCTACGGCTACATCGGCGACCCGGCCCTGGCCAGCGTGGCGACCGGCGAAAAGGGCTATGCCGTCATCGTGGACTGGATTACCAGCGTGCTGCGGCGCGATTATTTTGGCCGCTGAATCAGCCGCCGGCGGTGTGCAGCGGCAGGGACGCGCCGCCGGCCGGGGCGGGCACGGCGGCCGCCACCGGCGCGGCCAGCGCCAGCCGTAACACGCTCACGCTGAGGACGAGCACCAGCGCCAGCAGCGCCAGCACGACCGTCAGCCGGCGGCTGAAACGGTGATCTTTTTTGGGTTTGTCGCGGTGGAGCATCATGATGGCGCAGCCTCCGGCGGCAGGGCCCGTACCTGCTGCTCAAAGGTGATGAGCTGCCCGTACTGGCGGCGGGTGAGATGGATGAAGGGGCGCACCTGGCGGATGCGGGCCAGGGCCTGGGCCGGGGTGAGCCGGTGATATTTGATGAGATAGGCGGCGGCGGCGGTGGGGGCCCGCCCCACGCCCACCCCGCAGTGGACGTACACTTTGCCGCCGGCCGCAATCTGCGCGGCGATGAAATCCGCGCCGCTGTTCAGGTCGGGCAGCGTGGGCGGCGTATTATCGCGGGTGGCCAGGTGCAGGTGCTGCGGCCCGCCAATGCCCCGATCCACATCGCTGTAATGGGCTTCGCGCAGGTTCACCGTGGCGGTGATGCCCTCGCGCAGCAGCGGCGACAGGTGCAGGTGCTGCCCGCCCACATACAACTGCGGCGTGATGCGGCTGAGATGCCACACCGGCGCACCCGTCAGCCGGCGCAGCCCCTGGTCATAAAAACGCCAGAATAATGCCGCCGGGCCCGTCCGCAGCAGGCTGAAGACGCGATTCCACTGAGATGGCGGCTGTCCTTCCATCGACATGATCGTTCATCACTCCTGTAGGCCTGTGCCACCTTCATCATAACAGACAGCAGGGCGGCCGGTCAAAGCCGGTAGACAGATCGCCCTATTAATGTTACTATAGATTACAAAACGCCCGGCCGGCCATCGGTTGCTAAAGACCCATAAAAAATAGTTATAGCTTCATCATGTTGATGTATAATAAAATTACAAGATTGTATGATCGCCCGGTACCGGGTTAGCCCGCTGTAATATGCGTGAGGATACCAGGATGCTGCCTGTGACTGCCAACCCCCGTCTTAACCAGTGGCTGGAAGTGCTGCGCGAACCGGACGCAGAGATGAGCAAAATCGCGGCGGACAAACTGGGGGACCTGGGCAGCCGCGAGGCCGTGGCAGATTTGATTACGGCGATGGAACGGCGCACGGCCTTTGTGGCCGCGGCCGCCGCGCTGGCCCTGGGCAAAATTGGCGATCCCCTGGCCATCCCGGTGCTGCTGCAAACGCTGGAAGCGCATCAGGATGTGCAGGTGAAAGCCGCCGCCGCCGAAGCCCTGGGGCTGCTGCGGGCCAAAAACGCCGTCACCGCGCTCAAAAAAGTGGTGCAGGATTACCTGGATACCTACCGCAACGATCATTTCAGCCGCACGCGCAGTTACCAGCGCGGGCTGTTCACCGCGGCCATCGCCGCCCTCAAGCACATTGGCACGCGCGAAGCCATTCGCTTTGCCGAAAACGCCGAAAGCTACAGCCGTTCCCTGTGACCGGCGACGGACACCGGCCGCCCTGCGCGGGCCGCTAACGGCGGCGGCGCAGTTCCTGGCCGGGATGCTGGAAGGTGACGCGCATCACCAGTTTCCCCACCCGCAGTTCATCCTGGCTGCGCAGCAGGCGAATTTCTCGCGGGTGCAGCCGCTGCCCGTTGATGAACGAGCCGTTGGCGCTGCCCAGGTCATAAATCTGGATGGTGCTGTCCTGATTTTCGTAGCGCAGCGCCAGATGCAGGCGCGATACCCCCAGGTTGGCCCCGTCGGCGGTGGCTAAATCCACATCCGGGCGCATGGAACTGGCATCGCTGCTGCGGCCGATCACCAGTTCCGTCTGGCGCAGTTGCGGGCGCAGTTCAAAGGTCTTGCCGGTATCGCGGATGACCAGCACCAGCACCGAATCGGGCCCGAAATATTCATCGTTGAACAATTCGCCGGTGGCATCGGCAAAGTGGCGCGTATCAAAATCGCCGGCCATATTATCCAGAATTTGGCCGCAGGCATAGCAAAAGACATCGTTGGCGCGGTTCTTCTTCTTACAGTTGGGGCATTCCACCCACAGCAGGCCATCACTGCCGGCGGCCGGGGCGGGCGTTTTTTCGATGACCACTTCGCGCGGGGGGGCGGGCAGCGGCGGGCGCACCGGCAGCGTGGCATCGTTCACGGTGACGGCCGGCGGGGGCACGACCGGGATGCTGCCCGTATCCGGCTTTTTCGCCGGCGCTTTCACCACTTCGGTGGTGCCGGTCTTGTTCTGCTGGCGGTCTTTTTCCCAGTTTCGCAGTTGCAGCGCCAGGGCTTCTTTGTCGCTGTAGATCAGCGGTTCGATGTAGCCGCGCAGCGCCCGCAGCGCTTCGCGCGTGTCCAGCCCGTTGCGGCGCATCTGCACATATTCGGACAGCAGTTCATCGACCACGCCCATAACATTCCTCTGGTCAATTTGTACCCCATGATTATATTAATAATTCCGTAGTCTTTGCACCCCGGAAAGCGCGAAAGGGCAATTTGCGTTGCAATCGAGGCCGGCACTGGTTACACTGTGCGTTGCTTTCGTGGGCGTGTCAAGTACCATCACATCCCACGCGGCTGAAGACTCGGTTTTGCATGTGGAGGTTGTTTGCTATGAAGACTCGTGCAGTTTTTCTGGTGGCGTTGCTGGCGCTGCTGCTCTCGGCGCTGCCCCTGGTGAGTGCCCAGGATGCCATCACCGTCACGCTGGGCCCGGTGTCGCAGCGCGTGATTGACCGTGACTCGCTGGTATGCGGGGCCAATCAGTCACTCCAGGGCTTTGGGTTTGTTAATGATGAAGGCCAGTTTGAAGGTTTCGATATTGACGTGTGCCGGGCCGTGGCTGCCGCCATCCTGGGCGATGCCACCAAAGTGGAATTCCGCCCATTGCAGGCCCCGGAACGCCAGGCCGCCATGCAGAGTGGCGAAATTGATATTATGTCCCGCAATACCACGATGACCCTCAGCCGTGACTCGCAGTGGGCGACCACCTTCGGCCCGATCACGTTCTATGATGGCCAGGGTGTGATTGCCCGCGCCGAACTGGGCATCGACAGCATCGCCGGGCTGGATGGCGGCTCCATCTGCGTGCAGACGGGCACCACCACCGAGTTGAACATTACCGATTACATCGAAGCCAACAGCCTGAGCATTGAGCTTCAGGTGTTTGCCGATGCCAACGCCACCTGGGAAGCCTATGTGCAGGGGCGCTGCGATGGCTTCACCACCGACAAGAGCGGTCTGGCGGCCTATCGCTCCACCGCCGAAGACCCCGGTGCCCATGTGATCCTGCCGGAAACCATCAGCAAGGAACCGCTGGCCATCCTCACCCCGCAGAATGACCCGCAGTTTGCCGAAGTCGCCGCGTGGACGGTGTACGGGCTGATCCAGGCGGAAGAATTTGGCATCACCAGCGCCAATGTGGCCGAATTCCTGCCCGCCGAAGGCGAAGCGGATGATGCCTATACCGCCCGTGTGACCCCGGCCGTCGCCCGTTTCCTGGGCCAGGCGGGCAACCAGTCCGGCAATTACCTGGGCATCGCCAATGATTACATGGTGACGGTCATTACCCAGGTGGGCAACTATGGTGAAATTTACGAACGGAACCTGGTTCCGATCGGGCTGGAACGCGCCGGCACGCTGAACGACCTGTGGACGCGCGGCGGCCTGATGTATTCGCCGCCCTTCCGTTAAGCCTTAGCGAACCGGGCCGGCTGCGGCCGGCCCGGCTTCTTTTCCGCGGAAGCCAACCGGAGCCAGAGCTGTGGCCATGACTCACAAAAGCAAACGTACTCCCACCGGTCTGCTGGCCCTGCTGCGCGATATTCGTGTCTTACAGGTTATCGTGCAGATCGTGTTTATCATCCTGCTGGTGACGGGCCTCTCGGTGATCTGGGTGAACATCCTCAACACCCTCACGGAGCGCCGCCTGTCCATCTATTTTGAAGTGCTCACGCCGCCGGCCGGCTTTAATATTGGCGAAGCGCCGGACTGGTACAGCTCCAGCGACAGCTTCGGGCGGGCCTTTACGGTGGGCATTTACAACACCCTGCGGATTGTGTTCCCCGGCTTATTTTTTGCCACGCTGTTCGGGGTGTTCATCGGCATTTTTCTGCTCAGCCGCAACTGGCTCATTCGCAATATCTCGCGCGTTTATGTCGAAGTGCTGCGGAATACGCCGCTGCTGGTGCAGCTTTATTTCTGGTATTTTGTGGTGATGTTCGGGCTGCCACAGCAGCGCGAGGCCATCGGGCTGCCGGCGGAAGGCATGGCCTTCATCCCCTACCGGCTGCCGGTGTACGGGCTGTTGATTCTGCTGGCCTGGTGGTATTCCACCCGCGCGTCATTCCCGGGGCGGGTAACAGGCGGGGCGCTGGCGGGGGTCATCGTGCTGGAGGTGGCGCTGCGCCTGGGGGATGCTTCCGGGCTAAACTGGGTGGTGGGCGGCGGCCTGAGCGCGATCATGCTGCTGGTGGCGGTGTTTGGCAGCAAACTGTGGCGCAATTTTAGCTATGGCTATTTCATCATCGTGGGCGGGCAACTGCTGCTCAGCGGGTTATATTTGCAACTGGCCCACTACCTGGACATTTTGCCCTCGCTGGATACCATCGTCAGCGAAATTGCCCCGGTGGTGTATCTCAGCCGGCGCGGCACGGCCTTCCCGGAACTGCTGCTTACGCCGCGCTTTGCGGACTGGCTGGCGTTTGTGCTGGCGGGGGCGGCGCTGGCGGTGGCGCTGTGGGTCATCGCCGGCCATGTGACGGAAACGACGGGCCGGCCCATTGCGCGGGTGCGCCTGGCGCTGCTGTCCGTGCTGGGGGCGGCGGCCCTGGGCTGGTTCGTGGTCACGGCGCAGCCGGTGCCCACCGAAATCACCGTGGGCGAGCCGGACGCGCTGCAAACGCTGCCCTATGACCAGGCCTACGCCGGCGACCTCATCACCCCGGCGCAGGAAGCCTACTACGCCCGCGACCCGTTCATCACGGTGCTGCCGGAACGCACGCAGCTTGCCTACACCCGCGGCACGGTGCTTACGCCGGAGTATATGGCGCTGCTGATCGGGCTGATTATTTATACCTCGGCCTTCATCGCAGAAATTGTGCGGGCGGGCATTCAGGCAGTGCCCTACGGCCAACTGGAAGCAGCGCGGGCCCTGGGGCTGTCTTACGCGCAAACGCTGCAATTGATTATCCTGCCGCAGGCGCTGCGGGTGATTATCCCGCCCCTGGGCAACCAGTATCTCAATCTCTCCAAAAATTCGTCGCTGGCGATTGCGGTCGCCTATGCCGATGTCTATTCGGTCGGCGTGTCGATGATGAACACTTCCGGGCAGTCCATTGTGGGCTTTGCGGTCATCTTCCTGGTGTATATCACCATGAGCCTGGTGATTTCGTTCTTTATGAACGTGGTCAATGCCCGCTTCCAGCTTGTCACGCGATAGGAACAGACGGCTATGGTTGATTCTTCCGAACCGAAACGGCGCAGTCCCGCCATCGCCATCAATTACGACAATGCCCCGCCGCGCAACCCGCCGCTGCTGGAGATCGGGGTGCTGGCGTGGGTGCGTAAAAATTTATTCGGCTCGCCGCTGGATGCCCTGCTGACGATCGTGGGGGTGGTGCTGGTGGCGGCGGTGGTGGTGGGCACCATCGAATGGACGATTGAACGGGCGGACTGGTATTCCATCATCCTCAACGTGGATCGCTTCATGACCGGGCGTTTGCCGGGGGCGGTGGTGTGGCGGGTGAGCATCGTGGTGATCTTCATCATGGTGACGGCCGGCGTGCTGACGGCGGCCTATGTGCGGCGGCTGTCCCCGGTGATCCCGCTGCTGCTGCTGCTCATCGCGCTGACGGTGGTCATCGTGCCGGCGCTGGTGCGGGCGCTGCTGCCGGTGCCACCCGCTTACCTGGCGGCCGGGGCGGCCCCCATCATTTCCGGCACCGCCGAAGAAACCCCGCTGCCGGCGGTGGCCTTCCTGGCCCGCCAGAATGAAACCCTGGTGATCGATTTTCCCGCTTTTGCGGCGGACGATGCCGGGCTGGCGGCCATGCACGGCATCGTTGACCGGGCCACCAACACGCTGCGCAATGCCGCCGCCAACCGCCTGAGCGATATGGCGCGGTATGTGGAAGTGGTCACGCTGCTGGCGCGGGATGAAGCCCGCCTGACGGCCACCGGCGGCGAGTATGGCGACCTGACGGAGAACGGCCGCGCCACCCTTCAGCGCGAGCTGGAACGCCTGGCGGCGGTGGTGCCGCCGGACAGCGCGGATGCGGTGGCGGCCCTGCGGGCCCGGCTGGCCGCGCCGGCCCTCACCCCGTCCGAGATCGACAGCCTGCGGGCGGAACTGGCCGCGCTGGTGGTGCCGCCGACGGTGGTGGACACCTACCGCCTGAACGGCCAGCCGGTGACGCTGCGCCTGCTGGACGGCAATGGCACGCCGGCCGCCGATGAGCAGGTGCTTGTGCCGGGGACGACGGAGCCGGTGCGCTTCCTCATCCCGGCGGATGGCTGGTACATTCTGGAGAAAACGCTGCCGGCGGGCGCAGAGGGCGCGGCCATCCTCATGGCGCGGGGCATAGCCCCGGTCTTTGAGCGCAGCGCCGGCTATTTGCGCCTGTCCGATATGTTCCAGTTCCCCGGCGCGGCCCCCGTGCGCGATGATGACAGCCTGCGCCCGCTGGTGCTGAACGAAAATCGCTATCGTGGTGATCGCTCTTTAGAAGCGTATTTGTATTTGTACGTCACCAATTTTCTGGTGGAAATTCAAATCGCGGTGGTGGCCGCGATTGCAGCCGCGGCCGCCGGTTATGCCATGGCGCAGCAGGCCGACCGGCTGTTTTCCCCGCGTGATGTGCCGCGGCGGGCTTCGCAGCGGCTGGCGCTGTGGCTGCTCATCGCCACGCCGGTGGTGGTGTTCGTCTTCATCAACGGGTTTGACCTGCTGGCCTACTCGGCTGCGCTGGCCTGGGTGGTCGCCATTTATGCCGCTTACCAGGCCGGGCTGCTGCTGTATCAGCGCGGGGCCAGTACGCTGGTGCGCCTGCTGGCCGGGGTGCTGCTGCTGGCCGGCGCGGGGCTGGTCTTCAGCCTGCTGCCCGCGCTCATCTACGATCTGCCGCCCACGCCGCCGGCCTTCGCCGGGCTGCTGGCGCTGCCGGTGGCGGTGGCCGGCCTGGCCGGCGCATGGATCGGCACCGGGGCCGGGGCCGCGGAGCTAACGCGCCGGGTGACGCGGGCCGGCGGGCTGGCCGCGCTGCTGCTCATCGCCCCCATCATTGCCGGGCGCGTGCTGCCGGGCAGCACCCGCGATTCCATCGCCGCCATTTTGCCCTACATCGACCCCGATACCTGGGGCGGGCTGCTGCTGGCGCTGTTCATCACCATTTATGGCACGCTGCTGGCTTTCCCGCTGGGCATTTTGCTGGCCCTGGGGCGGCGCAGCAGCCTGCCGGCCATCAAATACCCCTGCATCCTGGTGATCGAGATGGTGCGCGGCACGCCGTTCATCGTGGTGCTGTTCGCCGGGCAGTTGCTCATCCCGCTGGTGAACGAAAATTTCGCCGCCATCCCCAATGCCTATCGCGCCCTGGGGGCCACCGTGATCTTTGTGGCCGCCTACCTGGCGGAGAATATCCGCGGCGGGCTGCAATCCATCCCCGGCGGGCAGCAGGAAGCCGGCAAAGCGCTGGGCCTGCCGGAATGGCAGGTGACGCTGTACATCACCCTGCCCCAGGCGCTGCGGGCCGTCATCCCGGCGCTGGTGGGCCAGTTCATTTCGCTGTTTAAGGATACCTCGCTGCTGGAGATCGTCGGGCTGACCGACCTGAGCCGCACCGTGACCAACATGGTGGCCCAGACCGAATTTAACGATGCCCGGCGCGAAGGGCTGGTGTTCATCACCATCATCTATTTTGTGCTCAGCTATGTGATTGCGTATATCAGCCGGCGCATCGAAGAAAGTGGCAGCGGCGCGGCCCGCCGCATTTAGCTGCCCTGCCGGCCTGTTGCCCTGTGACCGAAGCCCTGTTGTGATGGAGATGCGATTATGGCCGTGCAAGCGCCGTCCCAGAAAGTAGCCGTGGAGCAGTACGAAGAAGCGATTATCCAGTGCCAGGGGGTGAACAAGTGGTATGGTGAGTTCCATGTGCTGAAGGATATTTCGCTGGAAGTGGCCCCGCAGGAAGTGGTGGTGGTCATTGGCCCGTCGGGGTCGGGCAAATCGACCTTCATCCGCTGCATTAACCGGCTGGAAGAACACCAGGAAGGCACCATCATTGTGGATGGCATTGAGCTAAGCCACGATGTGCGTAACATTGCAGAAATTCGCCGCGAGACGGGCATGGTGTTCCAGCAGTTTAACCTGTTCCCGCACCTCACCGCGCTGGAAAATGTGGCCCTGGCCCCCATGAAGGTGCGGCATCGGTCGCGCCAGGAGGCCGAAGCGCGGGCCATGGAACTGCTGACGCGCGTGGGCATCCCGGAGCAGGCGAAGAAATATCCGGGGCAGCTTTCCGGCGGGCAGCAGCAGCGCGTAGCCATCGCGCGGGCGCTGGCGATGGAGCCGCGCATCATGCTGTTTGATGAGCCGACTTCGGCGCTGGACCCGGAAATGATTAAAGAAGTGCTGGACGTGATGAAGCAACTGGCCCGCAGCGGCATGACCATGGTGGTGGTGACGCACGAAATGGGCTTCGCCCGCGAAGTAGCCGACCGGGTGATTTTTATGGATCACGGGCGCATTGTGGAGCAGGGCCCGCCGGAGCATTTCTTCAGCAAGGATGTGGAACATCACCCGCGCACGCAGGAATTTCTGGATCAGATTCTGCTGTCGTTTTAAGGCGGGCCGGCCCGGTGCCCCCTCAGCGGTGCCGGGCCTGCTGCTGCTTCAGCAGGGCGCGGGCGGTTTCAGCCCACAGTTGAGATAGCGGATTGGATTTTGTGCTCCGGTTTTGTAATAGTGTTCCACGCTGCCGCCAACATAGTGCCTTAAATGGGTCGCAACCTCGCCGGTAAAACGCCAGCGGCGGGTGGTTTTCTGGCCAGGGCTGCGGTTGCCCGTCGTTTCCCACTGGCGTATGTGATACACCTCACGAATAATCCCACGAAACACAGCCAGTCCATAGTTTGCATAAGTGCGACCACGTAAACCAATCACCCAGTTACCACGTGTGTATTCGTATAAATCGGCCGCGCTTATACCATGATAGTACTGACGATTTATCGTAATTAGAATCACGGCTTCTGTAATGGTGACGGGTAACGCAGAATATTTGGCGATTAAATCCGCCATGTTCATCTTCCCGCGTTCATCCGTATAGAGGCCAGCCACTGAATTGGAAAGATTTTCCAGACCAATAAAATCAATCAATGCCGCCTCAACTTCAAAGGCTTCTTTTTCAGTCAACCCGTGCCGCAAAATCTGGTATTCCACCTCTCTGCCAGAAGCCAGAATTGCCCGAATATGGTCGAGTTTGTCGGTATCATGATATGTTGCGAGGGCGGCTCGCCGGTGCTGAAAAATCCGATTACCAGTACCTTTACCGGCATAAAACACCTGACCACTGTCGGGTTCCAGCAACAGATAAACGTAATAGCCAATTTTTTCAATTACAGACTGTGGAAATTGCTCATCCAACATTGCATACTACTCCATTATTATGCGCCCGGTGCCCCCTCAGCGGTGCCGGGCCTGCTGCTGCTTCAGCAGGGCGCGGGCGGTTTCGGCATCGGTGATGAGGACGTTGCAATATTTGCCGCGCAGCGCCCCGTAGATGGCATCCGCTTTGCGCGTGCCGCCGGCCAGCGCCACCGCCAGCGGAATTTCGCGCAGGTGGGCCAGCTCAATGCCAATGGTGCGCTCGCTGATCTCCGGGGCGCACAGCCGCCCATCCAGATCATAGCCGTGCCCGCAAATTTCACCGATGCCCCCGCGGGCCCGGATGGCCCGCAGCGTGTCGCCGCTGACGAAGCCTTCCCGGTAGGGCGATGAATTTTCGGAAAAGTCGCCAATGCCGAACAGCGCCACCCGCGCCTGCCGCGCCAGCGCCAGCACCGGCGCAAGGCTGGAATCGCCGAGCAGGCTGGCTTTAATCTCCGGGCGATCCACAAAAGCGGGGGCGGTGAGCACGATGGGCTGCCCATTCAGGGTGCCGGCCACGCGATGAATGATGTTCTCCGTCACCGACAGCGGCGTTTGCCGGTTCACGCTGCCATTCAGCCCCACCACCCGCAGCTGATTCAGGCGCATGGGCTTCAGTTGCAGCACGCATTCATACAGCGTGGTGCTGCCAGAGACAATGCCCAGCACATCACCATCCTGCAAGCGCCGCCGCAAAAAGTCCGCTGCGGCCTGGCCGATGCCGCGCTTAATGGCTTCTTCGGTCTCCGCCGCCGGGGTGATGACGATGGCTTCGCGCAGGTGGAAGGCTTCTTCCAGCCGGCACTCAATCTCGGTTTCATAGGACACCGGCGACATAATTTCCACCCGCACGATGCCCGTATCCCGCGCCCGTTGCAGCAGGCGGCCGGCTGTCTGCCGGGAAATGGCCAGGCGCTGCGCGATCTCGTGCTGCGAAAGTTGATTTTTATAGTACAGCGTCGCCACTTTCGCCAGCAGGCGCGGGTCATCGCTCATGCCGTGTTCCTCATCCTGGGCCCATTTCTCTCCATGAGAGTTATCACGCCCCCGGGTAGATGTCAAGCCTGGGGCCGGCCGGCCGGGCAACCGGGCTTCAGTGGCGGCGGCGCGGCGGGCGGCGACGCAGCAGGGCCCGCAGCAGGCGCACCCACGGCGACCAGCGGGGCGTGGCCGGGGCTGTGCCCGTCACCTGGGCCGCGGCCTGGTTCAGCGAATCTTCGATGAGCGCATCATGCAACGGGCGAAAGATGAGCGGCCAGGTGAAGCGGGCCGGGCCATGGGTTTGCATGGCCAGCACATGCCGCAGCAGCACCCCGCCTTCCGGCAGCGCATCAATATAATAGGCGTGCGTGCCCACAAACCCGGCCGGCGCGGTAAAGCGAAAAATGATGTGTGCATCCGGCGTGTACTGTTCAATGACGTAGCGGATGGGCCCGTGCCCGCCGACCGCCCCCGCCGCCAGCGGTCGATCAAAGCGCATGGCGGGCCAGTGTTGATGCGGCCACAGGCGATCTTCGGCCGAAGCCAGCCCGGCCAGCAGACGGCCCACCTGCGGCCGGTCAGCGGCCAGCGGGCGGGTATGCACATTCAGGACGCGGGCCATCGTGGAGCCTTTCCGGCAGCAGCGCCCCTACAATCCGGTGAGCAGCGTCACCAGCAGGGCCACGCCCACCACCAGCAGCGGCACCAGCAGCAGCAGCAGCGCCCCCAGGGCCGCCAGCAGCGTCGTCAGGGTGCGCCCCCAGGTGAAATCATTGACGGCCCGCAGCGCCAGCGCCGCCAGCACCAGTTGATACAGCGCCACCGCCGCGCCAAAAATGAACGAACCGCCGGCCAGCGCCACCAGGGTACGGACGAAGATCAGCGGGGCAAAGGAGGCGGCCAGCGCGTAATGATACTCGGTGTAGCTGCCGGTGCCGCCGGCCAGCCGGGCGAAGCCCTGCAACCACAGGCTGCTGAGGGCAAAAATGGCCACCGTCAGCACGGCATTCAGCCCCAGGCTCAGCAGGAACTGCGGCAAAAAGCCCAGGAAGAAGCTGAACAGCTCTGGATACAGGATCACCGTCACCAGCAGCGCCAGGGCCCCGGCGGCCAGCGCCGACAGAAAAACCCAGCGCAGCGCCCGCGCGGCACTGATGCCCGGCTGCGTGAGCAGTTCATCAAAGGTGGCGGTGGCCGGCGCGGTGAGCACCTTCAGCCAGATGACATGCCAGGGTGCGGCCGGCGGGGTATTTTTGGGCTTTTCGGCGTGCAGATCAGTTTCAGGCAGGTTGCTCATCACACATCCTCGGGCACATTCATCACAGCGGCAGGTTATCTTGAGTATACGGAAAAAGCGCCGGGGCGGGCCAAAAAATCATACAAATTTTACAACTGGCCGCCCGGCAGCAGGCGGGTGGCAAAATCCAGCATCAGCGCCAGCGCTTCGATGCCCGCTTCCGCGGCGCTGGCACTGTAACCCGCGTCCACCCACACCACCTGAGCGGACTTGCCGTGGTCGCGCAGGGCGGCTTCGTACTGCTGCATCTGGCGCGGCGGGCAATCGGGGTCATTGCGCCCCTGCACGATCAACAGGGGGGCCCGCAGCGCGGCGATATGGTCGATGGGCGAAGCGAGGTGATGCGCGGCCGGGGTTTCGGCCGGGGTGCCGCCGAACAACTGGCGCTGGTAGGCCCGCAGCGGCTCCGGCTCATCCTCATACATCAGCCGCCAGTCCGCGATGGCCGCCTGGGCCAGGCCGCCCGCCCAGCGCTGCGGGTAACGGCTGAGCGCCAGCAGCGCCAGGGTGCCGCCGTAAGCCGCGCCGCTGACGAAAATCGCCCCCGGCTGCGCCAGCCCCTGCGCCACCAGCCAGTCGGCCGCCGCCGCCAGATCAGCCACTTCCAGCGTGCCCGGCTGCCCGATGATGGCACCGGCAAACTCCGGGCCAAAGGTGGTGCTGCCCCGGTAATTGACGCTGAGCCAGGTAAAGCCATGATCGACCCACGCCTGGGCCGCCGGGTGATAGCGTTCCAGCAGCACATCGGCCGGGCCGCCGTGCGCGTGGATGATGGCCGGGCCCGGCGATAACCGCGACCCCGGCGGCCGGGCCAGCCAGGCCTGCACCGGCGTACCATCCGCCGCCGCCAGGGTGATGGATTGCCAGGGCTGCGCCGGCGGCAGCGGGTCATCTGCCAGCAGCACCGATTGCGGCCGGCCGGTGTCGGCGGCCAGCACGCGCAGCGCCGGCGGGGTCACGGCATCCTGGTGATGCACCAGCAGGCGCTCCTCCGGGGCAAAATACGCGCTGTCGATGCTGCCGGGCAGTTCCGCCAGCGGGTGCAGCGTGTGCGTGGGCAGGTGATAGCGATGCAGCCGGTGCCGCGCCTGCTGCACCTGGCGCAGCAGCAGCCACGCCCCATCCGCCGACCAGTCCAGCGGCTGCACATCGCCGGCCAGTTCCGGCAGCGCCAGGTCGCGCCGGTCGCCGGTGCGCGGGTTCCAGATGAAGGGCCGTTCCTGGCCGCTGCGGCGGGTGGTGGCCAGGTACCGCAGATCATGCGCGCGGGGCACAAAGCCCACCGGCGTAAGCTGCGCCCCCGCGCCATCCCACACCGTGCCCAGGCGGGCCCCGCTGCGGTTGTCGTAGGCCTCCAGCGTCAATTCGTCCCGGCCGGGCCCGGTGGTGGCGATCACGCTCAGTTCGGCATCGTAGGAGAGGTTCGGGCCCAGGGCCAGCTCCGCACTTTCGTAGCGTAAATGCGGCGTGCCGCCCTGCCGGGCATCCACCACAAACATCTGGAAGCCCGCCTCACCGGCCGCCATGAAGCCGTAAAAACCACCGGAACAGGATTCGGTGAGGTACCAGCAGGCAAAAGGGGGCATGTGCGCCGTCAGGTTGACCGGGGGGCCGCCGGCGAAGGGCACGCGCAGCACATGGCCCAGGCCGCCATCCTCCGCCGCGTGATAGTACACCTGCTCCCCATCCGCGGCGATGGCCGCCACGCTGTGGCCGCGGCCGCCGGTGGTGAGCTGCGTCAGGCGGCCGGTGGCCACCTCCCAGGCGAAAAGCTGCGGGCGGCCCTGCTGGCGGCGGCACACCAGCCCGCGCTGCGGGTTTTGCGCGGCCAGCGCCGACCAGAGCAGGGGCGCACCCTGAAAACGCTGCATCCAGGGCGCAGCCGGGCGCAGGAAGGCCAGCGGAATCATGGCTGCCGTTCGTAATTGCGGGCGGCCGTAAGCTGCACCGCGCCGCGCATCACCCAGAACGCCCCCACCACCACCGACAGCCAGGCGAAGACCGCGCCGGCCCCCTGCGGCTGCCCGCCAATGAGCAGCAGCCCCGGGCCGATGAGCACCAGCCCCAGGGCAATGTTGCGCCGGCCGCTGCGCCGCGCCACATTCACCTGCGATTGGGCTAATTTGGACAGCATCATGCGCGTGGTGGCGGCATTAATGCCGTGCTGCGCCAGCGCCTGCTCAATATCGCTGTCGGATTTGCCTTCTTTCATCATCCGCGCCACATGGGTATAAATGCCCAGGGCGGCTTCCTTCAGGTTGTCATCACGGTAATCACGGCTCATACGGCCTGGCCTGTCTCATCGCGGCAGCGCGGGCGGGATTAGGATTATTTCTTTCAGCATACCACACTTCAGCGGGGGGGTGTATGTCGTCCGGGGCCGGCCGCGCCAGGGCCACAACGCGAAAGGGGCGCGTGCGCCCCGTTCATCACTGCCGGCCGCCGTACTGCCGGTCAGCGCAGCCGCAGCGACTGGCGCTGCACTTCATCCATCGCTTCAATCGTATCCTGAAGGCTGGCGATTTCATCCTGAATTTCCAGGCGGCGGCGCTGCATCTGCGTGCCATCCACCTCGCCCTTGGTGCCCAGGAGCGAAATTTGCGCGTACATCGTCCCCAGGGAGGAGAGCGCACTTTCCAGTTGAATTTCCGCCCGCTTCACGCTGTTGCGCGTGTCTTCCAGGTTACGCTTTTGCTGTTCCAGCAGCTTAAGCTGGTTTTGCAGGTCAGACTTCACCCGGTCGTCCTGTTCGCGCGCCAGGCGAATTTGCACTTTTTCGATCTTCTGCGGCACTTCTTTAATGTCGCGCTCCACGATCTCGTTGCTCTCAAACGAGTCGATGTGCTGTGCCAGTTCGTACATCTGGGCAATCCACTGGTTGATGGCATCCAGCGTATCGCGCAGTTGCAGGCGCATGGCCCCCTGGTGCCGCCGTACCAGCTTCAGCATGTTGCGGCGATATTCCAGCGCTGTCTTCAGCCGTTCCCGGCTCACACGGTTGCGAATGTTGCCCAGGTCATAGCGCGATTCAAACTCGCGGGACATCACTTCCTGGGCTTCTTCGGGGTCGGTGACGGTGGAGATCACCAGGGCCGCCTCGGCGATGCCGCCCAGCACCAGCCAGAACCACGGCTGCCAGTCAATGCCGGCAATATTCACATCGCGCACGAACAGGAACAGGATGGCCGTCACCAGGATGGTGGCCAGGCTCTCCCAGCGCAGCAGCGCATTCGTCACCAGCGTGGTAAACACCTGGCGGCGCGTTTCTTCCTTGATGCTCATGGCGGGCCTTATTTATCCATGCCCAGGCGGCGTTTACGCTCATCCAGTTGCAGGTCAACCGCGCTCACGCCCACGGCTTCATCAATTTCTTCGGAGATGTTGCGCGTGGCCACTTCCAGGCGGGCATCTTCCCGATCCAGCCGGGCGCGAATCTGTTCCGTCAGGCTGTCGATTTCGATGTCGCCGGTTTTGGCCAGGCCATCCAGCCCCTTCACCGTCTTCACCATCACCTTCTTGGTTTCCGCCAGTTCCAGCAGCGCGCGAATCTTTTCGCGTTCCTGCTTGATGTTGGTCAGGCGGCCTTCCAGCTTCAGGCGCATGTCGAGCATTTTTTTGTACTGCCCTTCCTGCGACTGCCACTGTTCATAATATTCCTGCGCCAGCGTTTGTTTGGTGTTCAGTTCCGCCTGGGCGGCCGCGGCCAGGTCATCCTTGCCCTTCAGGATCAGCGTGTCAATATCGCGGTCCAGCTTTTCCGCAGCAGCGGCGAATTCTTCGTATTTGCGTTTGAGGGTGCGCACGGTGCCGCCGACGGTCGCCGCTGAATCTTCCAGGGCTTCCAGGTTGCGTTCCACCTGACGGATGTATTCATCCATCACCTTCACCGAATTGGATTCCAGGGCGCGGTCAACCAGACCATGCATGTTGGCACTGATGAGCGTTTGGATTTTGGAGATTAAAGACGGCATAGGCGCACAGTTCCTCTTCTGGCTAACGAATCAATCAGATATGCCTGAGTATAACACGAAGCGTTAGACTGACAACACACGTTTATCCAACACTTCCTGCCTTACCTGTACGTAAGGCTGGCGGCCGGTGTTGCAGGCACTACGACGACGCAGCCACGGGTTGCAGCGGCAGGCGCAGCGTGAAGGTGCTGCCTTCATTCTCACGGCTGACGACAAACCGCTGCCCGCCGTGAATTTTGAGGATGCCATCCACAATAGCCAGGCCGGAGCCAGACCCCTGATCTTCAAATTTTTCGCGCTTGATCTGGTACAGCGGCTGCCAGATGTTCTCCAGCTCATCCGCCGGGATGCCACGCCCAAAATCCGTCACCGAAATTTCGATCCCGGTGGCATCGGCCCGGCTGTTGAGGATGATGCGCTGATGATCGCGGGAGAATTTGGCGGCGTTATCCAGCAGTTCGCGGATGGCGATGGTCAAAAAGGGCACATCGGCCACGAACACCGGCAAATCGTCCGGCACATGCAGCAAATACTCCCGCGGGCGAATATCCGGCAGGGCGATTTGCACCTGGGCATCGTGGACAATATCGCTCAGGCGGTGGATTTCGCGCCGCCGCCAGGCATAGGTGCGGGCGGCATCGCCGCTGTCGATCTCCACCAGGATGATGAAATTTTCGATCAACCGCCGCAGCCGGTCAGCCCCGCTGTTTACGCCTTTCAGGAAGGTAATCAGTTCATCATCGCTGCGCTGTTCCGGGGTGAAGTCCTTCAGCATATCGGCATAGGCCACCACCAGCGTGAGCGGGGTGCGAAATTCATGGTTGAGCACGGCCAGAATTTTGCGCTTGAGGGAATCGACTTCTTCTTCCTGCTTTTTACGATTCACCTCCACAATGCCCTGCTTGCGCTTAAGCTGCGACGACACCGCCACCAGCAAATCTTCGGCATCAAAAGGCTTGGTCAGGTACACATCGGCCCCCAGCAGCGCCCCCTGGTGCTTATCCGGCTTTTCGCCGCGGGCGGTGAGGAAGATGAAGGGGATGTTCACCCAGCCATCTTCTTTACGCACTTCCTGCAAAAAGCCGAAGCCATCCATGTAGGGCATCATAATGTCGGAGACAATCACATCCGGCGGGTTGTGAGGATGCTCTTTGAGCACGCGCAGCCCTTCCTGCCCGTTATTGGCCGTCATCACGGCATAGCCTTCCAGATCGAGAATTTCTCGTATCCCGGACAGCAAATAAATGTCGTCCTCAACCACCAGAACCCTTGTCTTACCGTTGACCGTCATAAGCTTACCCTGTGTGAGCCAACTGAATGCTGCTGTGCAGCGCTGCTATGTATTATTTTACCGTAAAGTGACCCATCTATGACAAAAGACGGGTTTGAATTTCCTATCCCTGGCGGCCGTGCCGGCGCTGGAGGGCCAGCAGGTCGCTGAGCAGGGCAAAGCCGGTCTGGGTGCCGCCCGCGCCCGCGCCCACCAGGGTAATTTCACCCATTAGATCGGTGGTGAAGGTGATGGCGTTGGTGCTGCCGTGGACGGCGGCCAGCGGGTGCGTCAGCGGCAGGCGCTGCGGGCCCACGCTGCCCCCCTGCGGGGTGATGCGGGCGATGAGTTTGTAACATTCGCCCGCCTGGCGGGCCGCTGCCAGGTCAGCCGGGGTGAGGCCGCGAATGCCGGCCACGCTGAGATCGCTGAGGCGCAGCGAAACACCGTACAGCGCCGCCGCCAGGATGAGCAGCTTGCCGGCGGCATCGTAGCCGTCTACGTCGGCGGTGGGGTCGGTTTCGGCGTAGCCCAGGCGCTGCGCTTCGGCCAGCGCGGCTTCATAGGTGGCCCCGGCGCTCATCTGTGTGAGCATGTAATTGGTGGTGCCATTGAGGATGCCGCGGGCTTCGTACAGGGTGCAGCCGGCCAGGGCTTCGCGCGCCAGGGTCAGGCAGGGGGTGCCGGCCATGACGGTGGCTTCGAAGCGCAGGTCACGGCCGGCGGCGCGGGCCGCGGCCAGCAGGCGCGGGTAGGCCAGCGCCACCGGGCCCTTGTTGGCCAGGATGACGTGCATCCCGGCGGCGAAAGCGGCCAGGCAGTAATCCAGCGCCGGCTGTGCGTCGTCCAGGCGGGTGGGGCTGGCTTCCAGCAGGGCTTCGGCCCCGCTGTGCTGGATGAGCGCCAGCGGCGACAGGTCGCGGCGCAGGCCGGGCTGTTCCGGGTAGTGCTGCCAGCCACCGCTGCGGGCCGCCGCCAGCAGCGCGGCCGGCTCCAGCCCGTCCGGGTGCCACAATGTGCCGCCGGAGCGCGTGGCCACGCCCACGATCACAGCGCGGAAGCCCTGTTCCTGCTGGAGGGCGGCGGCTTTGTCGTGCAGAATTTGCACAAAGCCCTGCCCCACGTTGCCAAAACCCATCAGTACCAGTTTCACGGGGTTGTCCTCATCGCTGCTGCCCGGCCCGGGCCGGGGGTGTCCGGCTGTCATGTGGTATTATAACCAATCATTTCAGAAAAACAGCCGCCCGGTGCCCGCGCCGGGGAATTTTTTGTGCTATTTTTTCAACTTCTCCAGCACCTGGGACAGGCGTTCCAGGCCGTCGCCGATGGTGCTGTTGCCGGGAAAGGCCTGCGTCAGCAGCCGCAGCCCGGCCGTAATGACGGTAATATCGTCATTGGTGATGACCTGTTCCAGCGTGGCCCGGCCGGCCGCCGCAACCGTCGGCGCGGCGGCAGCGCCCATGCTGCCCGAACCGCCCATGCTGCCCGAACCGCCCATGCTGCCCGAACCGCCCATGCTCCCGGAACCGCCCATGCTCCCGGACGACGCAGCCGTGGCCGGGGTTGGGGCCGGTTGTGCCGCGGCGCTGCCGATGACCGGGACGGACTCGCCGCCGGTGCCGGGGGCGGCGGCTTCCAGCGCCAGCGACAGCACCTGAATTTCGCAGGTGTTGCCGGCGTACACGGAACGCAGCCAGAACTGGAAGGTGGCGGTGGTTTGCGCCTGGCACTGGAAGGGGAAATACAGTTCTTCGTAGTGGCCGTAGCTCCCTTTGGCCGTGGTCTGCCAGTCCTGGGCCACGGTGCCGGCGGGCGTTTCGATGACGATGCGCCAGGCGATGGCCGTCAGGTCAACCGGGCCATCCGGGAAGCCCACGTGCGGCATGAAGGCGGCTTTGGCCAGGTAGCGCGTACCCGCCTGGAGCGTGACCCCGTGCTGCACATAGGCCGCTTCCCAGCTACGATAGCCGGCGGAAACCCCGAAGCCCTGATCGCGGTGCAGGCTCTGCGGCAGCCGGTTGGGGTCGGCGGGGTCACGCGGGAGGGCCACAAAATCCCATTCCGGCGGCACTTCGATGGTGCCCACCGCGCCATTTTGCTCGGTGAAGTAGCGCCCCAGGGTAAAGCCCGCCAGGGTGGGGTTACGCAGCAGATTGCTCATGACGCTGTGCCTTTGTCTACAGGATGAATCGATGCCCAGGTATACCCCATTGTGAGGCCCCTGTGCCAGGGCAGCCCGCCACGGCGGCCGGTCAGGGGGTGCAGCGCAGGCTTACGGGTGGGGTTCGGGGTGCTGCTGGAAAACCCCCAGGTAATGCTCAAAGAAGCGGCGCGGCTGCACCTGGGTGGCCACTTCATGCCGCCCGAAGCGATCCGGCTGCCAGTACGTCAGCCCGGCCAGCTCCGGGTGATTCACTTCCACGCTCACCGTGCCGCAGTCAAAGGTACACAGGCGCTCATCGAACAGGGTGGCCGCGGCCAGCGGATCGTGAAAGATGATGTCGTCGCGCTGCGTAAAATACACTTCGGCCAGCTTCAGCACCGTGGCCAGCAGCCCGCGCTGAAAATGCCGGCGCACCTGGGCGGCGGGCATCCCCACAACCCCGGTCACGTTCAGGCCCACCGTGCGATGCTGCGGCAGTTCGGTGCGGTAGACCATGGCCGCCGCGTGCGGATCCAGGCTCATGTTCCATTCGACATAGGGGGTGCGGGTGCGGAAGGCCCCGCCCATCATCACCAGGCTTTTCAGCAGCATGGGGATTTGCGGGTCAATGGCGAACAGCAGCGCGATATTGGTCAGCGGGCCGATGGCCAGCAGGGTAATTTCGCCGGGGTGGCTGCGGATGGTATCGCGCAGGAACAGCACGGCCTCGCCCAGGGGAAAATAATGCTGGTGCGGCAGGTCTTCCAGCGCCTGGGCCTGCGGCGCGGCCACCTGGCGCTGCGGGATAATCAGCGGTTCTTCGGCACCGGGGAAGATGGGCACATCGCGCCCGGCCGCCTGGCACAGGGCGCTGGCGATGCGGGCCCGGTTTTCGGCTTCGCCGGTGACGGTGGTAATGCCCAGCAGATCACACTGCGGCTGCATCAGCAGGTAGGCCAGGCACACCGCATCATCAATATCGTAGCCAATATCCGTATCCAGCAGAATTTTTTGCATCGCCTGATCCGGCTCCGGCCCCCCTGCCGGCGGGCAGGGGCGCACGTTACATGGTTTTAACGCGGCCTGTTGCTATCATCATGCACGCAAATTGCCCAAATGCACAGTTAGAAGATGGTTTTAGCCGCCGGCCGGGGCGGGGGACAGGCGCGGCAGCCGAAAGCCGAAGGTGCTGCCCTGCCCGTGCACGCTGGTCAGGTGCAGGGTGCCGCCGTGGCGCTCGATGATGTTTTTCACCAGGTGCAGCCCCAGGCCCGTCCCGCTGATCTCTTCGGTTTCGCGGGTGCGGGCGCGGTAAAAGGGCTTGAACAGCGAAGCCTGAAGATTGTCGGGGATGCCGTAACCGGTGTCGCTAATTTCGACGCAGTACATGGCCGGTTCTTCGGTGACGCGGATGTGAATGCGGCCTTTTTCCGGCGTGTATTTGACGGCGTTGCTCACCAGGTTGGCCACCGCTTCGGTCAGCAGCGCCTGGTCGCCGCGCACCAGCAGGCGCGTGTCCTCCGGTATGGTCAGCGTCAACTGCTGCTGGCGGTGCGCGGCCGGCGATTGATAGCGATCATAGGCCACCTGCACCGCCTCGCTCAGGTCCAGCGGCACCAGCACCGCCTGGTCGGCTAAAACTTCGATGCGCTCCAGCGACAGAATATCATTCACCAGGTCGCGCATTTGCTTTAAGGACTGGCGCATGGGCGACAGGTAGGAGCGCTGCCGTTCAGACAGGGTGCCGGTATCGTTCTGGAACATCTCCAGATACAGGCCCATGGCGCTCAGCGGGTTCTTCAGGTCATGCGCCCCGATGCGAATCATGTCCGTTTTCAGGCGTTCCAGCCGGCTCACCTTGCGATACAGGCGCTGCGTTTCTTCCAGTTGCAGGAAGATATAGGCGTACAGGGTGGCATTTTCCAGCGCGACGGCGATGCGCCCGCCCAGGGCCTTCATGAATTCAAACAGGTCGGGCGTGAAGCGCTCGCGGTGGCGCGTTTCCACCTGGAGCATCCCCACCAGCCGTTCCCGCGCCAGCAGCGGCAGGCTGATGACCGCCTGCACGCCGGGAATTTCGACGATGTAATCCGGGTCGGCCGGCGCATCCAGCACCAGTTCCGGCACCTGCTGCACCATCACGCGCCCCAGAATGCCTTCGCCGGGCATCACTTCCTGGCCGGGGCGCGGGCTGCGGTAGGCTCCCTGAAGCTGGGCGATGGTGACGACTTCGCCACGGGTGACGGCGACGATGCCGGCATCCGCCTGGCTGAGGCGCAGCGCCGCATCCAGCGCAATCAGCGAGACGGTATCCACATCGAGGATATTGCTCATATCCTCATCCATCTGGCGCAGGATGGCCAGTTGTTCCGCCCGCTGGCGCAGTTCCGCTTCGGCCGACTGGCGGCGGCTGATCTCCTGTTCCAGCAGGGTATTGCGCTGGCGGATGAGTTCGGTTTCGCGGCGGGCTTCTTCCAGGGTCATATCTTCGGCCAGGGAGCGCAGCCGCCCTTCTTCGTACAGGGCGAAGGCCTGCGTCAGGCAGGCTTCGGCTTTGTGCGGGTCGCCCAGGTAGCGGTGGGCAACGGCCGCCGCGATGAGGCTGTCGCTCTGGATGTGCAGGTCGCCGCTGAGCTGTGCCAGGCGCAGCAGTTCTTCGGCCAGCGGCAGCGCCACCTGGGCCTGGTTCTGGCGCAGAAAATACCACACCTGCCCGGCGCGGGCCCGCAGGTCGGGGTAGTCATCTGGCAGGGCGGCGGGAATGGCTGGCGGCAACATGCCCACGGACTCCTCAGGCGGCTGGCAAAGCAGCACGATGATGATGGTGTCAACGTCTCAAAAACTGATTATATACCCTCACCGGCACAGAAGCGAATACCGGGCGCTATTCTGTAAGGATGACCGAACAAAAAAAGTGCCGGGGCCCGGCCGGGCCGGGCACTAAATGTAAAAAGCACGTTAATTGCTGATGTAAGAATGGCCCACCCCGGCATAAACCGTATATAATAAGCACAGTGTATTCGATGGAAAGAGGGGCGACGATGTTTTACGACTATGGGCATGAAGCTGTTTTGCGGAACAGCCAGGCCGGAACGCTGGTGGATACCCGCCCGCTGCTGCGCCTGGTGTATATGTGGATGTCGGTGGGGCTGCTGGTGACGGCGGCCGTGGCCTGGTTCATCGCCAGCGATGTGCAGCGGGTGCTGTCCATTGTCAGCGGTGGTATGTTTATTCTGGTCTTCATCGTCCAGCTCGGGCTGGTGATCGGGCTGAACTGGGGCATTCGGCGGCTGTCGCCCGGCGCGGCCGCGGCCATGTTCATGGTCTATTCGGCCTCC
>JALOOI010000090.1 GCA_025454495.1 Anaerolineae bacterium
GGCGCTGGTGGCGGCCGGGCAGATGGAAGTGGTCATCGCCGGCGGGGTGGAGAGCATGACCCGCGTGCCCATGGGTTCCAGCCTGGGCGACGGCCAGCCCTTTACCGATCACATCATGGAAGAATACCACATCATCCCGCAGGGCTTCGCCAGTGATGAGATCGCGCAGCAGTGGCACATCACCCGCGAAGACGTGGACGACCTGAGCTACGAAAGCCACCGGCGGGCCGCGCAGGCGACGGCCGCCGGCTATTTTCAGCGCGAGATCGTCCCGCTGGAGGGCGTGGACGACAGCGGCGCGGTGGTCACGGTGAGTATGGATCAGGGTTTTCGCGCGCATCCTGACCGGGCGAAGATGAGCGCCCTCAAAAATGTCTTCGCGGCGGACGGCATCACCACCGCCGGCAACAGCAGCCAGATTAGCGATGGCGCGGCCGCCGTGCTGGTGATGACGGCCGACAAAGCCCGCGCGCTGGGCCTCACCCCCCGCGCCCGCATCGTCGCCAGCGTCACCGTGGGCAGCGACCCGCACCTCATGCTGACCGGGCCCATCGCGGCTACGCACAAAGTGCTGCACAAAGCCGGCCTCACGGTGGCGGATATTGATCTGTTTGAAGTGAATGAAGCCTTTGCCACCGTGGTATGCATGTGGCAAAAAGAGATCGGCGCGGACATGGCGCGGGTGAATGTGCATGGCGGCGCGATTGCCCTGGGGCACCCCCTGGGCGGCAGCGGCGCACGCCTGATGACCACGCTGCTGAATGCGCTGGAAACGCACGGCAAACGCTACGGCCTGCAAACCATGTGCTGCGGCGGCGGCATGGCCACCGGCACCATCCTGGAACGGCTGCCTGGCGACGCATAAGCCGCCGGGGCCAGCGCACCGGGGAGCGGCCGGCCCCCCGGTGCGCTATATCACAGCGCCGGCTCGGGCTGCGGGGCCGGCACGGCTTCGCGCTGGTGCACGGTCATGGGCAGGCCGCCCCGCGGGTTCAGCGTAATCACCGGGTGCAGCTCCACCACCTGGCCCGGCTTCAGCGCCAGGCGGTACTGCTGCGCGATGCTCGCCAGGATAAGCTGTGCTTCCATCATGGCGAACAAATTGCCGATGCACACCCGCGCCCCGCCGCCAAACGGCACATACTGGTAGCGGTGCTGCTCCGTTTCCGGCTGTGACCAGCGCTCCGGCCGGAACTCGTCGGCGGCTTCCCACAGCGCCGGGTCGCGGTGCATGGCATAGGTGAAAACGTTCACCACCAGCCCCTGCGGGATCGACCAGCCGCCGGCGGTGATGTCCTGGCGGGCCACCCGGCTAAAGCTGTACGCCGGGGGATACAGCCGCATGGATTCTTTGATGACCATCTCCGTATACGGTAGCTGCTTCAGATCCGCCAGGGTGGGCGGGCGGCCCTGGAGCACGCTGTCCAGTTCGGCGTGCAGCCGTGCCTCCACCTGCGGATGCTGTGCCAGCAGCATCCACGTCCAGTTGAGGGTGTTGGCGGTGGTTTCGTGCCCGGCCAGGAACAGCGTCACGATCTCATCGCGGGCCTGTTTGTCGCTCATGCCGCGGCCGTCGTCGTCTTCCGCCAGCAGCAGCATGGAGAGCAAATCCCCGCGATCCTGGCGGGTTTTGCGCCACTCCGTAATGATGCCATACACAAAAGCATCCAGGTCAGCGGCGGCGCGGCGGGCCCGCAGTTCCATCGGCGTGGGCAGCCAGGTGGGCAGCGGCGAAAGCTGCACGTTCACCGCCCAGTCCTGAATGCCCTGCATGGCCCGGTGCACCATCTCCACCTCGGCCCGCACATCGGTATTGAACAGCGTGCGGGCGACGATACGCATGGTGAGCGTATTCATCTCCCGGCTGATGTCCAGATGTGCGCCGTCGTGCCAGGTGGCCATCTGCTGCCGGGTGTAATCGATCATGGTCCCGGCATAGGCGGCGATACGGCGGGCGTGCAGGGCCGGGGCCACCAGTTTACGCTGGCGCTTCCAGAAATCGCCGTTGCTCGTCAGCAGGCCGCGGCCCATAAACCGCGCCAGCCCGCGTTTTTCGTCGGTGTAGCCGCTGTCTTTTTCAAAGTGATCGGCATGGGTGATGAGGATGTCGCGCACCAGGGCGGGGTCGCTCGTCCACAGTTGCCGGTCGCCCATCACCTCGAACTGGAAGGTGCGGCCGTGCTGGTGCCACAGCGCCATAAGCTGGTGCAGCGGGTTATCCTTCATGGTGTGCAGCAGCTTCAGCACCTGGAAAATGGTGGTGATGGCCGGCGGGCCGGGCGGGGTTTGCGGGTGGGTCATCAGGTTACAGCTCCTCACTACCGGGATACGATACGGTTCAAAAAAATAACGAACACCGAAAAAAACATTAAATAGCCGGGTAATTCTGCGCGGCCAGGGCGGCCACCAGCAGCCCGAAGGCGCTGAACGAAGCCAGCAGGCGGGCCTGATTGAGCCGGTGAAAACGCCGGCGCAGCGCGGCCCACGTGGCGGCCGGGGCGCTGGCATCCAGCGCCATCAGCGCCGTATACACCGGCAGATTAAAGACGAGGGTGATGCCCGCCGCACCCGCCGCAAACAGCAGCAGCGCCAGCCCCGTCAGCAGCGGCACCATCGCCCCGGCCGCACCCTGCCCGGTGAGCAGGGCGAGGATGGGGCCCAGGATGCCGCCGATCAGAATGAGCGTCACCGCGCGATTGCCTTTGCCCACGCGCAAAAACGGCTGAATGTCGGTGATATAAGCGGTGGCTGTTTGCTGCTGCCACTTCAATTGCAGCAGAAAGACCAGCGTAAACATCAGCCCGCTGAACAGCCCGGTGCACAGAATGCCCCCGGCCAGCGCCAGGGTGGTGAGTGGGAACATGCGCGTTTTACGCTTTCGCCGGCGGCGGTGTAAAAGGGTCTTCCCGCAGCAAATGGCACACCAGCAGCTTCAGATAAAAGACCGGCAAAAACCATTCCAGCCCGGCCACCGGCGGCAGCCCGTACAGGCTCAGCAGCAGCCCACCCATCCAGGCCAGCATCGCCGCCGGGCGCTGAAGATAACGCGGCAGCGCCACAATGCCCGCGGCGCACACCAGCAAATAGCCATACGCCACCGCCACATACAGCCCATCCCCCGGCCGAAAGAAGGCCAGCACCAGCAGAAGCTGCACCCCGTGCGCGGCGATGAACAGCAGATGCTGGCGTGCGCCCTGGCCGGGGCGGTGATACCAGCGTTTGGCGGCGGCGCTGGCATTCGTCACCACGCCCCCGGCCATATCCAGCGCCAGCAGCGCCGCGATGATGGTCTGCACGGCCGTCCACGGCAGTTCCGCCGCCGCGCGGTAGGCCAGCAGCAGCGCCACCGCCGCCAGCCCCGCGCCCGCCTGCAACGCCACTTCGGCCCGCGTGGCCCCGGGCCCGATGAACCGATCCACCAGTCCCGCCAGTCCGCGACCAGGATTGGGGATGGGTGTAGCTGCCGGGGGGATGGGAGAAGGGCGGAGCATGAAGCTGGCTTTCTACGCAGCAGCGCGTTGCTTTCTATACAGAGTGTTGTATAATCCACAGGATAACCAAAAAATTCGGGGTGTCAATCAGCAGTTTTTCAGTGTGTTGTTTTATAGACAGGTGTCGCATAATGGAAAAAACCGCCCGTAAAATCGACCGCCGCATTCAGCGTACCCGCGCCCTGCTACATGAGGCCCTCATGGAGCTGATTCACGAGAAGGGCTATCACCATGTCACCGTGCAGGACATCACCGACCGGGCCAATGTAGCCCGCACGACGTTCTACCTGCATTATAAAGATGTGGATGATTTGCTGTTTAGCGGCATGGCGGAAATTTATGAAGACCTGTTCCGCAAGTTCGAGACGCAGGCGGGCGACGGGCTGGCGAAAGTGCAGGGCAGCACGGCCGATCTGGAGCATGTGGCGCAGCACGCGGCTTTTTACCGCATCATGATGAGCGAAAACGGCAGCATGAAATTTTTGCTGCGCGTGCAGGACTTTCTGGCGATGATGTTCCAGAAATATTTGCTGAATGAACTGCCGCCGGCGCAAACGCGCATCCCGGTGCCGCTGCTGGCGCATTTGCTGGCCGGCGCGGAGATCGGGGTCATTCGCTGGTGGCTGTTCCAGGACAACATGCAAACCCCGCCGGCGGAGGTGGGCCGCCTGGGCGATGCGTTTTGCGTGCCGGGCCTGCTGTGGGCGCTGGGCCTGTCGCCGGACGCGCCGCCCGCCCCGGACGACGCGCCCGCCCCGTGTGAGGCTCAGGCCGGGGTGATGCGTTCCTCACCGCCCAGGTAGGGGCGCAGCGCCGCCGGGATGCTGACCGAGCCATCCGCCTGCTGGTAATTTTCCAGGATGGCGATGATGACGCGCGGCAGCGCCAGCCCGCTGCCATTGAGCGTGTGGACGAACTGCGCTTTTTTGCTGCCCTCCGGGTAATAGCGGATCATCGCCCGCCGCGCCTGGAAGCTCTCGGTATTGCTGCATGAACTCACTTCCAGCCATTCTTCGCAGCCGGGGGCCCACATTTCGATGTCATATTTTTTGGTGGCGCTGAAGCCCAGGTCGCCGGTGCAAATTTCCAGCCGCCGAAACGGAATTTGCAGCGCCCGGCAGATGTCGGCGGCGGCTTCGGTCAGGCGCTCCAGGGTGGCATAGCTGGTTTCGGGCGTGGTGAACTGGTACATCTCCACTTTTTCGAACTGGTGGACGCGCTTAATGCCGCGCGTATCGCGCCCGGCGGCGGCTTTTTCGCGCCGGAAGCAGGGGGTGTGCCCCACATAGCTCAGCGGCAGGGCCTGCTCCGCCAGAATTTCATCGCGGTGCAAATTGGTGATGGCGACTTCGGCGGTGGGCAGCAGGTACAGCGCTTCGCCGTCCTCTTCCTGGTGGCTGTAGACCACATCGCGGAATTTGGGGAACTGCGACGCGCCGATGAGCATGTCCTCTTTCACCAGGTAAGGCACATAGACTTCGGTGAAGCCTTTGGCCCGCGCCATATCCAGAAACAGGGCGATGAGCGCCCGTTGCAGCCGCGCCCCCTGGCCCTTAAGGACGTAAAAGCGCGAGCCGGCCAGCCGCACACCGCGCTCAAAGTCGATGATGCCCAGGGCCGGGCCCAGGTCCCAGTGGGCTTTCGGCGTAAAATCAAAGGTGCGGAAGGTGCCTTCCGGCGGCCAGGGCCGGTTATCGCTGTCATCGTGGCCGAAGGGCACGCTCTCATGGGGCAGGTTGGGCAGCCACAGCAAATGCGTGTTCAGCTCCGTTTCCACCTCCGTAACCGTGGCATCCAGCCCGGCGGCATGGTTGCTCAGGCTGCCCATGGCCTGGGCCAGTTGTTCCAGCGCGGCCGCGGCATCCATGGCAGCGGGCACGTCGTCCACCGGGGCGGTGCCGGTGCCGCCCAGGATGCCGGCCGCCGCGTCATACTCACCCGCGGCGATGGCCCGGGCGGCGTGGTAGGCGCGGCCGCGCACGATCTCCGGCGCGAGTTGTTTGTTCCCGCGCAGCATCCCGATGGCTTTGTTCAGCACGTTGCGGAATTTTTGCAGGTCTTCGCGCTGGCGGATGAGGTCACGCCGGCGGGCATCCAGCGTCACCAGGTCATCAATCCGGCGCAGGGCGGCCTCGTCGCCCAGTCTGGCGAGCTGTGTTTTCACCCATTCGGGCTTTTCGCGGATCAGCGCAACATCGAGCATGGTCTTTCCTCCACGACTGCGTTATGCAAAACAGGCGGTTGTCACTGCGGGTCGGGCCGGCGCGGCCGGGTATCTTCCTGTAGCTCGCGCAGCACGTCCGCCACATCATCCGGCGGGGGCGGCAGCGGGCGCGCCAGGTCACGGTACAGCCGTACCGCCGCCAGCATCAGCCCCACCGCCATCACCAGCAGGATCAGCGCGTTAAAGCTCTCCGGTGTTAAACCTTGCAGCAGGTCTCGCATGGCACATCCTCTGGCACTACAGCCGGGCCTGGCGCGCGGCTGCCGAAAATAAAAACGCCCCGCCCTGACGATGCAGGGGAGGCGCAGGCTCCTCGTCCGAAGGCATCGGGCGCGGTTTAAGCCGGCTGGCTGGAACTGGACGCAGCGGCATCCTCCACCCAGGGCGGCAGCATCAGGCTGAACGTCGTCCCTACCCCGTCTTCGCTGGTGAACCACAGATGCGCGTTCATCGCTGCCAGTTCGCTTTTACACAGGTACAGGCTTAAGCCGTAACCGAATTCACTGATGATCTGCGGCTGCCGGGCCCGCTGGAAGGGTTTAAACACCCGTTCCGCTTCGCGCGGGCGAATGCCATAGCCCTCATCGGTCACATCCATCTGGATGCCAGGGCTGGCCGGCGTGACCTTAATCTGGATGGTCGTGCCGCGCAGGCTGTACATAATAGCATTCCGCAGCAGCTCCTGCAAGGTATACGTCAGGTAGCGGCGCGACACATTCACCAGCGGCGTGCCTTCCACGACCAGCTTAATGCGCGACCGGTAATCGTGCATTTCGGTCTCCGGGTCGAGCAGTTCAATTTCATCCAGCGACTCGATAAATTCTTCCAGATAATCCTCAAGATTGAGCTTTTTACGGTCATCGCGGACTTTGTCGCGCAGTTTGCCGGTACGCAGGTCTTCCAGCCGTTCCAGCATATGCATCAGCCGGCCGGCGCGGCTCATATGAATGCCGATGAGGCGGGTGAAGCCGCCAATGCGCCGGATGATGCGGGCGGCGGCCGGATCCTGGTCGCTGCCGATGGTGCGGTTGATGAGGTCAATATGCCCGCGGGTGCTCTGGACGGCATCGCGCATTTCGACGCGAAATTTGTCAATGACGCTGCTCACCACGTCCCAGTCGGGCACATCCAGCGTCAGCATCAGCGCCACTTCGCCCCCGGCATCGGTGATGGTGGCCGCGGTGCAGGGTACATATTCACCGGAGCGAAAGATGTGGAAGCGCACCGGCCGCTCGGCAGACAGCGCCTTTTTGCGGATTTCGTCCACGCGCTCCTCCGGCAGCAAATCCGTATCGAACAGGGCCGCCGCGCTGTTCCAGCCCTGCTCACGGATGATCTTTAAATCCGTGCCCAGCAGCGTGCCCGCCATCACATTATGCTGTATGAGCTTACCATCGCTGGAGAAAATGAGGATTCCATGCCCCAGCGCATCCAGCACTGCCTGTGCCTCCAGCTTTGCCGCCATACATCCTCCGATGAGGTCGTTGCCATGATGCCAGATGAATGAGCCAGATAATACGACAGAGTATAACGCTGCCGGGGGCGGCACGCAATTTTTACGCCACAGGCATGGGCCGGGGGGTCAGGAGTGGGAGGCGGCGGTGATGGTGGGCTGGCTGCGGCCGGGCAAATCGCGCAGATCCATACCCACGCCGCAGATGTGCAGCAGGCTGCGTTTGACGTTCCACCTGCATATCCACCCAGTAGTTTTCAGCACGAAATGTGAAATGGCGCGCTGCATCAATGCTGGCGCGCACCCCTTGCAAGTGGAGCTGCGGCAAGCTTCCGGTGACCAACGTCGCCAGTTCCCGAGGGAGTTCACGCCAGAAGAGGCGCCGAGGAGGGAAGACCGCACGCGCCATCCTCGCCAGTGCTTCCGGCACCGGGCGCACGCGGTCCTCTTGAAACGTATCCTCCACTGCGACGAGGGAGGTGTGGAGCGCAGTGCAGCGACGGCATCCACCTGCGAGATGTTGTTGCATCTCACGGGCCAAACCCGGCTCCACCAAGCCGCGTACGTAGTCAACCCAAAGTGCTTCGTTGTAATGCACAAAACCCTCACTTGACTGCTATGGGGAAACGACCAGGACGAAAAATATACCTTCCACAAAAAAAATGTGTGAAAGAAATACACGGCCCCGTGCCAAACAGCTCCCTGCCGCCATTGGCCGCCGGGGAGGAGTCCCGTCCTCAATCGGCTCTCCCGCGCTGGGCACCATTCACCATCAAACTGAATGGCGCCCAGTGGTAGGGATGCGGATGCTGCTGGCGCACCTCGTCGGCCGCTTCCTGCGCCGCCATCGCCGCAATGCCGTGGTTCAGATAGGCCCGATAGAAGTAGGTCATGAACTGCGCTGTGCTGCCGTCATTCACCTCCCACAGGGTCACCATCACCTGGTGGGCGCCAGCCAGAAAGAAACCTCGCGAAAGCCCCATCAACTCATCCCCACCCAACACCGCGTGTACTCCGGTGCTGCAGCCACTCAGCGTCACCAGCCGCGCGGGAAGTTGCATCTGCTGCAATTCGTAGAGGTTCAGGTTGCCGTTTCCCAATCGGATGGAAGAAAACATCGGGCTGTCCGTGCGGAAGTGGCCGTGAGCCGCGATGTGGATGAGGTCAGCATGGGCGCCTTCCAGTCGTAACGCATCCAAGGTAGCGCTGGCGCCCACATGCACGCTGGCCCCGGGAATCATGCGTCCGACGCCTTCCACCTCCGATGCGATCAGCGGCGCACGGTGATCTGGAACGCCAAGCAAAAGCGCGTTTGCTCGATGGCTTAGCGCCACATCGTCCCGGGGGGAATCTGCTGGCGTTGCCAGTGCATAGGCCGATGCACTTGGCGCACGCAAGATCCGCAGGGTGCTCCCTAGGGGCGCTTCGGCGGGGCCCAACGCCGCAAACGGAATACTGTGCAGGAAGCTGTGGGGCGCCACAATCAAGGTGTCGGCCGAGGAAGGCGCGTACTCCAGTACGGGCGCCACCAAGGCGTCGTGAAGCCGTTGCAGATGACTGGCCAGCGCGGGCCATCGCCCCTCGGTTTCCCCCGGCGCCGTCCGGCGATAGCGGTAGCTGGCGATTTGAAACAGCGCCAGGCGTGCCGTAGATCGAAGGTCCACCGGATCACCCAGCAGCACGCGCGCTGGCCTCTGGCCTGCCGACACCACAAAGGCCAGCATGCGCCCGCCCACGCAAAAATACTCCACGAACACCTGGCCGGGGCGCAAGACCTCCTGTAGCCGTTCCAGGCTGGCTACATTGGCTTCACCATCCTCTGGTCCACGGTCTGTTGCATGGCCCAGCAAGCGAAGTTGTGCGCGTTCTTCCTGCAACTGACGCTCCAGTTGTAGCGTGCGCTCGCGCCACCGGGTTGCCTCCGCCGCCACCCCGCGCAACTCTGCATCCGAGGCGCGGACGTAGGTTTCGTGAAGCTGCCGCCGAAGCTTCTCAATCGTCCCGTTCACCCCTGGCGTCCCGCTCTGCCCTGGCGTCCCGCTCTGCCCCGATTCCGTGCTGCCCTCGTCCGATGCGCTCCACTCCACCGCAGGTGTCGGCCCCAGTGAATCCAGCAAGGCCCTTGACTTGGCCCGCTGAATGCACCTCCACATGGGCGCGTCTCCGTTCTGGGACGCAGGCCCTGCATCCCGTTCAGCGTCCAGGTACAAAAGCGCCAGTTTCTCAAAGACCTCGGCCTTGTCGTCGAAGTATGAGATGCGCAATTCTTCGCCCGGCACACCGGCACGCAGACGGTCGAGTTCCTCCGCTGCTCCCTCTAGTGCCTGGCGCGCTGGCTGCGGGAGATCCAGGTAAAGGCATGCTTTCCCCAGCAGCGCCAGACAAGCGAATCGCATGGCCGGTGACCCAATCGCCTCCGCCTTACGCAAGCCCATGCGGCAAGCGGCCGCGGCCAGAGCCGCATTGCCCATCTCCAGGTGAATCCTCGCCAGAACCAGCTGGGCTAGAATCCACTTACCAGGAACCTGCCTGTCTTCCATCACCAGCAATGCCTGCTGCGCACGGACGAGCGCACGCCGGGTTTCGCCCACCTGCAGGCTCAACAAACCAAGGTGCAAATCGATGTAGGCGGTCCACACAACGTTGGACTCCGCATGGAATAGGCGGCGCGCCACCAGGAAGTGCTTGCGCGCCTGGTTAAGGTCCTGCGCTCGCGCCAGCGCGGTTGCCAGGAACACCATCGCCTTGGCGCGCTCATATCGCATCTGCAGCGTACGAAAGCCGCGAATGGCTCGCCGCGCCAGTCGGCTCGCCTCTGACAATAGATTCACTTCCAGCATCAGCTCAGCCTGGTCCAGGTCACACAGCGCCGCGTGGTAGGCGTCGCCCACTTGTGCACAATGCTGGCGGGCGCCGGCGTAGAGGCTCATCGCTTCACGGAGGTCGCCACGATGCAGATGCAAGTAGGCGATGTTGTAATCGGCCTGCGCCACCAGCAACGAGAACCCGTGTGTTGCGCATACCACACGCGCTTCCTGGTGCATCTGAAGCGCCCGGTTGAACGCCCCCATGCTGATGCAGCAGGTGGCCAGATTGCTTAGCGCCGCGGCGATATCCTGCGGGGTTCCCACGCGCCTGAAGGCATCCAGCGCCCGCTCATAGGCCGCCATGGCGTCATCGAACCGGTCAAGACGAAAGTAGAGATTGGCCAGATTTCCATCCAGGCGCGCCAGCCTCACCTCGTCCCCAATTTCATCGAAAACAACGCGCGCCTGCTCTGCCCACTTGATCGCCTCCGCGTAGCGGGCCAGATAGGCAAGGGTCTGAATCGCGCTATTGCGGGTGCGGGCCACTTCCACCTGCGCCCGCGCCAAGGAGCCCTCCTGTTGAAAATGGCGGATCGCTTCCTGGTACAGCGCCAGCGCCTCCGCGTGTCGGCCCTGCAGATAGAGCAGGTTGGCGTTGGCGCGGGCCGCCAAGCCTAGGCTGTGCCCATCGCTGAGTTCCGTGGCCACCGCGGTTGCTGCAAGGCCAAGGTGCGCGGCACGATCCAGGTCAATCCGCGCCGTGCGCAGGCTGGCGTCGTAGATGGCGTTCAACAGTTGCGGATCGGCTGTCAACGAAAGGCTTTGTCGACAATACTCCCAAGTCTCCCCCGCAGCCAGCCGCTCAAGAACCACCGGCTGCGCCGCCTCGCCCCTGGAAGCAGGGGAGATCGGTGACGTGGCATCGGTGCCCCGCGGCGCCATCGACGGCTTACGGTCTGCCAATGCCCAGCTCCTCGCAGGCCTTGCGCAGTTTCTGCAGGCAACGTCCCCGGATAAAGCCAATGGAGCCTAAGGCCAAACCGAAGTGCTCCGCCACCTCCTGGTAGGGGATGGGGGGATCGCTAAGAAACAGCATCTGCACCATTTCCCGGCATCGTTCCGGCAGGGAAAATACAGCTTGGCGCACAAGTTGGCGCTGCTCAGTTTCTTCCAGAATCTCGGAGGCCAGCGGCGCGTCTTCATCCAAGGTGGCCGAGTGTTCTTCGTCCAGATCCACCTCTCCCCGCCGCCCGCGCCTTTGCTTCCAACGCAACGCGTGTCGCGCGGTGACGGTCATTAACCAGGATTTCAGACCATCCACATTGCGTAGCCGGGGCAACTCCGCATACAGGTCAACCCACACCGCCTGAAAGATGTCGGCCGCATCGTCCGCCTGCGCGCCGTACCGGAACGGAATCCCATAGATGAGCTGCTTGTACTTTTCAACTAGCGCTTCCCATGCACGCTCGTCGCCCTGCTGGCAGGCTTCCACCAGACGCGCGTCCGCCCAGGTGCGGTCCGGCTTAGCCCCGCTTAGTAAATCCAGGATGGGACCCGCGCCTGTCACCGTCGTCCGTTTCCGTTCTTCCAAAAGATCACGTCCAGCCCGTCCAATAGATGCGGGGCAAGCACTGCTGGCTGCAAATTCCCCAGTTCGCGATGCGCTCCCACCAACGTGTGCGGACTCACCAGCGCAATAAAGGGCAACTCGGTCGCCACCAGTTGTTGCACGCGTCCGTAGAGCTCACGTCGTCGCGCCGGATCCATGGTGGAGTTCTGGGCCTGCATCAGTCGATCAATCTCGGCCTCCCAGGGGAATGCCGCTGCGGCCTGCCCTGGACGCCAGAAGTGCATCGCTCCCGTGGAGAGCAACATGGGCATTTGTGGCGTGGGATCCACATCGCCATCCCGCAGCGCCAGCATCGCGGCCTCGTAGTCCAGGGTGCGCATCACCCGGTCAATCAGGCTTCGAAACTCCAGCGGCGCCACGGTCACCCGGATTCCCAGTCCTCGCAGATCCTCCTGCACCAGCGTCGCCATCTGCTGTTGCTCCAGATTGCCAGCGTTCACCGCGATGGAAAACTCCACCGGGCTGCCGTTCCCATCCATCAGCCACTCACCCTTGCGCACCAGCCCCATGGCGCGTAACTCACGTTCAGCCGCGGCCACGTTCCGTACTGGCGCAGCCCCCACCGCGACATGCCACAGCCGGTTTCCGGGGCTGACGTGATGCACAATCGGTGTGGCCTTTCCCTGATACGCGAGGCGCGCCAGCGCCTGCCGGTCAATGGCCTGTGAGATTGCCTTACGGAAGCGTGGGTCTTGCATCCAGACACGTTTGGAGCGCAGGCCACTCAGGCCCCGTTTTTCGACATCGTTCAAATTGAAGAACAACAAGTGCTGTTCCAGGCCCGGGCCAAGATCCGTCATCACCCGCTGTGGGCTGCCCGGCCCCGACTGCAGAGAGCGGAAGTTGCGCGCGCTTACGCGACTCAACAGGTGGATATCGCCGGCGCGAAAACGTAGGGCCTCAGCCTCCTGGTCTGGCATGAACAGCACCACCAACTCATCCAAGTAGGGCAGGGCACGGCCCGCCCCATCGCGCTTCCAGTAGTAAGGATTGCGCTCCAGCACGATGCGCTGGCCGGGCAGATACTCCTTCAGCCGAAAGGGTCCGGCGCCCGCGGTGGAAGCGGGTGCGGTGGTCAGGTTCCAAGCCTCCAGCAGTTTCCCTTCGCGAAAGGTGGCCTCCAGCTTGTGCCGGGGCAGGATGGCCAGGCTGTCGAACAGCCGTTCCGCCGGGGCATAGGGCGCGGGCAACACCAGCTCCACGGTGTCTGCATCCAGTTTACGAATGGTGGGAAAGCGTCCCTGAATCCGCAGCAGGTCGCGCGCGGGCGCCTTCGTTCTCTCATCCAATAGCGCCTGAAAACTGAACACCACATCATCGGCCGTCAGCGGAGCGCCGTCAGAAAAGCGTAACGAACGACGTAGGCGAAGTGTATATCGCAAGCCATCCGCGGATACGGTCCAATCCCGCGCCAGCGCTGCCTGTGTCCGTTGGCTTGGACGATGGATGTGTACCAGGTCAGCATGCAGCAAGGACAACAGTTCTTTCGATGCCGCATCGACGGCTGCCAATGGATTCAGCGTGCGCGGCTCAGCCCGCATGGAAATCACCAGGCGACCTCCTGGCCTGCCCACCGGAGTTGGGGATACCAGATACTCCGTTGTCTGGTCCGCTGGGGCCGCGTTGGTGGCCTTGTCCTGGGCCAAAGTCAGCGCGGGCGCGGTCAACAATAGCGCCCACAGCGATGCCAACCCTACCAGGCCCGTCCGGCGTGCCAGGCCCAACCTGCATACCAGAAGCAGCCGCGCGGAAGCCACGGTCAACTCTCCCAACAAAAGCGTCGTGCGATGTGTCATCAATCCCTCACTGGCGTTTCGTCACGCCTTCCATTTCCGAATATGTGGCGTCCCACTGCGTACCTTCGGTGGGCTCTTGCTCTCCAGCGGCTTCCTCCAGGCTCTGTGCATAGCCACTGAACAACAACAGCGATATCGTCAACGCGACGGCCGGTGACCACATCCACCACCGCGACGTAAGCGTGTCGTACTGACGTAGCGATGCCATCATCGAACCCCAACTGGGTGAGGGCTCGGGTAGTCCCAAACCCAGGAAGCCCAAGGTCACCTCCAACAGCACAAACTGTGGGGCCAGCAACGCAGCCTGAGTCCAAAGCACGGGAAGGGCTTCGGGCAGGATATGGCGTCGCAGCAGGTGAGATGGTCCGGCGCCAAATCCACGGGAGGCCAGTACGTAGCCGCGCGTGCGCGCACTCAACACCACCCCCCGCACCAGGCGCGCGGGACGCGTCCATCCCACAAGGCTTACCATCGCGATGGCGATCCAAAAGGCATGCACCGGGTCCATCTGAATCGGAAGCGCCGCGCGGACCGCCAGCAGCAGATACAGCAACGGCGCCGCCATCAGCAACTCCGCCGTGCGGCTCAGCGCGCTGTCCGCAAAGCCGCCGTAGAATCCCGCCACGCCGCCCGCCACCGACGCCAGCGCCAAAGCCACCAGAGTCGCGCCCAGCCCCGTTCCCACCGAAAGCAGGCCCCCGGCCAACATGCGGCTGAAGATATCTCTGCCGAACTCGTCGGTCCCCAGCAGGAAAAATCGCTCCGGCCCTTCCGACTGCAGCAGGGCGAGTTGGCCGTCAGGACGCAAGGTCAGCAGGCGCAGTCCGAACTGCTGCTGGCAGTCCTCGAGATAGACTCCGAAATCGATGGGATGCGGCGTCAACGCGCACACATACGGCCAGCTAAGCCTACCATCGGCCGTCTGGATGTGGATTGGCGTCGGCGGCGCGCTGGGGAAGTCCCGGTATTGCCGCAAGGGTGGTTGGGGCGACAACCACGCCGCCAAGGCCAGCAGGCAATGCCATGCCGCCAGGGCCAGCAAAAGACGCCGGTGCAGAAAGCGGCTCATGAGCGGATCCTCGCATCCAACCGCAGCAGGGCGACGTCCGCCATCAGATTCCCCAGCAAAAGCGCCGCGCCAGAAAGCAGAACGCCCCCCACCACCATATTCTGGTCCCGCGCCAGCACAGCCTCCAGCATCAAAGGACCCATGCCGGGCCACGACGTGATGGTCTCCACCACCAGCGAGGCGCTCAGCATTCCGCCCACACTCAGCCCAAACAACGACAGCAAGGGATTGGCGGCGGCGGGCAGTACATAACGCAGGTACAACACGCTTGAGGGAAGGCCCAGCGTCCGGGCCGTATGCACGTACGGGGCCTGCAGTGCGTGGACAAGCGCGGATCGCAGGTGCCGGAAGTAGATTGGAAACGCACCCAACGCCAAGGCGATGCAGGGCGCTGTCAATCCTTCAAAGGCACCGGCAAACGACGGCCAAAGGCTGGCCGCATTGGTGCTTGATTGACCTCCCGGCAAGGGTATTCCCCATCGCACGGCCGCCGCCACCAACAGCAGCGCAACCGCCATTTCTGGAATCATCAGCAATGCCTGTGCGCCTTGAACCAGCGCGCGGGCGACTGCGGCTCGTGGAAAGCGCGCGGCGTACAACGCCATGGGAGCCGCAATGCCAAACGCCAACGTCATGGCACAGGCATTCAGAAATGCAGTCCGCGCCAAGCGTGGCAGCAGGATCGTCGCACTGTCTACGCCGTAGGAGTAGCTCATTCCCATTTCTCCCCGCGCAAGGCCGCCCAGCCATCTCCCATAGCGCCCCCAGAAGGGTAGCGAAAGCCCCGTCCGCTCACGAAACTGCTCCCGGGCGCTCTGGC